>SFCS01000014.1 GCA_004558485.1 Ruminococcus sp. | reverse complement strand
CGAGAAATACAGCGGAAAGATCTATATGTTCGACAACCCGCGCGACGCCTTCGCCATCGCGCTCAAAAAACTGGGCTTCTCCATGAACACGAAAAACGCCGACGAAATTCAGAAAGCCTATGAGGCGCTGGCTGAGCAAAGACCGCTGCTGCAGGGCTATTATATGGATCAGATTTTCCAGAAAATGATCAACGAGGAAGGTTGGATCGCGCCCTATTATTCCGGTGACGGCGCCATCATGATCTACCGCGAGGACGGCAACAAGGACATCGGCTATTTTGTGCCGGATCAGGGCACGAACCTCTTTGTGGATGCCATGTGCGTGACCGCCAATTCTCCGCACAAGACCGAGGCGGAGCAGTATATCAACTTCCTGTGCCGCACGGATGTTGCCAAGGCGAACGCCGAATATATCGGCTATTCGACGCCGCAGACCGAGGCGCGCAAGGCGCTTGACCCCGAGGTAGGCAACAACCCGATGTTCTATCCCGATGCTGCGATTTTGGAGAAAACAGAGGTCTTTATCACACTTGACAACGAGACCAACACGCTGCAGAAAAATCTGTGGACAAAGCTCAAAACGCTCAAAGATTGATATAGACAAAAAAATAACAGGTACAAAACCGTACCTGTTATTTTTTATCGTCTCACAGCGTTTTGGAAAGCTCCTTCAGATAGGCGCGGAAATCGTCGCCAATCTCGGGATGCTTGAGGGCGACCTCACACGCCGCCTGCATGATGCCGAGCTTGTTGCCCATGTCATACCGCACTCCCGTATAATCCACGCCGATCATGCCCTCGCTCTTAGCAAGCTGCATCATGGCGTCGGTGAGCTGGATCTCGCCGCCCGCTCCGGGGGGCGTCTTGTCCAAAATATCAAAAATCTGCGGCGGCAGCACGCATCTGCCGAGAATGGAATACAGTGACATGATTTGTTCCGGCTGCGGCTTTTCGATCATGTCGGTGACATGGAAAACGCGGTCGGAAAGGGGAGAGACCTGCAAGGAACAATATTTCGTGATCTGCTCTCTTGTTACCTCCTTGATGCCGACAACGCCCTTGCCGTACTGCTCATATGCACGGCAGAGCTGCCCACAGGCGGGATCGTCGCCGATGATGACATCGTCTCCGTACAGCACCGCAAACGGCTCGTCGCCGACAAAGCTGCGTGCGCAGGAAACGGCATGTCCCAGCCCCTTCGTTTCCTTCTGACGAATGAAGGTAATGTTGGCAAGATGGGTGATGGCGCGAATTTGCTCCAGCACCGCCGTTTTCCCGCTTGCCGCCAAGCGCTGCTCCAGCTCAATCGCGTGATCGAAATGATCCTCGATGAGCCCCTTGCCGCGATTGGTGATGATAAGAATTTCCTCAATGCCCGCATGCACCGCCTCTTCCACGATATACTGGATTGCGGGCTTGTCCACGATGGGCAGCATCTCTTTGGGCATCACCTTTGTGATCGGCAGCACCCGCGTTCCCAAGCCGGCGGCAGGAATCACTGCTTTACGCACTTTTTTCATGTTTTTCCTCCTCGAAAAATCCCGTAGTTATATATACATAAACAGAATACCGCAAAATACACCTGCCAGATACAGCACGATATACGCAGCTGCACCCAGTCCGAAAGAAACGCCGCCGCTCGCTGCCAAGGCATCTGCGGAGTTGCGCATGGGGGAACGGCGAATACGCCGTTTCGCCGAGGCATAATAAAACCGATTACCGAAAACACCGAAAACGATACGAATGGTAAGGCTCACAAGCAAAAGCACCTGCAAAACGATAAGCCAACGGTTGGTCGCCGCCGTGTTCGGCAACCTCTGCACCAGGTCCAAAACGCTCACACTGCCGGCGGACACGGAAAAGCCGACATATTTATACAGGAAATAGCTGCTCAGCGCTGTGCGCAATGTCTGGAAGATGAGCACCAACGCTCCCGCAAAATACTGCTTCCTGAACCAGAGCCAATAGGGCGTCAGCAAAAAGGCAGCCCAGTTCCAGCCGGCATGGCTGTTTTTCTGCGCAAATTTCAAAAAACGCGGCAGATAGTAGCGACCGTTCTGCCCGACAAATTGACGCATTTCACCGGCGGTCACACCACCCATATCCACATTGTCGTCGGGCATTTCCACGCCGTCGGGGGAGGTTGCCTGACGGAACGGTCGATACTCCCGATAAGTTCCGCCGAACGGGGAAAATCCGCCGCCCTGCGGCGGGGACTGATAGCCCCAGCTTCGCGCCTGCAAGGGTTGTCCGCAGCCGGAACAAAACTCGGCGAAGGGGGAATTGGAACGCCCGCAATGCGGACAAAAGACCGTGTCTCTGTTTTCGGTCTCACGGTTTTCGGCAGTCGCCTTTTCCGCCTCGTGCTTTTCGCGACTCCACTGACGGTCGGTTCCGTGCAGTTCGGCATAGAAACACCGATTTTCCTGCTGCCAACACCCTCTGTGGTGCGGCGCTCCGCAATCGGGGCAGGTGACGATGTCGTCCGACTCCGTGAACGGTTTTTTACATACCGGACAGGAATACCCTTCATAAAAGAACATGCAAAGGCCTCCGAAATAATTGATTACTTGTATTTTACCTTTTCTTGCACAAATGTGCAACCGTTTTTGCAACTATTTATAAATTATTAAAAACTTATACATTTTATTTGATATTTCCGTCCAAAGGCGATATAATCAAAGGTGTGATATTTTGCGGTTGGGGAGGTATTCCTATGCAGGAACCGGATATTCATCTTCTATTAAAGGAATTGTGCTGCGCTGCGGGCGTAAACGGTCTTTCCGACATACAGACCGTTGCGTGCGATTGGCTGAAAAAATTCGCCGACGATGTGCGCGTGGATGTGAGCGGAAATGTGCTCGCAACGCTGCCCTGCGGAAAGGAGAAGGCAAAGCGTGTGCTTTTGGAGGCACACATGGACGAGATCGGTTTTGTCGTCACCGGCTTCACCGACGGCGGCTTTGTGCGCGTAGCGCCCTGCGGCGGCATTGATCTGCGTTGCATCGCCGCCGCGCCGGTCAAAATTTTCGGCAAGGAGACCGTAAACGGCGTTTTCTGCGCCGTCCCGCCGCATCTTCGCGGGGATGACGACGGCAAAAAGTGCGCGCCCGCGGACAAGCTGTTTGTGGATGTCGGCATGAAAGACCCGCAATCCCTCATTGCTGTCGGCGACCGCGTATCCTTTATGCCGTGCTATGCGACACTCAGCGACACTGCCGTGACCGCAAAGGCCTTGGACGACCGCGCCGGTATGGCGGCGGTTTTGTATGCACTGTCCCTTTTGCAGGAGCGGGATCTGCCCTGTGATGTGGAGGTGCTGTTTGCCTGTGGGGAAGAGTTGGGAAGTCGCGGTGCAACGCCGGCGGCGTTTGCCGTCGATGCCGACGCCGCCGTTATCACCGATGTGAGCTTTGCCTTCACGCCGGATGCGCCGCGGGAAAGCTGCGGCGACCTCGGAAAGGGCGCGATGATCGGTTTTTCGCCCATCCTGAACGGACAGTTTTCGAAACGCCTTATGCAATACGCAAAAGATAACGGTATCGCCTTTCAGACCGAGGTCGTGGGCGGCAAGACCGGCACCGATGCCGACGCCGTGACCGTCGCAGGAAACGGTACGCCGAGCGCGCTTATCTCCATTCCGCAGCGGTATATGCACACGCCGATCGAGGTCGTGGATGTGCGGGATGTTGCCGCTGTCGGCACACTGATGGCCGCGTTTATAACAGAGGAGATGTATGGCATATGATGAAAGAACATCTGAAGGCGCTGTGCGAGCTGCCCGGTGTTTCCGGCAGTGAGGAGCAGGTCAGAGCATATATCCTGTCCGTATTGCAGGCATCTCCTGTTGAAAAGGAGATAACGGTCGATTCCCTGGGAAATATTCTGTGTCACCTGCGCGGCGAAAACCGCGCCGCCAAAAAGGTCATGTTTGCCGCCCACATGGATGAGGTCGGCTTTATCGTCCGTGGTATCACAGACGACGGTTATTTGCAATTTGAGACTGTCGGCGGTATCGATAAGAGCGTGTTGTGCGGCAGGCGCGTGCGTCTCGGCACACAAGTCGGTGTTATCGGGTGTAAAGCTATTCACCTTTGCGAGAAAGATGAGGCAGAGGTTCTGCCCGAAGCAAAGGCACTGCTCATCGACATCGGCGCAAACAGTCGGGAAGAGGCGGAAAAGGCGGTCACCATCGGAGACACCGCTGTTTTCGACACGCCCTTCACGGAAATGCAGTCCCTCGTGATGGCAAAAGCGGTGGACGACCGTGCAGGCTGCGCTCTGCTTTTGGAGCTGGCGCAGAAAATGCCGCCCTATGACATTACGCTGGCATTCACGGTACAGGAGGAGGTCGGTCTGCGCGGGGCAGGCGTCGCGGCATTCTCCGAGCGACCGGACATCGCGGTGGCGATCGACGGAACAACGGCGAACGATATTGCCGATGTGCCGAAGGAAAAGTGGGTGTGCACCGTGGGCAGCGGTGCTGTCGTATCGTTTATGGACAGAGCGACCGTGTATGATCCGGCACTGTACCGCCAAATTCGGGAGATTGCCGACTCCCTGCATCTGCCCAATCAGACCAAGACCGTTATCGCAGGCGGTAACGACGCCGGCGCGATGCAGCGTGCCGCGGGCGGTGCGCGGGTCGCGGCAGTGTCCTTGCCCTGTCGCTATATCCATTCGCCCTCCTCGGTCGTTTCACTCAAGGATATGGAAAACACCGTTGCGCTTTTGTTGGCGCTGACGGAAAAGCTGCCGCAATGATCCGCTTGCTGCTCGATACCGACACACCGCAAAGGGCGCTGACGCCTGCCTGGGCAGCGGCATACATACACATGCGCATCGCCGCCTACGGCACGGATAAGCCCTTTGCGACCGTGTATACCGACGGCGACGCCTGCCTTTCGATCCTGGACGGCAACGGCGTTATGGCGGGGGATACGCTCCGCAACACCGCAGAGTGGGCGGCATTTCTCGGCGGACTTTCCGACCTGAAAACGCTGCTTGCGCCCGAAGGACTGCTTGGCGGCATGTCGCCCATGCCGCAATGGGAAAGAACGCCGCTCCCTGTGATGCAGTATGGCGGTGCGTCCGTTCCGTCGGCTGACGATGCCATCCTTCTCGACTCGCCGCGTGCGCTATATCCGTTGCTTTCTGCCGTTTTCGGAGCGGCTGTCCCGCCGTTTGACAGCTTTTATGTGGACACTGCCTACCGCCTACGGCACGGCATGTGCCACATTGCGGCGATAAAAGGGGAGGACGCCTTGCTTTCTGCAGCCATGACGGTGGCGGAGTCAACCGATGCCGCCGTGATCGGCGCCGTGGCAACGCTGCCGTCTCATCGCAGAAAGGGCTATGCCGCGCAGTGTCTGCGGACATTGCTGCACACATTGCGCGCAGAACACCCGGCGCGGACGATCTACATACTTCCGGAAAACACATCCCTGCAGCGCTATTATGCGGCAAACAGCTTTTTCGTTGCCGACGCGGCGCTGTATTATCAAAAGAAAGGAAACTAAAGAAACGGTATGAGTGCATTTTTTCATTTTGACAGCCGTCTTGCCGAGGCGGCAGTCGCGGCAGAAAACGAAGTGAAGGCGCAGTTTGAAAAAATCGCCGCGGTCACTGCCTATAATCAAGAAAAGGTGTTGGCAGCCTTCATTAAACACGGTGTAAGTGAAAGCTGCTTTACAGCCACAACGGGCTACGGCTACGGCGACCGCGGCAGAGAAAAGCTCGAGGAAGTTTTTGCCGATGTTTTCGGTGCGGAGGACGCCCTGGTGCGCCACAGCATCCTGTCCGGCACACATGCTATTGCTATTGCGCTTTTCGGCATTTTGCTGCCCGGAGATACGCTGCTTGCCGCGACCGGTGCACCGTATGACACACTGCATCCCGTCATCGGTCTCGGAAAACCGGCTGAGGGCTCGCTTGCCGAAATGGGGGTGCACTACAAGGAAGTGCCGCTCACCGCCGACGAAAAGCCGGACATTTGTGGGATCGTGCAGGCGCTGCAGGATACGCCGTCTGTCAAAGTGGTACATATTCAGCGCTCCAAGGGCTACAGCACGCGCCCCTCGCTGCGTGTTTCCGAGATAGGCGACATTGTCAAAGCGGTGCGCTCCGTTCGACGGGATGTCATCATATTTGTCGATGATTGTTACGGGGAGTTTGTAGAAAGGGAAGAGCCGACCGCAGTCGGCGTCGACCTTATGGCAGGCTCTCTCATAAAAAATGCCGGTGGCGGCATCGCCGAAAACGGCGGCTATATCTGCGGAAAAAAGGAGCTGGTGGAACGCTGTTCCTACCGCATGACAACGCCGGGGCTCGGGCGCGAGATCGGCGCATCGCTCGGACATAACCGCACGCTGTATATGGGGCTTTTCCACGCGCCGCATGTCGTGGGGGAAGCGCTGAAAACCGCCGTTTTCGCCGCATCACTGTTTGAAAAGCTGGGCTTTGCGGTTTCGCCGCACAGCGACGAAGCACGCGCCGACATCATACAGACCCTGTTTTTGAAGACCCCCGAAACGCTCATCGATTTCTGTCAGGGGCTGCAAAGCGGTTCTCCGGTCGATGCGTTCGTTGTGCCGGAGCCATGGGATATGCCGGGGTATGACAGTCAGGTAATCATGGCGGCGGGCACATTCACCATGGGCGCATCCATCGAGCTTTCCGCCGACGCGCCGCTGCGCGAGCCGTATGCTGTGTTTTTGCAGGGCGGACTCAACTATGACACAGGAAGGATCGGCGTCCTGTCGGCTGCACAGCGGCTGTTCGACCATCATCGTATCTGAAAGGCATATCGGAACGAAGCACAGAGGAATAAGGCAACCCTTCAAAAAATATACATAAAACTAAACAAAATGAATATTTTGTTTAGTTTAGGGAAGGGAAAAACGGCTTTTGGGAGGTTTGGGGCGGTTTTTATGCCGTCTGCGCCATTTGACGGCGATTTTCCTATTTTCGCGGTTTTGGCTGCATTTTGAACTCTGCTCTCCAGCCGTTTCTTTTTTCTGAAAAGATGCACGGATCATTTTCTTCGTTTCCTTTTTGCGGCGTTTTTATTTTAACGCACCCCGGATGTGGTAATGCACCCAAAACCTTTTTAAAGATGTATCGAAAGATCGTATAATTGTATATAGAAGTATTCTGTATAATTCCGGATGTGTTTCTGATGCATTCCGTTGTCTTGCAGATCTTAAACTATACCCCGATCGCACAAGTCTGATCTCCGCAGGAGGCGGTCACCGCGCCTTGCCCGTCGGTAGGCATGTCTGGCGGTGCAGGACGGCACAGGTGGGCGGCATTGCCCTTCGCCTTGTCCCCTTTTTATCTACAATTTTTTGTGAAACAGTTTCACGATAGGAGGTGTCACATGAACCCGCAGTATTTTTCCCAGTCGCCGGAGATCCTCAAGGGGTTTCTCGGCTATATGGAAACGGTCAAGGGGCGTTCGGCGCATACCGTCGACGAATACTTCATCGACCTGCGCACCTTCTTCCGCTTTTTGAAACAAAAGCGCGGTCTTGTCCCCCACGATGTCCCGGAAGAGGAAATTGCCATTGACGATGTCGATGTCGCACTGCTCAAGACCGTGACGCTCAACGACATTTATGAGTTCATGAACTACACGCGCTCCGAACGCAGCAATTCCAATTCCACGCGTGCACGGAAATCCTCGTCGTTGCGGCGCTTTTTCAACTATCTAACCGAGAACATCCATGTTTTGGAGACCAACCCCACCGTGAACCTCAGCACGCCGAAGGTGCCAAAGACCTTACCGAAATACCTGTCGTTGGAGCAATCCTTAGAGCTGCTGCGCGCAGTGGACGGCGAAAACGCCAAACGGGACTACTGCATGCTGGTCTTGCTGCTCAACTGCGGTCTGCGACGCGCGGAGCTTGCCGGCATCAACCTCAGAGACATCTGCGACGACAACACGCTGCGGGTGCGCGGCAAAGGCAGCAAGGAACGCATTTTGTACCTCAATGATGCGTGTCAGGCGGCGATAAAGGACTATCTCGCCGTGCGTCCGCGAGAGGGCGTCGCGGATAAGGACGCGCTGTTTTTGAGCCACACAAAGCACCGCATATCTCTCCAAGGCGTGCATTATGTGGTGAAACACTACCTAAAGCAGATCGGGCTTGAGGATCTTTCCACGCACAAGCTGCGGCACACCGCTGCCACGCTGATGTACCAGCAAGGCGGCGTCGACATCCGTATCCTGAAGGATATTTTGGGGCATGAAAATCTCGGAACGACCGAGATCTATACCCACATTTCCAGCGAGCAGGCCAAAAAAGCGGTGGACGCCAACCCGCTTGCACATGTGCACATGAAAAAGGAAAAGGACTCCTAGTTTTGCTCCATGCGATATAAAGTATCGGCGATCTCCTTGAACACCGGCGCGGTCTTCGCGTCGGTGTTTTGTGCGTTTTCTGCCATGATAACGATCACATATCGCGGATCGCTTGCCGGATAATAGCCTGCATACCAGCTCTGCACGACCGCATATTTTTCATCATCCGTGCGACTCCATCCCGTCTCCGCCGTTCCGGTCTTTGCGCCTGCGCCGCCGATGAGCGGTTTTCCGCTTTTTCCCGTGCCATCATCCGACAGCACCTTTTCCATCATCATCCGCAGCGTTGCCGCCGTTTTCACGGAGAACACCCGTTGGTGCTGCTCCGCCTGCGTTTCCTCCGTGTATGCGCCGTTCTCATCCACATACCCCAAAACGATGCGCGGCGGGATAAGTGTGCCGTTGTTGACAACGGTGGAGACCAGCTGGGCGATGTGCAGCGGACTTGCCGTCAGCTCTCCTTGCCCGAAGGAGGCATTTGCCAGCGCTGCGGGCACTTCCAGAGTCGCCGCCTGCGGAAATGTGGCGGTCGCGGTGGTGTAGCCGCTGTGCAGTGTGATGGCGCTGTTGAATTGCAGGCGCGATGCCATCTGCCACAATGCGTTGCCGCCGACACCGCTCACAAGCTCGATAAAGTAGCTGTTGCAGGATTTTGCAAAAGCCTCCTCCATTTTGAGTAGTCCGTGTCCAAGGCGGTTGTGACAGTGAAAGACCGTGTTGCCGACGGTGATGCTGCCGTTGCAGGTGTAGAGCGTGTCGGGATTTACGCCGCTTTCCAGCGCTGTGGCAGCGGAAACGATCTTGAAGACCGAACCGCAGTTATAGTTACACAGCGCGCGATTGAGCAGCGGTGCATTTTCGTCCTCTAATACCTCCGCCACCTTTTGCGGATGATAGGACGGCAGGCTTGCCATCGCTAAAATGTCGCCGGTCTGCGGTTGCATCACGATCACAGCACCCTTTTTGATATATTTGGCGGCAATATCCTCTGTTATCTGCTGTATGTCCGCATCCAGCGTAAGCACCGCGCCGCCGTTGGCGCGCGACAGCGTGTTATCAATCGTCGGCGCAACACCCTCAAGCAGCTTTCCGGTCGCACCGACCGCATAGGTCACCTTTGCCCTCCCGCCGAACTGCGACAGGAGGGGGTCGAGCGCACTTTCAAGCCCTGTGAGCCCTTTCGAAAGATCGGCATCCGTATATCCCAAAACATGCGGCGCAAGCACGCGATCTGCATACCGCAGCGGCACTTGAAAAAGCGAGATTCCCTCCGGCGCTGCCACGGGACGCGGCAGCGTTACCACCGCCGGACGCCCGTCCTGCAGGGTCTTGCTCATGGTCGAAAAGGCGTCCGCATCGAGAACCTGCGACAGCACTGTGAGGGCTTTCGGGTTGGCGGTCACCGCCGCGCGGTAGACCGTTTCGGCATTCACAAGCGGTTTTTTGTTGCGATCATAAAAGGTGCCGCGCACCGCGCCGACATTGACCGTCACCTTCGATTGCCGATCCGCCGCTTTCACAAGCCTTTGATCCGACAGCGTGAAGATGCGGAAAAGCAATCCGCAAAACAGGACAAAAACACTGCCATACAGCATCCACAGCCGTTTTTTCATAAAAAAAGCCCCCACTTTCATGGGTAGTTTGCCCATAAAAGCGAGGGGGTAATCATTCGATTTTCAGGCGCAAAATGCTGCCGACCGCCAAAG
Organism: Ruminococcus sp.; assembly: GCA_004558485.1. Lineage (GTDB taxonomy): Bacteria > Bacillota > Clostridia > Oscillospirales > Acutalibacteraceae > URNF01. The sequence goes on along the minus strand of SFCS01000014.1, from coordinate 54,772 downwards.
GACGGTCAAAGGGAATCTGCAATTTCATCGCCGCGTGCGGTGCGCTGTCGATGGCGTTGCCCTCGCCGTCGAAAAGTGTTTTGACAGGCAGCAAGAAGGGCCTTCCGTGCGGCTCTAAAACATCCAGGGTGTCGCCGCGAAAAAAGCGGTTGCGCTGCTCGATTTGGAGCATTCCGTCTCTGTAGCCCTCCACGACACCGACCACGGCAAAGCGGCGCACATAACCGCCTGTGACCGTGTCCTGATGCGGTTTCCCGAAATAAAATCCCGTACCGTACGGACGGTGGCTGACCTTTGAAAGCTCCTCAACGATCCATCTATCCGGCACATACGCCGCCGAAAATCCCGACGCGACATAGCCATCGACGGCGGCGCGGTAGGCGGCAGCGGTCACAGCGGTATAATAGGCCGCCTTGGCGCGCCCCTCGATCTTGAAGGATGAAACGCCCGCCTGCGCCAACGCCGCCACATGCTCGATCATGTTCATGTCCTGCGCGTTGAAAAGATAGGTGCCCGCGGCAGTCTCTTCCACCGTCATCGGCTTATCGGGACGATGCGGTTCGATAATCTGATATTGCCAGCGGCACGGCTGTGTGCAAGCGCCGCGGTTTGCTTCTCTTCCCGTGAGATAGTCGGAAATGACGCACCTGCCGGAGACAGACATACACATAGCGCCGTGCACAAACGCCTCCAGCTCCAGTGTTTTCGGCGTTTTCTCCCGTATCTCCGCAATTTCCCGCAGCGACAGCTCGCGGGCAAGCACCACGCGCTTTGCACCCAGTTCATGTAAAAAACGCGCCGTCTCATAGTTGAACACGCCGAGCTGCGTGGAGATATGCAGCGGCACCTCCGGCGCATAGCGCTTTGCCAGCGTCAGCAGACCGAGGTCGGCGACGATGAGCGCATCCACACGCAGTTCGTTCAAAAACCGAAGATAGGACGGCAAGCCCGCCATATCCTCGTTGCGCGGCAAAATGTTGCAGGTGATATAGATGCGTTTTCCCGCAGCATGCACGACCTCCGTTGCCCGCCGCAAGCCGTCCGCATCGAAATTCTGCGGGGCGGTGCGCATACCGTAAGCCGTTCCCGCCATATATACGGCGTCGGCGCCGTAGAGAAGCGCCGCTTTCAGCCGTTCCTCATCCCCCGCCGGCGACAGTACCTCCGGCGGTACAAAACGCGCGTCAGCCATGAATGCCGATCTTATACTTACGGCAGGTGGCGACATGCTGCGCATAGGTTTTGGAATAATAGGTGTTGCCCTTGGTGTCGTTGGCAAAGAAATAGCACTCTGCAATGTAGGCGTCCTCCGACGGATAAATCGCCGCCTTTATGGCATCCTCACCGGGATTGCAGATAGCGCCCGCGGGCAGTCCATACCGCTTATAAGTATTGTACGCGGTGCTGACGATCTCCTGTCCCGCGACCGTCGGCAGCAGATCCGCCACATAGCCGGAGGTGGAGTCACACTCCAGTCGCGTATAATCGCTGTTAAGGCGGTTGTACAGCACCCGCGTCACCTTCGGCATCTCCTCCGTCGTGACAGCTTCTTTCTGTGCGATGGATGCCATGATGACCACATCGTCGAGCTTCAGTCCCTTTGCCTGCATTGCGGAACGCATCGCAGGCGTCACCTTGCTGTCGAAGTTGGAGAGCAGCTTGTCGATAACGGTCTTTCCGGAGCTTTCGGTGTAAAACTCATAGGTATCGGGGAACAAATACCCTTCGAGCCGATAGATCCTTCCCTCATAGACGCCGCCGTCGGAGGAGTCCGGAATACCGGCAAAGAAATCATAGGAGAAATTCTCGTGCAGCAGCGCATCATAGAAATCCGCGGTGGTGCACACATTATTTTTCTCCAAGAGCTTTGCGATCTTATCCACCGTATATCCCTCGGGGATGGTGACCGACACGGTGTTGCGCGGCTTACCGAGAATGATGGTGGTGGAAAGCTGCTGATAGCCCATGTTGGCGGAAAGGCTGTAGGTTCCCGCCTGATAAGAGCCGTCGCGGCCGCTCAGCTTCGAATATAAACGGAAGATCCACGGGTGATCGATGAGCCCGTTTTCATGCAGCGCCGCCGCGATCACGGCGGTCGAGTCGCCCTCCGAAACGGTGATATCCACCCTTGTGTCCGACTTGTTCAATGCCGTGAAATCGAAAACGCCCGCGATGATGGTATAGGCGGCAGTGCCGCACAGCGCCAACACCACGATGAAGGTGACGATCGCGCGCACAAGGCGGTTGCCCTTTTTCTGCGGCTTTTGATGCTTCGGCGTGTCCTCTTTCTCCGGTTCAGTCGTTTCCTCCTCCGACTCTTCGACATACGGCTCGCCGCCTTTTTCGGCGCGCGCCTTTTTCAGCAGTTCATCAAAGTTACCACCCATGTTTTTCACGCTCCTTTTTCACTGCGTTTTCTTTCGGTATCCTTCTCAAAAAGCGATCCGTCACTAACAGCTCCACCGCACGGTCAAACCTGCCGTGCGGCAATGTCGGGCGGATGCCCTCGCTATAGCAAATGCCGACGATGTTGCCGTTGAAACGCGACAAAAACCGATCGTAATACCCCTTGCCGTAGCCGAGACGAAAGCCGTGCCAATCATAGGAAAACGCCGGCACAAGGCAAAGCCCGGCGTCAAGGTCGGTCAAGCGCTTTTCGGGATCGGGGCGCGGCTCCAAAACGCCGAAGCAGCCCGGCTCAAGCTCATCGATTCCGTCGATAAAATAAAACTCCATGCTTCTCGTGTCCGGCACACAGCGCGGCACGGCAACACGCTTTCCGTCCTTCAAGGCGCGCTCGATGATGCGCCTTGTGTCCACCTCAATGGGCGTGGACACATAGGTGAGCAGCACCTCGTTCTGGCGGTATTGCCAAAGGCGCACGATGCGCTCGGCAATGCGTCTGTCCTTGCCTTCCTTCACATCCGACGGCATATCGCGTCGCATCTGCTTATATTTATCGCGCAGCTGCGCTTTTTGAGGGCGAATGTCTCTTACTTGCATTGTATTGCTTCTTTCACAGTGATGGCTTGTTCCTCGCCGCACAGGGCGCGGATGATGGCAAAGGAGAAATCGAAAACCGCGCCGGCACCTTTGCCGGTGATGATGTTACCGTCGCGCACGGCAGGCTCATCGACAACGGTCGCGCCGGCGAGTGCGGACTCAAAGCCGGGATAGCAGGTAGCGCGCTTGCCGGAGAGCAGTCCGGCATGTCCCAAAACGGACGGTGCAGCGCAGATAGCGGCTATAAAGCTGTTTTCCTTTACAGCCAACCTCAGCATATCCTGCACCAGAGCGGACGCCTCCAAATGGCGCGTGCCGGGCATGCCGCCGGGCAAAACGATCGCCTCGACATCCTTTGCGACAAAATCTCTGTCGGCGACATCAGCCGCGACGGCAATGCCGTGCGAACCGCAGACGGTTTTTCCGCCGATGCCGACCGTTTCGACCTCCAGCCCCGCGCGGCGCAGCAAATCCACCGTCACGAGCGCCTCTGTCTCCTCAAATCCGTTTGCAAGAAAAACATAGACCATTCAGCGTTCCTCCTGTTCATAAAGCGCTGTGAGCGCCGCCGTGATGTCGTCCATAGGAAGCGGCGCGCCGTCCTTTGCACAGGAAAGCACCGCCCACCCGCATTTTTCGGCGGCATACAGCGCACTTTCGCGGCAGACCTGCAGATAGTGCCGATCCCGTTCGTGAATATCCTTTTTTCCTTCGTCGCCCTGATACCGACCAGTCATGAGCTTTTGCGAGACCTTAGGCGGCATATCGAGGAACACGACCTTGTCCGGCCGCGGCAATCCCAAAAGCGTGTATTCATAGGTATACAGCCAGGAAAGAAAAGCGTCCCACTGCACCTTCGGCAGCTTAGACATCTGATGGATGGCGTTGGAGGTCGTATACCGCGCCGCAATGATCGGCACGCCGCTGCGGTAATCCTCTTCCCAAAACTTCTTGAAGCTGGCAAACCGATCCACCGCATAAAACGATGACGCCGCATAGGCGTTCACGCTGTCGGCACTGTCGCCGAACTCGCCGGCAAGATACATTTTCACGAGTGCCGACGACGGCTGGGCATAGTCGGGAAAGGAAATGACGCGGTGCGTCTCCCCTTTTTGCTCCAGATAAGCCGAGAGCCGCTGTATCTGCGTGGTCTTTCCGCTGCCGTCCAGACCGTCTATCACGATCAGTTTGCCCATTTTTCTCATTCCTTTTTGTCTTTGAGCGCGCTGTATTTTTCGCGCATCTCAAGCATTTTTCCGCAGGACATTTTCCCCTCGGGGCAAGCCCCGGCCACGCAGGCAGGGCCGGCGTTTGCAAAGAGGTGCGGCGCGACGGCATAGCAGAGCTTAAACATCTGCTCGGCAAGGTCGCGGATCTCCCACTGCGCGCGGTTGCAGCAGCGGTGGTGGAAGAAGTTCATGAGGCTGCGCGCATTCATGGTCATCATGATCTTGGTGGTGCAGGCGTTGGGCAGCACAAAGCGCGCGTCCTCGATCGCCCTTTTCTCGGCAGCGCTTGCCGCCGCCTTTTCCGTCAATCCTTTGGACAGCATCTCCTTCAGATGCTTTTCCTTCAGAATGGCGGTCAGCTCCTCATAATGCCGCTGATCCTCCTCCATTGCCGCGAGGAAGATCGCCTTTGCCTGCGGCTCTTTTTCGATCTCCGGCGGCACGACATATTCAAACATCTTCTCCCGCACATACCGCTGGCTCTGCACGCTGTAGGACGCGATGCGATGGCGCGTGATCTGTGCCAAAAGCGAGCGGGAAACCCCCTCAATGCCGAAGGTAAAGGACACATGCTCAATGGGGCTTTCGTGACCGAGCGCCGCCAACTTGCCGACAAATTCCGCCGTCTTTTCCGGCGTCAGGCTTTCCATGACCGTCGCAATGTCGGCCGAGGAATAGCAAAGCCGCGCGGCGGCAGACAGCACATGCTCCGGATCGGGCGTGTGCGCAATGAGTGCAACTTTCATACAGAAATCCCCTTTTTTCGTTATGGATACAGTGTAGCATACTTTTCCGTTTTAATCAACCGATAAATACGGCGACCATTTTGCAAAGCGCTTTACACCGACACCCTTGATGTTCATAAGCTCGTCCACGCTGTGAAAACGGCCGTTCTGCTCGCGGTATTCCAAAATGCGCGCCGCATACCCTTCCCCGATGCCGGGGACAGTCATGAGCTGCTCTGCCGTGGCGGTGTTGAGCGGGATCTTCTCCTTCGGCACAGACGGCGTTGTTGCCTCTCCCGCAGCTTTGGCGGTCTTTCCCGGTTTTTCCACATAGATAACGCGGTCCGCCTCGAGAAAAGCAGGCACGGTGAACGCCGCCGTTCCCACGACCGCCAGCAGCAGGAGCATCACGATCATCCAGGAAAGAAGCGTCTTTTGTTCCTTTGTCACGCTTTTTTCGCCTCCGCAGGAACGGCGGCAGCATAGGCCTCGCGCACGGTCTTTACGCCGACGATCTCAAAATCCGCCGTTTTTTTCAGCCCCTTCAGATTGTCAAACGGCACGATGGCGCGTCGAAAACCGAGACGCGCCGCCTCGTTGACGCGCGCCTGAATATTGCTGACCGCCCGAATTTCGCCCGCCAGTCCGATCTCGCCAAAGGCGACCGTGCGGCTGTCGGCGACGGTGTCCTTGAGACTGGTGATGAGCGCGATCGCCACCGCCAGATCCACCGCCGGTTCATCCAGCCGCAATCCCCCGACCACATTGACATAGGTATCGAGTGTCGAGAAAAAGTACCCCGCGCGCTTTTCGAGCACGGCAAGCAGCAGCGACAGCCGATAGTTGTCAAATCCGGTCGCCATACGGCGTGGATTGGCAAGCCCCGACGGCGATGCCAGTCCCTGTACCTCCGCTAAGATCGGCCGCGTTCCCTCCATTGTGGCGACAACGCAGGTGCCGCTGACATTTTCCTGTCTGCCCGACAGCATGAGCTGCGAGGGGTTGTCCACCTCGTGCAGCCCGTCATCTGCCATTTCAAAAACGCCGATCTCGTTTGTAGAGCCATAGCGGTTTTTGATGCACCGCAGGATGCGATAGCTGTTGTTGCGATCGCCCTCAAAATACAACACGCAGTCGACGATGTGCTCCATAACCTTCGGGCCGGCGATCGCGCCGTCCTTGTTGACATGCCCGACGATGAAGGTGGGGATGTCCGCGCCCTTGACGGCATGCATGATGGCGTTTGCGCTTTCCCGCACCTGCGTCACGCTGCCCGGCGAGGACGCCACATTGGACAGACTCACCGTCTGAATGGAATCAACGATGAGCAGATCCGGCTTTTCCGCCTCCACCTGCTGCAGGATCGTGCCGACATCGGTCTCACAGAGAAGATACACATTGTCGTTGTCAACGCCCAGACGGTCGGCGCGCAGCTTTATTTGCCGCTGCGACTCCTCGCCGGAAACATACAGTATTTTCTTATCTTGGCCGAGATGGCGGCAGATCTGCAAAAGCAGCGTCGATTTGCCGATGCCGGGATCGCCGCCGATGAGCATAAGCCCGCCCTTGACGATGCCGCCGCCCAAAACGCGATCCAGCTCATGAAGCCCCGTTTCTGAGCGCAGCTCCCCCTCCGGTACCAATGTCGAGAGGCGCTGTACCGTGGCGCGACCCGCGGCAGGCACCGCGCTGTGCGCGACGGGCTGTCGGAGTTCCTCATGCAGCGTGTTCCATTCGCCGCAGGAGGGACAGCGCCCATACCAGCGCGCCGACTCCATGCCGCATTCGCTGCACACATACATGCTTTTCACCTTTTCCGCCATGGTATTCCTCCTCTACGGGGCATATTGCAGCACGCCGCAGCAAACGGCAAATGCCATCTGCTGACGGTATGCGGGATCGGAAAGCTTTGCCGCCTCATCGGGGTTGGACAGAAAACCGCACTCGACGATAACGGCGGGCTTTTTCGTGTTTGTCAAAAGAAAAATGCTTTTTTCGGCGGGCTTTATTTCCCGCTTGTTCTCGGGCTGCAAAAGGCGGACGACCGTTTCACGAATGCAGCCCGCAATGTCCTTGCTTTGCGGCAGAGCGGGTGCATAGAACACCTGCGTGCCGAAATACTTCGTCTGCGAAAAATGGTTCTGATGGATGCTGACGGTCAAAAGCGCCGCATCATACATGGCAAGACGGTTGTACATATCGTTTTTCTTCCAGTTATCGGAAACGCCGCTGCCCTCCACCAGGGTGTCGGCGGTACGCGTCATGCGCACAGGATAACCGCAGAGGGTGAGCATATCCCGCAGCGTCAGCGCAACGGAAAGGTTGATGTCGTCCTCCGCCATGCCGTCCGCGGTAGATGCGCCGGGGTCCTTGCCACCGTGTCCGGGATCGATCAGTATGTATTCCGCCGACGGCTTTGCCGAAGCTGACACCGTATGTACACGACGGACGGCACCGCCCACCGCCAAAACGGCAGCGCACAGCGCCGCACAGACGACCGCTTTTCGACCGTTCATTTTCATCACCTCGTCAAGGCAGTATATGCCGGGCAAGGGATAAAAAGTATTTATTCGATCTCTTCGCCGTTTTCAAGCGCCGTGAGCATATCCACACGCACCTGATGGCGACCGCCCTCAAACGCGGTATTCAAAAACTCGCCGACAATCATTTTTGCCATTTCCGGCCCGATCACGCGCGCGCCGATCGCCAGCATATTGGCGTTGTTATGCGCACGGGAAAGCCGCGCGGAATACGGCTCGCTGCAGGCGACACAGCGAATACCCTTCACCTTGTTTGCCGCCAGCGACATGCCGATGCCCGTGCCGCAGATGAGGATGCCGCGCTCACACTCCCCCGACGCCACCGCCTTTGCCGCGCGTGCGCCGAAGATGGGATAGTGACAGCTCTCCTCGCTGTTCGTGCCGAAGTCCTTATAGGCAAGCCCCATATCGTCCAGCAGCTTTTTGATCGTTTCCTTCATTTCCAGGGCGGAATGATCGCATGCAATCGCTATCATCGTTATTACCTCCTTATTTCAGCAGCTTTTCGAGCTGTGCAATGCTGTCCTCAAATTCCGAGAGCGCCTCGGTCACCGGCACGGGCGTCGAGAGATCTACACCCACTTTTTTCAGCGTCTCCAGCGGGTAGTCGCTGCCGCCTGCGTGCAAAAACGCCAGATACGGTGCCGCCTCGCCGGTTTCAAGCAGCCGCTTGCTGATCGCCGCCGCAGCGGAAAAGCCGGTCGCATATTTGAACACATAAAAAGCGCGATAGAAATGCGGGATGCGCGCCCATTCCCAATCCATATACGGATCGATCTCCACATCCGGCCCGAAATACAGCGAAAGCAGCTCATGATACAGCTTGCAGAACACCTCTGCCGTGAGCGGCTCTCCCCTCTCCGCCAGCTTGTGCGCCTCCCACTCAAATTCCGCAAACATGGTCTGTCGGATGATTGTGCCGCGCACCTCGTCGATGAAGTGATTGAGCAGATATGCCTGTTTGTCCTTGTCATCCGTATCGGCAAGCATGCCGCGCAGAAGCAGATTTTCGTTGACGGTGGAGGCGATTTCCGCCAGGAAAATGGGATAGTCCTTGTTGATATAGGGCTGCGTGTCGGAATAATAGGTGTGCATGCAATGTCCCGCCTCGTGCGCCAGCGTGAACACATCGTTGAGCTTGCCGACAAAATTCAGCAGCATATACGGGTGCACGCCGTAGATGCCGGTGGCATAGGCGCCCGTTTCCTTGCCGGGTGCTTCATACACATCCACCCAGCCGCCTGCCAGCAGGCGATCAAGATCCTTGCCATACTGCGTGCCGAGCGGGGCAAGATACTTTTTCACAAGCGTTTTTGCCTCTTCATAGGTATAGCTGATATCATCTGCCGATCGCACGAGCGGTACATAGCCGTCATACAGATGCAGCTTTTCCACGCCGAGCGTCTTGCGCCGCAGCTCCAGATAGCGATAATGCGCGGGGAGGCATTTATGCACCGCCTCAATCAGTCCGCTGTAGAGACTTTCCGGCAGGCGGTCGGCAAACAACGCCCGCGAAAGACAGGCATCATAGTGCCGCGCCTTTGCCTCAAACAGATCGGCGCGCACCTGCCCCGCATAGAGCGACGAAACGGTGTTGCCGACACCGGCAAACGCCTCATGCAGCGTGCGGAAAGCATCGGCACGCACGCGGCGGTCGCGGCTTTCGCGAAGCTTTGCAAATTCGCCGTCGGTCAGCTTGACGGTCTTGCCGTTTTCATCGGTCACCGTGCCCTTGTCGAGATCGGCGCTTTCCAGCATGGAAAAAGCCGTGTCCATGCTCGACAGTGCGGGCGCAGCCAGCGTGAGGAGCTGCTCCTCGCGCTTTGACAGGACATGCGGCTTGTGACGGCGAACATCATCGAGAAAGTGCGCATAGTCCGCAAGCTCCGGATAGACAGCGAGCGCCTTTTCGGTCACGCCGTCGGGCAGCGCCGTCAATTCCGGCAAAATGAACGAGGTCGCCTCCACCGACGCATAATACACCGTCATAGCGCGATCGTGCATCGCCTGCGCCGCCGCGTCGGTGTGATTGAGGTCATAGCGCAGATGCGCATAGCCATAAGCCTTTTCAAGCAGCTTGGAAAGCTCCGTATCCGTCAGCAGCACCTCACGCAGCACCGCGATGTCCGCAAGCTTTCCCTGCATGCCGTTTATCGTTTTCGCCAATTCGTTTATGCGGACAATGTCTTTTTCAAAGCCGCTGTCATCGGCATAGATGTCCGTCAGATCCCATTTTTCCGTGTTTGCCATCGGTATCCTCCCACTAAAAAATCAAAGACTGAACCCGCCGTCCACCGTCAGCACCTGTCCCGTGATGAACGATGCGGCGGGCGACAGCAAAAATGCGACCGCCTCCGCCACATCCCGCGGCGTGCCGATGCGGCAAAGCGGTGTTTCCTCCCGCAATGCGGCAATGTCCTCCTCTGTATATCCGCGCAGCATATCGGTGTCGATGACACCGGGCGCGACGCAGTTGACGCGGATACCGGACGGGCCGACTTCCTTCGCCAGCGCACGCGTCATGCCGATGAGCGCCGCCTTTGCCGCGGAATAATGTACCTCGCACGATGCGCCGACAACGCCCCACATCGAGGAGATGTTGACAATAGTGCCGTTCTGCCGTCGGATCATGTCAGGCAAAACCGCTTTGCAGCAGCGATATGCTCCGTCGACATGCACCGCCTGCATCTGCCGCCATTCCTCCTCGGTGATGTCCGTGAACAGCCGACCTGCGGCAATGCCCGCGTTGTTGACCAGCGCGTCCACATGTCCGAATTGCAGACAGATGGCGGCATAGACCTTCTCCACCTGTGCTGCATCGGTCACATCGGCACAAACGGGCAGCACCTCCGCGCCCGTCTTGCGCAGTTTTTCGGCAAGCGCCAAGGCGGCAGCCTCCGAGCGATGATAGTGCAAAACGACCGCAAAGCCGTCCTCTGCCAATTTCTCGGCGATCGCGCCGCCGATGCCCTTTGCCGCGCCGGTGATCCAAACCACTCTCCGCATTTTACAGCTCCGCCTCAAACCGTTTGCCGGACGGAGTATACTGCTCATACGCGATGCCGACCATGTCCATCATGCGCTTGGATGCGCGCGTGCTGTCACTGTCCGCATATTTGTCCGACAGATAGATGACCTTTTTGATGCCCGCCTGAATGAGCGCCTTGGCACATTCGTTACAGGGAAACAGCGTAGTATAAATGGTCGCGCCCTGCAGGTTGCTGCCCGCATAGTTTAAGATCGCGTTGAGCTCCGCATGGCAAACATACAGGTATTTCGTGTCCTGTGGCGCGCCGTCTCTTGCCCACGGCATCAGAGCGTCCTTACAGCCGCAGGGCATCCCGTTATACCCGACCGACAGAATTTTATGATCCGCGCCGACGATGCAGGCGCCGACCTGCGTTCCGGGGTCCTTGCTGCGCTGCGCAGAAAGCAGCGCAATGCCCATGAAATAGGCGTCCCACGACAAATAGTTTTCTCTCTGATCCATACGGTATTCCTCCTTATGTCAAATGCTTTTGCAAAATCTTCAAAAACGGCTTAAAAGCAGACGGCAGCGCAAAGCGCCCCATAAGCTCCTCTGTTCCCGCCCACACGCAGTCCACCGATACATCCCGTGCGCAAACGCGCGCCACAAAGCCGCTCATTTGCCACTCAATGTGCGTAAACAGGTGCTTTGCGGGCGCTGTTTTCTCCATTTCATACACGGTGAAGCCCTGTTCATTCAAAAGCTCCAGCGTCTCCTCCGCAGTCAGCGCGCCGTCCGCGTTCGGAAACTCATACAGCCCCGCCAAAAGTCCGCTTTGCGGACGCTTATGCAGCAGGACGGCATCCTCTTTCTCGGAAAGGAGCAGAAAAACCGTTTTCTGTTCCACTCTGCGGGCGCGCGGTTTTTTGCGCACCGGCAGGTCAGCAGCCGTCCCCGCCCTTTTAGCCCGACAGACGGCGGCAAGCGGACACACTGTACAGCGCGGCGCGGTATGCGGCAAACAGACCGTTTCACCGAGCTCCATGATCGCCTGATTGAACTGTCCCGCCGTTTGCGGAACGAGCGCACGGGCAACGGCGGTGAAGTGCTTTTTGCCGGCAGGCGACAGCACATCGGTGTCGTCGTTCAAAAGACGGGACAAAACGCGCAGCACATTGCCGTCCACTGCCGGTACACATTCGCCGAAGGCGATGGAGGCAATCGCACCGGCGGTGTACTCACCGATGCCGGGCAGACGGATAAGCTCCGCATAGGTCTGCGGCAGCTCGCTCTCTCCGCTGGCGACGACCGCTTTTGCCGCCTTTTGCAGGTTGCGGGCGCGGCTGTAATATCCAAGTCCCTCCCAGCATTTGAGCAGCCTTTCCTCAGGCATTTCCGCGAGAGCGGTCAAATCGGGCATCAGACGGATGAACGCTTCATAATGCGGGATGACCGCCTCGATGCGCGTTTGCTGCAGCATGACCTCGGAGATCCACACATGATAGGGTGTTGCGTCCAGTCGCCACGGCAGCGGGCGGCCGTTTTCGGCAAACCACGAAAGCAGTGCCGGCACACCGGCACAGATGTCGGCAATAGGCATCACGGCACCTCCATATACCATTCAGTATACCATGTTTTGCACGGCAAAGCAACAAAAACCGCCTGTTTTTCTCTGAAAACGGGCGGTTTTTCCGTCAATATTTGCGCCAGACCATTTTGTTCACAACACCGGTATAGGACTGAATGATCTTGACCACCTTTGTGGACACATTCTCCTCCACATAATCCGGCACGGGGATGCCGTAATCCCCGTTTTTGTGCATGGTAACAGCGGTATCCACCGCCTGCAAAAGCGAGGTCTCGTCAATGCCGGCAAGGATAAAGCAAGCCTTATCCAGCGCCTCGGGACGCTCGGTGGAGGTGCGGATGCACACAGCGGGGAACGGTCTGCCGACCGAGGTGAAAAAGCTCGCCTCCTCCGGCAGCGTGCCGGAGTCGGAAACCACGGCAAAGGCGTGCATCTGCAAATGGTTATAGTCGTGGAAACCGAGCGGCTCATGCTGAATAACGCGCGGATCGAGCATAAAGCCGCTTTCCTCCAGCCGCTTTTTCGAGCGCGGATGGCAGGAATACAAGATCGGCATATCATATCTTTCCGCCATTTTGTTGATGGCATTGAACAGCGAGAGGAAATTCTTTTCAGTGTCGATGTTTTCCTCGCGGTGCGCGGAAAGCAGGATGTATTTGCGCGGACGCAGACCGAGTCTGCCGAGAATGTCGGAATTCTTGATGGCGGAGAAATTCTCATGCAGCACCTCCGCCATGGGCGAGCCGGTCACATAGGTGCGCTCCTTCGGCAGTCCGCACTCCGCCAGATAGCGGCGTGCATGCTCGGAATATGCCATGTTGACATCGGAAATGATGTCCACGATGCGGCGGTTGGTCTCCTCCGGCAGGCACTCGTCCTTGCAGCGGTTGCCCGCCTCCATGTGGAAGATCGGGATGTGCAGCCGCTTTGCCGCAATGGCGGAAAGGCAGGAATTGGTGTCGCCGAGGATCAAAAGCGCGTCGGGCTTTGTCTGCACCATCAGCTTATAGGAGCAATTGATGATGTTGCCCACCGTTTCGCCGAGATCGTCGCCCACGGCGTCCATATACACCTCGGGGTCGTCAAGCTTCAAATCCTTAAAAAACACGCCGTTGAGGTTATAGTCATAATTCTGCCCCGTGTGTGCCAAAAGGCAGTCGAAATAGAAGCGGCACTTATCAATCACCGCTGCAAGGCGAATGATCTCCGGCCGCGTGCCCACGATGATGAGCAGCTTGAGCCTGCCGTCATTTTTGAAAGAAACATCCGTATAATCCTTTTTGATCTCCACTTTTACACCTTCTCAAAAAAAGTATCGGGATGCGACGGGTCAAACGCCTCGTTTGCCCACATAACCGTGACCAGATTTTCCGTCTCGCTGAGGTTCACAATGTTGTGGGTATACCCCGGCAGCATATGCACCGCCTCAATTTTATCGCCGGACACCTCAAAGCGCCGCACCTCGTCGGTGCCGATCTTCCGCTCCTCAATGAGGCCGTGTCCGGCAACCACGATGAAAAACTCCCATTTTGTGTTGTGCCAATGCTGCCCCTTTGTGATGCCGGGCTTTGAAATGTTGACGCTCACCTGTCCGCATTTCGCGGTTTTGAGCAGCTCGGTAAAGCTGCCGCGATCATCGACATTCATCTTGAGCGGAAACGCCGTTTTTTCCTCCGGCAGATACGAAAGATAGGTCGCATACAGCTTTTTTGCAAAGCTCCCCTCCGCCGCCTCCGGCAGCAGGAGCGTCTGCGGCTGCTGCTTGAAGCTCTCCAGCAGCGCGGCGATCTCGCCGAGCGTCACATGGTGCGTTGTCGGGACTGCACAGTAATTTCCCTTTACATCCAAAACCGTGTTCACACCGTCAAAGGTGCAGTGATGCTCCCGCCCCTCCAGCGCGTCGAGCATTTCCGTCACCAGATCGTCGATATACAAAAGCTCCAGCTCTGTTTTCGGATCGTTGACCGTGATGGGCAGATCGTGCGCCGTATTATAGCAGAAGGTCGCAACAGCGGAATTGTAGTTCGGACGGCACCATTTGCCGAACAGGTTGGGAAAGCGGTAGACAAGCACCTTCGCACCCGTTTCCTCACCATAGGAAAACAGGAGCTGCTCCCCCATCAGCTTGGATCTGCCGTAGTCCGATTTGCCGTACCGCCCGATGAGCGTTGCCTGAATGGAGGAAGACAACATCACGGGGCAGGTGTTTTTCTGCGCCTTCAGGGTGTCGAGCAGCATGGAGGTGAAACCGAAATTTCCCTTCACAAACTCGCTCTCGTCCTTCGGACGGTTGACCCCCGCCAGATGAAACACAAAATCCGCCTTTTTGCAGTATTCCGCAAGAAGAGCGGGATCGGTGTCGATGTCATAGGTGAAGATCTCTCCGACCGTCAGCGCGGGGCGGGTGCGATCCTTGCCGTCGTGCAGGTTTTGCAGCGTAGCGACCAGGTTCTTCCCCACAAAGCCCGCCGCACCGGTCACAAGAATGTTCATACCAAGCCGTCCTTTTCCATTTCCTCGCGGATATATGCAAGCGCTGCGATCTTTTCCTTGGTCTCCTCGACGGTCAGTATGCGCGTGTTGTTGGAATTGAACTCATGCAGCAGATTGCGATCCTTTTCGCCGTTGTTGAAATAGTTGTCATAGTTTAAGTCGCGGTTGTCCGCAGGCACGCGATAGAAGTCGCCCATGTCCACGGCGTGGGAGCACTCCTCATTCGTGAGCAGTGTTTCATACATCTTTTCGCCGTGGCGGATACCGATGACCTTGATGCTGCTCTTGTGCTCCTTGTCGAAAAGCGAAAGGACTGCCTTTGCCTGCGTTTCAATGGTGCAGGCGGGGGCTTTCTGCACGAAGATGTCGCCCGTCTTGCCGTGTTCAAAAGCAAACAGCACGAGGTCGACCGCCTCGTCCAAAGACATGATAAAGCGCGTCATGGTCGGCTCGGTGATGGTGATGGACTGACCGGCACGCACCTGCTCGATCCACAGCGGAATGACCGATCCGCGCGAGCACATCACATTGCCGTAGCGCGTGCAGCAGATCTTCGTTTTGCCGGTGGTGCGGGATTTGGCGACCGCGATGCGCTCCTCCATCGCCTTGGAGATACCCATGGCGTTGATCGGATATGCCGCCTTATCGGTGGACAGACAGATGACCGACTCGACGCCCTCGTCGATGGCGGCGGTCAGCACATTATCCGTGCCGATCACATTGGTGCGCACTGCCTCCATCGGGAAAAACTCACAGGACGGCACCTGTTTTAATGCCGCCGCGTGGAATATGTAATCCACGCCGTGCATCGCATTCTTGACAGAGGCAAGATCGCGCACATCGCCGATATAGAATTTGATCTTCCCCGCGACTTCCGGCATCTTCGCCTGAAAATCGTGGCGCATATCGTCCTGCTTTTTCTCGTCGCGCGAGAAAACACGGATCTCGCCGATATCGGTCTTGAGAAAACGGTTCAAGACCGCATTACCGAACGAGCCGGTGCCTCCCGTGATCATCAAGGTTTTTCCGGCAAAAAGTGACATATCCATTCTCCGTTCCAAATTTTGTATTTCTATCCATCATGTGTGCAGCAGCCGCTTTACGCGGCGCGCCGCTTTTTTGCAAAAGCCCGAAAGTGTCGACGGCGGTGCGGTGAGGTATTTTTCCGCATGGGAGATCTTTTGTGCATCATCGCCCGCCTCTGCGAGTGCGGAGAAAAAGGCATCGCGTTTGGGGTTCAGCTGTGCGGAAACGACGGCGGAGCGGTTGCGCGTCAGCGCCGTTTCCCAGGAGGTCTCCTGCACCTCCAGGCAGTCGGCGACCTGCTTCCAAAGGGAAAGACCTTTTTCGGAATGTATCCCGACGAGCGAAAGGCCGCGATCGTCGGGGGCAAACCCCCAATGATCCGCCAGAGTGATGTCGGAGATCCTGTCGGCGGATTTATACTGACAGGCGCCGCAGGAGCGGCGCAGCGATAGGTTTTCGGAGAAAGCGCGCAAATACGCGTCGTGATCCTTGTCGGCGGCATAGGTCTCACCGTTTGAAAAGTCGATCGCCAGCGTATACCGCTGCCAACCCTTCGCTTTATTCCGCATATTGACGGCGGTGACGGTGCGCCCCTTTGCCACAGACGAAATATAGGTCTCCCACACCGCCGGCGAGGGTACGCCGTGGCATATGAGATCCTGCGTTATGAGGTTATCCGGATGTTTGCCCAAAAAGGCAAGCAGCCCGGCGATCTGACAGGGTGCGCCGGAATAGTAGACCTGCCGTCCGGCGGCAAGATCATCCTTCACCGCACGAAAGGTCGTCCCGAGATCGGACTGTACATATTTAGAGCCGCGCAGCGCGGCAATGTCCGCAACTGTATCGATGCGCCGATGCTGCACTTTTCGGAAATCCTCACGGTATGCCGCGCCGTAGACCACGCCGCCTTGTCCGATGATCGTTTCGGCAAGAACGGTGAAAACGCCGCCCGACGAGCTTTCCCGCACCGTCGCGGCATCCTTATTGCGCGCGGAAAAGGCAGCAATCACAGGCGAACCGACGAGCGGATGCTCCACAGGGCAGGTGCGCACACACAAACGGCAATCCATGCATTTTTCCGCATTGATGTGCGGCTGCAGAAAGCCCTCGCCGTTTGCGGAAAAAGCTATGCAACTCTGCGGACAGACATAGACACACGCTCTGCATCCGGTACACCGATTTTGGGCGATAACCTCTGTCATGCGTCTCCCCTTCTCTCTGCGATCCTTTTGAACGGTCTTTTCACGAGCTGCCTCTCATAGTCATTCATGCTCAAGAACCACGCAGACACCGCATATGCCGCACTGTACAGACAGACCCACGGCACCATCTGCAGCATGCCCGAAAACCGTACAAAGTGCTGTATCGCTGCCCCGACCAACATGGCGGGCAGCACGCCGACGATCACGCGCAGCGCATTTTTCCAAAAGTACAGCACATCCAAATTGCAATGCAGCTGATAGTAAGTGTTCATGATGAAACCGTTGGCAATAATCAGGGATGCCGCCGTGCCGATCGTGGCGCCGATCACGCCGAAGCGCTTACTCAGAATGATGGACGAGATTAGATTGATGATCGCCATAATGAGGTACGAAAATGAGCGAAAACGATGTTTATTCATGGCGCGCTGAATTTCCAGCGCAACATTCTGACAAAGCGGAACAATGGCGGGAATGGTGAGCAGCAGCACAACGATATAGGCATCATCATACCCATCCCCCGCCCAAAAGCGGATAAACGGTTTTCCGAAAAACAGCAACCCGCTTGAAACGAGCACCAGAATATAAAGCTGTATCCTGCCGACCCGCGTAAACAGGCCGGTCAGCGTTGACCGCTGCTTTTCCGGATCGTCCTTTGTCTGTTCCACCATGCGGTGGATCATCGGCGTGAATACTCCCGAGATCGCCGTTGACAGCATCTGATAATAGGTATACAGCGTGTATCCGACGGAATACACGGCGACTGCTGTCGTTCCGCGGTAGCGTGTCAGGATGATCTTATCGATATTCCAGTTGATCTGGTCGACGATCATGTTGATCGCAATAAAGCCCGTGTAGGCAAAGATATTGAAGAAAATATGCTTTTCATAGCCATGGAACAAAAACTTTTGTTCCAGCGCGGTGAAGGTATAGAAAACATACAGTATGTCCGCAAGCAGGGACAGCAGCAAGGTCACCAACACAACGGCGACCGAACGGTAGCCGTTCAGCAGCAGCGGCAGCGTCACCAGCGGACCGCCGATGGTCTTGAGCACGCCGATCAGCTTGAGGACAACAAAGCGTTCGTTTGCACTGATGATGTTGGAGAAAACACTCATAGGGAAAGACAGCGCGAGATTGATCGTCAAAAGGAGCATAAGTATACGCGCCGTCGGATACTCCGCTGCCGTCAGACCGTCTTTAAAAATGAGATCCAGGTGATTCATCAGAAACAGACCGCACAACAGCGCCACAATGCCGATAACGGTGAAAATGAGTAAGAAAAGGCCGTTCAGCTTATAGATAGACTGTTTGTCGTCCTTTTCTTTATAGCGTGAATAAAAACGGATATATCCGCTGTTGAAGCCGAGGCTCAAAACGCTCAGCATAGAGATAGTCGACGCCACCGTGTTGTACAGCCCATACTCGCTCTGTCCGAGCGCGCGGATCATAAACGGCGTATAGAGCAGGCTGACAATGATGCCGACTCCCATCTGCAAATAGGATATGAGAGAGCCGAGTTTTCTCTGGCCGGAACTGTCTAGCATAGTTTCTTCCTCTTTGTCAAGTCAAATTATCCCGCAAAAACCTTTCGGATGCGGCGCGCAGCTCTTCAAACGCCGTGAAGGAAGCTTCGTATGATATCGGCGGAGCGGATTTTATGTAGTCTGCCGACACCTTCTTAGGCGTATTGCAGTAATGCGCCTCTACGCCAAACAGTGCGGAAAGCGATGCAATGCGCGAGCCCATGTCCGTTTTTGCACTGCGTTCAAAAACAAAAAACTGCTTCTCAAAAATCAGTGAAAACGCCGAGGCATGAAAGCTGTCCGTGAACACACAGGCGGCGTCACGGATCAGTGCCATAAACATTTCCGGAGAAACATCATACAGCGCCACATCACCGAACCCCTTATCACAGCGGCGACAGCGGCCCAAAAGATGCGGCATCTGCACCAGCTGTAAGCCGTGCGCCTTTGCATAGGCGGCAGCACAGGCTCTGGCGGCGGGATCGTCTCCCAAAAAGTAGCAAAAAACATAGCTTTGCGGCGTGCGGGGATACACAACGGCAAGTCTCTCCCACTCCTCACGCGGAAGCAAAAACACAGGATCGACCACCCACTCCACCGGAACGGGTGACAGCGGCCCGATCAGATCGACCGCCTCCCGTTCCCGCACAGAGATCGCCGCGAAATCGGAAAAAGCCTCCCGATACCGCGTCTTTTGTCCATCCGACAGGGACGGCACGGCGACACTTGCCGCATAGGAGAGCTTTCGCGCCGAAGCGCCGGGAAAATGTAGCAAATAGGCATCGCAAACAGCGGCGGGGTGCCACACCTGATCACTGCCGGTGATCAGCGCATCATACGCTGCCGCAGCAGCCTTTACCGTATCATCCGTGTAGACCTTGTCGCTGTGCGGGATGACGGCGTGATTGAACTGCAGCATCGCATGCCGCCGCGTCTTGAGCCTTGTCATAACGATGGGATGCTGCACCCATTGCAGCACCCGTGAAACGGAATGATATACATTGGAAACGCAGCGCCGCAGCGACCGCTCACGCCCGCAGCGGGCATAGCAGACCTGTTCTGCATCAAAACCGGAAAGCTGTAAATAGCGTGCCAGAGCATACGCCTGCAAATTGCCGCCGTAATTCTGACTGTCATAATAGTGAGTGAAGATGCCGACGCGCACCGCAACCGCTCCTTTCCGTTAAACCTGCCAGAAGAACCGCAGCCCGTCATACACCCCCGCATACAGCATATATGCAAACAAAGCGCCGCCGACGCCGAGGTACATGATAAAGCGATCCTTGTCGTTTTTCTGATTGGCGATCACGAGTGGCACTGCCGCCGTGCAACCCATAAAATAATAAGTGCTCAATCGAAACGCCTCGGCGACCACCGAGGAAAAGCTCTGTATGCACAAACCGATCGTCATACAGTTCAAAAGCGCCTGCAGGGCATAGGCGCGCTTTTCGGGCAGCTTTTCCACATTCCGCCGCGCGAAGATACAGAAGAAGAAAATAAAGGCCTTGATAATGTATCCCGACCAGGTCAGCGTTACTTTCCGTTCGGCATATTGCTCCAAGCTCTCGTTCCAGGCGAGCAGTTCCACAAGCTGTCGGAACCAATCACCCTTGAAAATGGCAACGAGCAGAAAAGCACCGATGACCACATACTGTTTCCAGCCAATTTTCAATTTAGCTATCCAATATGCCGGCAGGAAAATGAGCGCCGAGGAATGAAACAACGCCGCAACGCCGACAGCCAAAAGAAATGGGATCGGCTTTTTTTCGAGAATAAAGCCATAGGCGAAAAAGATGATCGCCAGCGCCACCGTCTGCCGCAGACCGGTCAGCGTGAAGGAGAAAAACATCACCAGCATCAGCAAAACGCCGGTCAGCGGTTCATCCGCATAGCGGTACAAAAACCATGCAAAGGCGGCGGCAAAAAGCAAGGAGATCAGCCCGAGCCACACCTGCTTGCTGATACCGATGTCGGCAAGCACCTTTGCCACGGCATAAAAGCCGAAATCCTTCAGGTCACCGTTTTGCCAATCCTTGAAAAGCGATGAAAAGGAGGTGGATGGCAGATGGGAGTAGGTCGTCGTGTAGGTCAAAAGATCCCCCGCGCCGCCGATGTCGGTGATGCCGCGCAAAGCGGCGATCAGAAACAAATACAAGCCGACAAGAAAACAAAACAGTTTTTTCTGACCCGCAAAGCGCTCCTTTTGGGTATACAGGAGCAGGATCAGAAAAAATCCGGAATACACCAATATCATGCGTGCACCTCGACAGACGATTTTGTATACAGCGACACATAGTCGGCAAAGCGTTCGGCATCCGAAAAGCTCTGTGCCCGCGTCACGCAGGCCTCCGCCGAAAAGGGATGCTCCTCGCAGATCTTCTGCACCGCAGCCTGCATCGCATCTACATCATTGTATTCTACCACAATACCGCAGGTGTTGTCCAGCACTTCCGGAACGCCGCCGGTTCTGAAAGCCGCGATCGGCGTGCCGCAGGCAAGCGCCTCGGCGTTGACAAGCCCCAGGACCTCTTCCCTTGTCGGATTCACGAACACATCTGCCGCCGTATAGATCTCGGCAAGTGCACGCCGGTTTTCCGTGCGATGAACGGAAACAATGTCGGGCGGCAGTTGTTTATCCACTGCGTCATTCGTTCCGACAAGGACAATGCTGTATTTCGAGGCATCCAGGCGATCGTGCAGGTCGAGAAAAACATCGAGTCCCTTGCGCCTGTCCCAGGCGCAGGCAACGCCCAGAACGATGTGCTTGTCCTCAAGACCGTGCTTCTGCCGAAAATCTCCGATGGTCGGCTTGAAGACCCGAAGATCAATGCCGTTTGTGATCACCTTGATTGGATATCCCGCAAAAAAAGACTGCGAAACCAAATCGGCAAGCCACCTGGAAGGTGTGATAATCGTTAGGTTAAGACCGGAGAAAAGCTCCTTCTTGCGCTGATACAGCGTGCTGCTGCGATCGAAAAACCAACTCATTTTCCGATACTGCGGGCAATCGTGGCAGCCGGTCTTCCAACGATCGCAGCCGATCATGGAAAAGTGCGGGCAATATGCCGTGAAGCTCCAGCAGTCATGGAAGGTCCAAAAGAGCTTTGTCTGCTTTTTCTTAAAATAGGAAAAGAGCATCGCCAGATCACAGTTGTGTCCGTGCAGGTTATGCAGGTGTACCACATCCGGTTCGATACGCTTCAGTTCCGCAATGAGGCGCTTTGTTGCCTTGTGGGAATTGAATCCATAGTTTCCGAAAATGCGGGCGCGCAGCGCCTGCACCTTTGCGTCGGCATCGTCCATATACTTGATGCCGAGCGGATATTCACTTTTTCCGGAGGAATACAGAATATAATTCTCAATTCCCTGCTCGGTCAAAAGGCGACTCACCGCCACACAAATGGCGCCGGTGCTGCCCACACCGCAGGTGGCATTGATTTGAACGACCTTCATGCGTCTGCCCCTTTTCTTATACATTCGCCGTCGCTGTCTCGTCCCTGTGTGCAGCGCTCTCCTGTACGCCCGCGGCGTGATAGGTCACCACCGTTTGCATGACCAGCTCGCGGATGTCCTCGCGGTTGGCATATGCCGCCTCCATGAGTTGCTCCAGATTTTCATAAAAAACAGCGACATCAAACGGAATGGGCGAACCGATATGGATCAGCTTGTTGGCGGTGCGTTCCAGACCTTCCTCCGCCATCAGCTTTTCCTCATACAGCTTTTCTCCCGGGCGCAGACCGGTGTATTCGATCCGAATATCCACATCCGGTTTATAGCCACTGAGTCGGATAAGGTTGCGCGCAAGCGTATCGATCTTGACAGGGCTGCCCATATCCAGCACGAAGATCTCCCCGCCCTTTGCGTAAGTTCCCGCCTGCAGCACGAGGCTCACTGCCTCCGGAATGGTCATGAAATAGCGGATAATGTCCGGGTGCGTCACCGTGACAGGGCCGCCGTTTTCGATCTGCCGCTTGAAAAGCGGGATGACGGAACCGTTGCTTCCGAGCACATTGCCGAAACGCACGGCAACAAATTCCGTGTGCACATCCTCCGGCAATCCCACGGTAGAGCACAGCGCGGCATCATCCGCATGCGTATGCATCGGTGGAATTTCCTGCGCCCGTCCGTCACGGATCATACGGTCAAAAGACTGAATGACCATTTCGCACAGGCGCTTGGACGCGCCCATGATGTTGGTCGGGTTGACCGCCTTATCCGTAGAGATCAGCACAAAGCGCTGACACCCGTACCGCATGGCGGCATAGGCGGTCTTGTATGTACCGATCGCATTGTTCTTGATGCTCTCGCACGGGCTGACCTCCATGAGCGGCACATGCTTGTGCGCCGCCGCATGGTATACCACATCGGGGCGATATTTTGCAAAAATGTTATCCAGTCGTCTGCTGTCGCGCACCGAGCCGATCAGCGTCACCAAATTCAGCGAAGGAAACCGCTTTTTGAGCTCCAATTGGATCTCATAGGCATTATTTTCGTAGATATCCAAAATAATGAGCTGCTTCGGCTCATGCGCGGCGATCTGACGGCAAAGCTCACTGCCGATAGAACCGCCGCCACCGGTGACCAGCACCACCTTGCCGCTGATGAAATCAAACACTTCCTGCAGGTTGACCTTGATGGGGTCTCTCCCCAAAAGATCCTCCACGATGTTGAGAATATCCCGCTTTTGCTCCGCCGTGGCACTCGGTATGGCAATATAGATCTTATCAATATCGTATTTTTCCACGCCGTACAATATATCGTCGCGTCCGCCGATGATCGGCACACCGTCGATATAGCGGCGCCATTTGCTGCGGTCATCGTCGATGAAGCAGCACACATTTTCCTTGCAGGTGTCGGTCTTCATGATGTCCCGCAAAATGAGCTGTCCGGCAGAGCCGGCGCCGACGATCATGACCCGCGCATTTTCTTTCATATTGTTGCGGCGAATACGGTACAAGAGCAGCACAAAGCGATAGAAGAACCGCCCGCCGACGATCAGCAGAAACTGCAATATAATGCCGGTAATATAATAGGATACCGGCATCCTTTTGATAAACAGCGTCCCGACAATATGTAAAATGCCGGTGAGCACCGTTGCGCATATGCAGTGCAAAAGCTCGCTCGTGCTGGCAAAACGCCACACGCCCTGGTATAGGTGGCATACAGAAAACACAATGAGGCAAACAACCGTATAGATCGGAGCAAAGGAACAGAAGGTCTTGAGAAACTCCGGTGGGATATTGCCGAAGAGAAAATCGAACCGCAGAAGAAGCGCCGTGAAAAATGCAATATTCACGGCCAAAATGTCGTATAGTACAAAATAGGAAGAGATAAGCAACCAGTGCCGTGTGCGCCGTTTCTGCGTGCTGTCCGACGCTGCGCGGCGATCTGTGGCTTTGCGTGTATCATCTGTTTTCATGAGTTGCCCCGCTCCTTCAATACATACATATCGCGTATATGATACCACTTTTCCGACAGATGTGTCAACAAATTATGCAGAAAACATTTGGTAAATATGGAAAACCTCTTCATTTTCATTTTCACGAAAAAAACTTAAAAAAACTCTTTACAAATCCCGATCGGTGTGGTAACATGTGAAAAACAGCTTTAAGCGGTACAGAGAGACCGGTAAGATGTACAATATGGGGACGCGCAATCTTTGCGCGCTTTTTGTGCGATCTTGTCGGTGCGACAAGGTCTTTTATTTTTGTTCGGGAGGTTTTTCCATGTCCCAGAGATCTGTTTTGATGGATGAAAACGATGTGCGGCGTGCGCTGATGCGCATTTCCCATCAGATCGTCGAAAAAAACAAGGGAATTGAAAATGTCCGCCTGGTCGGGATCCGTCGCCGCGGCGTGCCGCTTGCCGCGCAGATCCGCAAAAACATTGCTGAGATTGAAAACGCCGACATTGCCTGCGGCGAGCTGGATATTCAGTTTTACCGCGACGATCTCACACACGCAGCACCCTCTCCGGTGCTGCACAAGGCAGAGCTGCCGTTTGAAGTCACCGACAAAGTGATCGTTCTTGTGGACGATGTTCTGTATACCGGTCGCACCGCTCGTGCCGCCATCGAGGCGATCTTTGCACTCGGCAGACCGCGTGCCATCCAGCTTGCCATTCTGGTCGATCGCGGTCACCGCGACCTGCCGATCCGCGCCGACTTCGTCGGAAAGAATGTTCCGACCGCGCGCAACGAGCGCATCTCCGTCATGGTGCCGGAGTTCGACGGCTGCACCGCCGTTGAGCTTTGCAGCGACTGACACTTTTGATAAATCCGCTTCGGCGTATTTATAAAAACAATTTAACACAGGGGGAATTGAAACATGAAACTAACCTACGGCATTCACGACAAGCCCAAATTCGGACAGCTCATCATCTTCGCCTTCCAGCAGCTCTTGGCGATCCTGGCGGCGACCATCGCGGTGCCGACCATTGTCGGTAACGGCATGCAGCAGTCCGCTGCGCTGTTCGGCGCCGGTGTGGGCACGATCGTCTACCTGCTCTTCACCAAATTCCGCAGTCCCGTCTTCCTCGGCAGCTCCTTTGCCTTCATCGGCTCCATGCTGGCAGCGTTTGCCGGTGCGGTTTCGAGCGTTGAGCTCGGCTACCTCGGACTGCTGATCGGCGCACTCTTTGCCGGTCTTGTCTATGTGGTGATCGCCATTGTCGTGAAATTCGCCGGCGTCAAGTGGATCAACAAGCTGATGCCCGCAGTCGTCATCGGACCCACCGTTTCCATCATCGGTCTTTCGCTTGCCGGCAACGCCGTCGGCGATCTGACTCTCGGCAAGGTTCTGGATGCACAGGGCAACTCCGTGGCAAGCCCCTATGTTTGCCTGATCTGCGGTCTTGTAACGCTGTTCACCGTCATGCTCTGCTCTGCCTACGGCAAGAAAATGACCAAGCTCATCCCCTTCATCCTCGGCATCCTCGCGGGCTACCTGGTCGCGGCGATCTTCACGGTCATCGGCAATGCGACCGACAATCCCGCCCTGCAGGTCATCAACTTCAGCGTGTTCCATGACATGACGCTCTTCTCTGTCCCGGACTTCACCTTCGTCTCCGCCTTCAAGGGCATCAAGGAGCTTTCCGGTCAATACATCGCAACGGTTGCTGTCGCCTATGTACCGGTCGCCTTCGTGGTCTTTGCCGAGCACATCGCTGACCACAAGAATCTCTCCACTGTCATCGACAAGGATCTGCTTGAGGATCCCGGTCTGCATCGCACCCTTCTCGGCGACGGCGTCGGCTCTTTCGCCGGTGCCTTCTTCGGCGGCTGCCCCAACACCACCTACGGTGAGTCGGTCGGCTGTGTTGCGATCACCGGTAACGCCTCTGTGGTCACCATCCTCACAACGGCGATCATGGCGATGGTGATCTCCTTCTTCAGCCCCTTCGTCACCTTCCTTGCAACCATCCCCAACTGTGTCATGGGCGGCGTGTGCGTCACCCTCTACGGCTTCATCGCGGTGTCCGGTCTGAAAATGATCCAGGATGTGGATCTCGGACTGAACAAAAACCTGTTCGTTGTCGCCACCATCCTTATCTGCGGCATCGGCGGTCTCACCGTCTCCTTCGGCAAGGTGACGCTGACTGCTATCGCCTGTGCGCTGATCCTCGGCATCCTCGCCAATGTCCTCCTCTCCCACGCTAAAGAGGGGACAACCGACGAGGCGGAAGAGACGGTCACCACCGACAAAGAATAAGAAACGAATACAGTAAAAAACCGCCTGTTCTTCGGAACAGGCGGTTTTTCATGTGTACAATTATTTTACCAGCAGCAGGCCCATTTTCTTTTTGGCTTTATCCAGCGTACGGGAGGAAACACGATAAGCGCGCTCTGCGCCCTCGCGCATCAGCGCTTCGAGCTGCGCTTTGTCGGAGAGGTAGGTCGCAAGGCGTTCTTGGATGGGTGTCAGCGTCGCAGCGACCGCTTCGCCGACCGCCGTTTTGAAATCGCCGTAGCCCTTGCCGGCAAACTCCGTTTCGATTTCCGACATCGTTTTTCCCGTCACAGCACCATAGATCTCCATCAGGTTGTTGATGCCGTCCTTGCCCTCGGCATACCGCACGGTCGCCTCGCTGTCGGTCACGGCACGGCGGAATTTGCGGATGACGGTATCCGCGTCGTCCCTCAGGGAAATGAAGGCATTCCGGTTCTCGTCGGACTTGGACATCTTCTTCGTGGGATCCTGCAGGGAGCGCACACGCGCGCCGGTCTTCATGATATACGGCTCGGGCACGGTGAAGGTGTTGCCATAGAGAGAATTGAAACGCTCCGCGATGTTGCGCGTCAGCTCACAATGCTGCTTTTGATCCGCGCCGACCGGCACATAATCCGGCTGATACAAAAGGATGTCCGCCGCCATCAGCGTCGGATAAGCAAAAAGGCCGAGGTTGATGTTGTCGGCGTGTTTGGCGGATTTGTCCTTGAACTGCGTCATGCGGGAAAGCTCGCCGAACTGCGTGCAGCAGGACAAAAGCCAGGAAAGCTCCGCATGCGACGGCACCTGCGACTGCACAAAGATCAGATTTTTTTCGGGGTCGAGTCCGATCGCCAAAAGCAGCGCATACATTTCCAAAATCTGCTGCCGGAATTTCGGCGGATCCTGCCGTATGGTGAGCGCGTGCAGATCCGCGACCGCAAACGCACATTCAAACTCGTCCTGCATCTGCACCCAGTTGCGCAGCGCACCGAGATAGTTGCCGAGCGTCGGCGCACCGGTCGGCTGAATACAGCTCAGCGCCCGTTTTTTTCTTTCCGTTGCCGTTTGTTCCATCCAAAAAACCTCTTTGTTCCAATTATTTTCCTATATATTAGCATACTTGCATTGACAATTTCAATATTAAAATGTAAAATATATCCGATTATATTCCATCAGGGAGGACATGAAATGACAGAATGGGAAAGCCTTGCGGCGCGCATGTTTCCGCACATCACCAAAACGCCGCAGGATTATGAAAATCTATACCCGCCGCGCGACCTGCCCGAAGGCGCGCGCGTGACCCGTATCGCCCCCAGCCCCACGGGCTATCTGCACCTCGGCGTTTTCTTTACGGCGCTTGTGAACCGCCTCACCGCCTCCTCCACAAACGGTATTTTTTATTTCCGCCTGGAGGACACCGACAAAAAGCGTGAGGTCGAGGGCGGCGCGGAGGATATTCTGCGCGGACTGAACACCTACGGACTGCACATCGACGAGGGCTTTGTCGCCCCCGGCGAGATCAAAGGCGACTATGCCCCTTATCAGCAGAGCTGCCGCGCAGAGATCTATCAGGCGTATGTCAAGTCGCTTGTGGCAAAGGGACTTGCCTATCCATGTTTCTGCACCGAGGAGCAGCGCGAGAGCGTGCGTGCGGAGCAGGAGGCGAAAAAGGAGCGCACCGGCTACTATGGCACTTATGCCACCTGCCGCAACCTTTCCGCCGCCGAGGCGCTGCAAAAGGTCGAGGCAGGCCTCCCCTATGTCGTGCGGCTGCGTTCCCCGGGAAATGAGCAAAATCGCATCAAATTCACCGATCTTATCAAGGGCACGATCGAAATGCCCGAAAACGACGAGGATCTCGTGCTTTTGAAATCCGACGGCATCCCCACCTATCATTTTGCACACGCGGTGGACGACCATCTGATGCGCACGACGCATGTCATTCGCGGCGACGAATGGATCTCCTCCGTTCCGAAGCATTTGCAGCTTTTCAAGATGCTCGGTTTCAAGCCGCCGAAATATGCGCATGTCAGCCCCATCATGAAGGAGGACAACGGCGGCAAACGCAAGCTGTCTAAACGCAAAGACCCCGAGGCTGCCATGCATTTCTATGCCAAAGAGGGCTATCCGAAGGACAGCGTGCTCGAATACCTCATGACCGTCGCAAACAGCGATTTTGAGGAATGGCGGCGCTGCAACCCCACCGCCCCGCGCAGCGCTTTCCCCTTCAATCTCAAGAAAATGAGCGTTTCCGGCGCGCTGTTTGACATGCAAAAGCTCAACGATGTCAGCAAAAATGTCATCGCCGTCATGACGGCGGAGAATGTGGCAAACGCCGTCATCGACTGGGCAAAGGCATATGATTCCGACCTGTACGATCGGCTTGTCAAGGACAAAGACTTTACAATCGGTATATTCTCCATTGACCGCGGCAACGCCAAGCCGCGCAAGGATCTGGCCAAATGGAGCGATGCGGCGGACTATGTCGCCTATTTCTTCGACGAGACCTTCGTGCCGGAGACGACCCTTCCCGAGAACATCACCGCCGCCGACGCTGCCGCCATCGTTTCCGCCTATTGCGCCGCGTATACGCCGACGGCGGACAAGCAGCAATGGTTCGACACCGTGAAATCCATCTGTCCGTCGCTCGGTTTCTCGCCCGATGTCAAGGCATACAAGAAAGAGCCGGACAGCTTCAAGGGACATGTCGGCGATGTCAGCACCGTGCTGCGGCTCGCCGTCACGGGCAGACGCAACACACCGGATCTCTGTGCGATTATGTATCTGCTCGGAAAAGACCGCGTTTTGGAGCGGCTGCATAATTTTGCCGCCGCCATACACACTACAACGGAGGTGTCAACAAATGGCTGAAGAACTGAAAACGCCTGCCGAGGCGTCCGCAACCAACTTTATTCATGCGATCATTGACGAAGAATTGGCAGAGGGCGGCCGCTGCTATGGCAAAACCGTACACACGCGGTTTCCGCCGGAGCCGAACGGCTATCTGCATATCGGACATGCCAAGGCGCTGTGCATCGACTTCGGCACGGCGCTGAAATACGGCGGCATGTGCAACCTGCGCATGGACGATACCAACCCTACCAAAGAGGATACCGAATATGTCGACGCCATCAAGGAGGACATCCACTGGCTGGGCTTTGACTGGGACGATCGTTTTTATTATGCGTCCGACTATTTTGACACGATGTATGACCTTGCGATCGGCCTTATCCAAAAGGGGCTTGCCTATGTCTGTGAGCTGTCGCCCGACGAGGTGCACGACAACCGCGGTGATCTGTCCCACCCGGCGGTCAGCCCCTATCGGGATCGCCCCATCGAGGAAAGCCTTGCGCTCTTTGCGCGCATGAAGGCGGGCGAATTTCCGGATGGCGCGATGACGCTGCGCGCAAAGATCGACCTTGCCAGCGGCAACTTCAACATGCGCGATCCCGTCATCTATCGCATCCATCACGCGCACCATCACCGTCAGGGCGACAAGTGGTGCATCTATCCGATGTATGACTATGCCCATCCCA
The DNA here is from genome assembly GCA_004558485.1 of Ruminococcus sp. Taxonomy (GTDB): domain Bacteria; phylum Bacillota; class Clostridia; order Oscillospirales; family Acutalibacteraceae; genus URNF01. The sequence goes on along the minus strand of SFCS01000014.1, from coordinate 25,230 downwards.
TCGAGGACATGATAGAGGGCATCACCCACTCGCTGTGCTCGTTGGAATTTGAGGATCACCGCCCGCTGTATAACTGGGTGGTCGAGCATGTGGACTATGACGCCGATCCCCGCCAGATCGAATTTGCGCGTCTCGGCATCAACTACACGGTCATGTCCAAGCGCAAGCTGCGCAAGCTGGTCGAGGAGCACTTTGTTTCCGGCTGGGACGATCCGCGGATGCCCACCCTGTGCGGTCTGCGCCGCCGCGGCTACACCGCCGCCTCCATTCGGGATTTCTGCGAGCGCATCGGTGTTGCCAAAATGCCCAACACGGTTGAGGTCGGTCTCCTGGAGCATTGCCTGCGCGAGGATCTCAATCAGCACGCGACGCGCGCCATGGCGGTTCTGCATCCCGTAAAGCTCACGATCGTGAACTACCCAGCGGATCAGACCGAGACCTTCACGGTGGAGAACAACCCCGTCGATCCCGCTGCGGGCACGCACGAGGTCAGCTTCTCGAAGGAGCTGTTCATCGAGGCGGAGGACTTCATGGAAGAGCCCATCAAGGGATATTTCCGCATGTTCCCCGGCAACGAGGTGCGGCTGAAATCCGCCTATGTCGTCAAGTGCATCGGCTGCAACAAGGACGAAAACGGCAATGTCGTTGAGGTCTTGGCGGAATATGATCCCGCCACCAAGGGCGGCAACACACCGGACGGTCGCAAGGTCAAGGGCACCATCCACTGGGTGGACTCCAAGACCGCGAAGGACGCCGAGGTGCGGATGTATGCCTCCCTGTTCCTCGATCCCGATCCTGACGCCGGCGACAAGGACTTTCTCGCCTGCCTCAACCCCGACTCGCTGGAAATCCTGCAAAACTGCAAGGTCGAGGCGGCGCTCGCGGATGTGACCGCTCCCGCCGCGTTCCAGTTCATGCGGCAGGGCTATTTCTGCGTCGATAACCGCGACAGCAGCAAGGAACACCCTGTGTTCAATCGTTCCGTCTCGTTGAAGGACAGCTTCAAAAAATGATCTGAGTATGAAAAATTCCCGCTGCACCGCAGCGGGAATTTTTATTTTTCGATATATGCCAAAAAGTCCTTGAAATACGGCGGCAGGTCACTCGTGAATTCCAGATACGCGCCGGTTACGGGATGCACAAAGCCGATCGTGCGGGCGTGCAGACATTGCCCGTGCAGCTCCTTTTGATAGGCATCCGGCCCATAGACGGCATCGCCGACAACGGGATGCCCGATGGACGCCATGTGGACGCGGATCTGATGCGTTCGCCCCGTCTCCAGCCGCAGGCGCACATGGGTGAAAGCGCCGTGCTTTGTGTTGCCGTCATACCGGGCGATCACTTCATAGTGTGTCACCGCCGGTTTAGAGTTGACAGGCGTCACCGCCATCTGCTTGCGCTTTGTCGGGTGTCTGCCGATCGGCGCATTGACCGTGCCGCTGTCGTCGCGCAGCCTGCCGTATACGATCGCCTCATATATGCGTGTAAAGCTGTGCACCTTTATTTGTTCCGCCAGCCCTTGGTGGGCGCGGTCATTCTTGGCAACGATCAGCAGACCGCTCGTGTCCTTATCGATGCGGTGCACGATGCCGGGACGCAGCACACCGTTGATGCCGGAAAGATCATGACAGTGATACAAAAGCGCGTTCACCAACGTGCCGTCATAATTCCCCGCCGCGGGATGCACAACCATGCCCTTCGGTTTATTCACCACCAGCAGGTCGGCATCTTCATACACGATGTCAAGCGGGATATTCTCCGGTTTTGCCTCATACACGGTCGGTTCGGGCACGGCGACCGCGACCTCATCCCCGCTGCGCAGGCGATAATTCTTCGGCGCTTTTTTCCCGTTCACCGTGACAGCACCGTCATCCGCAAGGCTCTGTACGGCGGAGCGCGTCAGTCCCGACATTTGCGCCGCAAAGCGATCCAGCCGTTCCCCGACCGCCTCGTCAGGAATTTTCCATGTGTCGGTCGTCATCCGTGCCCTCCGCTTTTTTGGCAGTTTTTTTGGTGACAGAGGTGTCCTCATAAATGAAAAAGAAGAAAATGAGCATCAGCACAGCGCCGATCACAAGACAGCAATCCGCAAAATTGAACACGGGAAAATCGATCCACTTGAAATACAGATAGTCAATCACATAGCCGAAACGGCAACGGTCAATGAGATTGCCGATGCCGCCCGCAAGCACGAGCACAAAGCTGATATTTAAAAGCATATGCCGCCGATAGCGACCGCTCAAAATCACCAGCAGCAAAAAGCCCATGACCGCCACCGTCAGCAGGATAAAGAAAACCCGTTTGTTTTCCAAAATGCTGAAAGCAGCACCGGGATTTTTCACATACAGCAGCTCAAACACGCCCTCGATGAGCGGCACACCCTGTCCCTCCTGCAAAAAGCGGACGGTGAGCCATTTGAAAAGCTGATCGAGAAAAACGAGCAGCGCAGCGGGCGCCAGCATCAGCACACGGTAGCGCGCGGCATGCGGAAAGGAAAACTCCGCAAAAAACTTTTTCATACCTTCAAAACCTCTCTCAAAGGAAAAGCGGCGTTTTACGCCGCTTTATCGTTTATCTTTTCCGCCGATGACCGAAACGCTTGTCCGTCTCCGCATCCTCGTCAACATCGTCGGCGATGCTGTAGTCTGCGCCGAATTTCAGGTTGGAAAAGCGACTGCCCTCGCCGGCGTCCTCTTCCGTTTCCTCTTCCTCAACCGCGTCAAAGCTGAAAAGCGGCATGGACGCTGCAGGTTCTTCCTCGGCTTCGGCGGCCGGTGCGACGGGAACTTCTTCCTCCGTCTGCTCCGCTGCGGGCGTTTTCTCCGTCGGTTCTGCCGTTTCCGGCGCGTCGGCGTTTTCCGTCGTCTGTGCCGTTTCTTCGGTCTCTTCCTTCGGCGGCGTATATTCCGGCAGCACATTGATCAAGGAAAGATGCTCACGGTAGACGCTCAGCATCTGCGTTCTGAAATCGCCGACCAGCTTTTTCAGATGCTCCAGCTCGTCGATCTGTTCCTTGATCTGCTGCTTGGCGGTCTCCTCGATCTTGTCCGCTTTGATCCGGGCGTCCTCCAGGATCAATCCCGCCTTATGATTGGCTTCCCGCAGAACGGTGTCGCCCATCCGCTGCGCGCTGAGCAGCGCGGTGCGAATACTGTCCTCGTCGTTGCGATATTCCACGACCTTGTTTGCGAGCAGCTCCATCTTCTTTTTGAGATCGGCGTTGGTCTTTGTGAGCTCCTCCACCGTGTCCGCACAAATATCGATAAAATCGTCCACCTCGCCGGTCTTATAACCGCCCAGCGATTTGGTAAAGGTAATATTTCTGATGTCTTCAGCCGTATACATGGGAATCATCCTTTCAGTATGTCATTTTATAGATATTTCTGCGCCGAGAGAAACAAACGCCCTTTTTTCGTGTGTGCGGAAAGCGCCTCGATGCGAAATCTGCCGACGCCGCGCAGCGACAGAATATCGCCCTCGACAACCGTTTTCGCAACCGCGTCGTACGGCACATGATTGACGCTGACAAGTCCGCCGACGATGGCGGCGGCAGCCTTTTCCCGCGAGCAGCCCATGAGCGCCTTTACTACATTATCGAGCCGCGGTGAGGCGACCGTCGCACTGATCGGTTGAAACCTTCTCTCCACCGTCAGCGTTTCCCCGTCCGCCGTCGTGACCGTCACGCCCTCGCCGCCGACCTTTTCGATCTGCTGCTGCAAAAAAGGGGCGACCTCCTCGCTGACGACGGCGATCGTCTCCCCCGCGCCGCACACGATGTCGCCGACTGCCTCCCGCTTGATACCGCAGGAAAGCATCGTCCCCAAAAAATCGCGGTGCGAAAGCGCCGCCTGCGCCCGATAGGAAAACTTCAGCACGCGCAGCGGAAACAGCGCTTCCTCCGGCTCGATGAACGGCGGGAACACACCGAGAACGGTGCGCTCCGCCCCGTCAAAGCCGCCGAAAAAGCGGAAGGACACTGCCTTTTCCCGCTGCAAAAGCGGCATGACCTGCGCCCTTTGTCCTTCATCGAGAAAGCCGACAAAGTGCGGGCAGCTCTGCCGATCGCAAAGGGTGATGGCGTCCGCAACACGCGCCGAAAGCCATTTATCCTCAGAAGTAGAGCCCATTATTCTCCAGTTCGTCCAAAAGATCGCCCATCACGCCGACATTATACGGGGTGATGATGAAGGTGCAGTTGGCGACCTTTTTGATCTGCCCGTCGTTGGCATAGGCAACGCCGCTCAAAAAGTCGAGAATACGGCGCGCCACATCCTTGTTGGCGGACTCCAGGTTGAGAACGACCGTCCGCTTGGCATTCAAATGATCGGCGACCGTGCTGGCGTCGTCAAAGCGCTCCGGCTTTACGAGCACGACCTGCAGCTGCGCCGTGGCATGAATGTTCACGACCTTGTTGCTCTTGCGCGGCTCGTCGTCGGCAAAGTTCATGATTTCTTTTTTCTTCGTGATGGTTTCTTCCTCCTGCAGCTCCGGCTCGTTGTCCAGCTCGTCCTCCGGATCTTTGTTGATGGCGTCCACCAGCTTATCTAAAAATCCCATAGTTCGTACCTCCGTTTTTAATAGTGGCGATGACCGAAGATGGCTGTACCGATGCGCACAACAGTCGCACCCTCCAATATCGCCTCATAATAATCTCCGGACATACCCATAGAAAGGATATGCATATCTATATTATCTATTTTTTTGGTGCTGTTGTCAATAAACAGTTGATACATTTCCGAAAATATTTTTCTTTTTTCATATTCTTTTTCCAAAATCGGCGGTACGGTCATCATACCGCGCACCGAAATCCCCGCAAGCGGCGCCAGATTTTCCAAGAGCGCCGGCAGCTCCTCCGGCAGAACGCCGCTCTTTTGCGGCTCTCTGCCGATGTTCACCTCCACAAGCACATCCGTTTTGATGCCGCGCGCCGTGGACGCATTACTGATTGCCTGCGCCAGATGCAGGCTGTCCACCGACTGGATCATATCCACCGCGCCGACGATCGCCTTGACCTTGTTGGTCTGCAAATGCCCGATGAGGTGCGTTTTCACACCGGAAAGATGCAGCGCATCTCTTTTTCCGAGATATTCCTGCACGCGGTTTTCTCCGATCTGTGTCACCCCGCAGGCGATCGCCTCGTTGATATACACGGGATCCACCGTCTTTGTCACCGCAAGCAGCTCCACCGTATCGGCAGACCGACCGGCGGCAGCGCAGGCTTTTTCCATGCGCTCCCTCACCGCTTGCAGGTTTTCTTTAACGAATGAGCTTTCCGTCATACAAATTGCTCCCTTCCGTTATAACATCGTCATACAGACGCAGATAGCCGCTCTGCCCGTTTTCCTTACAGATCACATAATCCGCGGCATCGCCGTATTCCTGTTCGATGCGACGGAACCGCACCACATCGCCTGCACGGATATAGACGCCGATGTGCTGCTCCGCGTCGGTCGTGATGGCGCGCTTCGGCACGCGCAGCCCCTTGTGCTTGACAAGCAGGATTTCCATCGACTCGTGCCGAATGGAGGAAAGCGCCTCGGACATGTTCACACACTCAAAAATGACGGCGAGATTGCCCTCGGCGTCGCGGTTGCATCCCACCACCGTCACCGGTATCTCCTCGTCGGTCACAAACGGCAGGCGGACATACAGGCTCTTATCCTTCGCCAGCGCCGTGGCATATGTTCCCGGCACCACGCAGGCGAGATACCATGCATAATCCCCGACAATCTTTCCGGCATATGCCGTGCTGCCGCCGGAAAACTGCGTTTGCAGCGCCGTGCGGACATTGTCAGTGGTCATGTCCGCAACATTCTGCACCTTGAGCAGATCCTCCATGCCGTCCACGGTGTTGACAAAATAGCCTGCGACCGGCGCTTTCACCACCGCCGCCGCTGCCTTGTTTGCGCCCTGTAGGGCGGAGCGCTGCGCCTGCAGCGCCGCAATGCGGGCGGAAAAGTCCGTGTCCTTCCCCGTGACGACCTGTTTTTTGTTGATGAGGGTGACGAGCCGTTGCCGCAGCGTGGCGATCAACTCCATCGTCGCCGCGTCGCTGTCCTGCACCAGTTCTTCCATCGCCAGCGAGATCTGCGTGTTGAGGATATCGAGTCCGGCGATGCCACTGCTGCCGAGCGTTGCAATGTCCTGCAGAGCGCTCAGCTCCTCGTCAAGCGCCGCAAGCTGCTTTTTCACCAGGGCATCGTTCTGCCCCGTATAGATCTCGGCGATTGTGCCGCCGTTGGCGACGCGCGTGCCGTTTTGCACCGTATAGTACACATAATTGGAGGTATTGAGCGGCACGGTGGTCTCATTGCGGATGGCAACGCAGTCCACCGTCAGCATCTCATAGGCGGTATAGGTGTTGACGACCTCGGAGCTGACGGAGGAATAGAAAAGCGGATACAGCTGCATGAACACATAGGTCAAAAGCGTCAGCGACACCAAAAATGTCAAAAGGCGTTTCAAAAGCGTTTTCATGCGTGCTCCTCCTTTCTCTTTTTCCAAACGGTAAGCGCCGCGTCCGCCAAATCTTCCTGCCGCGCACAGTCATCGACATACAAAAACTGCGTCTGCGGCATCCGTCGAAACCAGGAAAGCTGCCGCTTGGCGTAATGCCTGGTGCTCTTTTTCAGGTTTTCCAGCGCCTCTTCAAGTGAAAGCGCGCCGTCAAAATAGGGCTTCAGCTCTTTATACCCGATCGCCTGCATCGCCGTCGGCGCGAACTGACCGGACAAAACCGCCCTTGCCTCCTTAAGCAATCCGTTTTCCACCATGCTGTCCACCCGCGCATTTATGCGGGCATACAGCTTTTCCCGGTCGCGGAAATCCAGCACCAGCATGCAGACATCGAAGTCCGCCGGAACGGCGCGGGAGCACGCCGCCTGCTCGCTGATCGTGTGCCCCGTCAGGCGGTAGACCTCCAGAGCACGGATGATGCGGCCCACATCGTTTTCGTGCAGCTTTTGCGCCGTTTCGGGATCGACCGCGCGCAGCGCGGCAAGCAGCGCCGCGCCGCCTTCTCTTTCAAACTGCGCACGCAGTTCACGCCGCAGCTCCTCTGAGCTGACAGCGGCGTCCGAAAAAGTGATATTCTCAATGAGCGACTGCAAATACAGTCCCGTACCGCCGCAAAGAACGGGGAGCTTTCCCCGCCCCTCGATCTCCGCGATGACCCTTTTGGCGTCCTTGACATATTGCGCGACGCTGTAGGCGGCTGACAGCGGCAAAAAGCCCAGAAGGTGGTGCGGCACGCCCTGCATCTCCGCGGTCGTCGGACGCGCCGTGCCGATGGAAATGCCGTCATAGATCTGCATGGAGTCGGCAGAGACGATCTCGCCGTCAAGGCGTTTCGCCAGTTCTACCGCCAGGGCGGTTTTTCCGGAGGCGGTCGGGCCGGCAATCACGGGATATAACGCTTTTTGCTGCTCCAACCCTTTCGCCCCTCTCACGGAATTCTGCCGAATTGTTTTTCGAATTCCTTTTTCGTCATAGTAAAGCTCACCGGTCGCCCGTGTGGACAAAAACGCACATCGGAGTCGGTCAGCACGCGCTCCGCGAGCGCTTGCAGCTCCTGCGGCGTGGTGGCATCCCCCGCCTTGATCGCCGCGCGGCAGGCGATGGAATGATACAGCCAATCCTCCTTGGCGGTCATCGCATCCCGTCTGCCGGAAACAAGCCCACCGGCGATCTCCTCGATTACAGAGACGACATCGCACCCCGCCAGCACGGTCGGCACAGCCCGCACGAGCACGGTCATGCTGCCGAATTCTTCGAGAATATAGCCCGCCTTTTGCAAAAGCGGCAGCTCCTCCAAAACGGCATTGCAGGCATCCGCCGACAGCGGCACCGCTACCGGCTCCAACAGCATCTGTGACGCCGTCTCCTGCACCTTTTTGAGATCGTTGTACAATATCCGCTCGTGCGCGGCGTGCTTATCGATAACGAGGAGCGCGTCCCCGTGCTCTGCCAAAATGTAGGTCGTGAACAGCTCACCGAGGATGCGCGGCGGTGTAAAGGTGTTTTCCGTTACAGCCTTTTCCTCCTGCTGCGGCTGCACCGTTACCGGCGTCGGCGTGTGCATCGGCGCGGCGGGAACGGTCGATTTCACAGCAGTCGGCTGCGGCGACACAAGAGACGGCTCTTCCACGGTGATGTCGATGGAGGGGCGCACCGCCGCCGTATCGTCCCTCACCGTCATCGGTGACGGGAATGTCTGTTTTACAACAGGCGGCACGGTTTTCGGCGCGGGCGGCGTCACCGTCGGTTTGGAAAATGCGGAAAACACCGTCTGCACGGTCTCCCTTTGCGGCACATCCCTGCGCAGAAAGGCGCTGTCCGCATGCTGTTTTGCGGGGGTGCTGTGCGTCGGTGCGGGAGACGGTACAGCCTGCAATGCCGAACGCACGCCGTGATATACGGCGTCAAAGACCGGTTTTTCGTTGACAAACCGCACCTCAATCTTTGCGGGGTGCACATTCACATCCACCGCCTCCGGCGGCAGCTCCAGGTGCAGTACACAGGTCGGAAAGCGCCCGACCATGATCATGCCGTGATAAGCGCGCTCCATCGCCACCGCCGCCGTCGAGGTCTTGACATATCTGCCGTTGATGAAAAAGTGCTGCATGGTGCGGTTGGCGCGCGTAGCGGACGGCTTGCAGACAAAGCCCGAAACATGCACGCCCTCCAGCGTATAGTCCACACTGACGGCGTTGTTGGCAAAATCCTTTCCGAGCACCGCATACACACAGGAAAAGAGCTTCCCGTCTCCCGGCGTGAACAATTCCTGTCTGCCATCCCGCAAAAAGCGGAAAGAAATTTCGGGATGAGACAGCGCGATGCGCTGCACCACCGCAGCAACGGCGTTGCCCTCGCTGACATCCTTTTTGAGAAACTTCATGCGGGCGGGCACATTGAAGAACAGGTCGGACACTGTGATGGTCGTCCCCTTCGGCGCGCCGATCTCCTCATATTGCCGCTCCTCGCCACCGACGATGCGATAGACCGTTCCGGCACCGCTTTCATCTGTACAGGTGGTGAGCTGTACATCCGCGACCGCCGCAATGGAGGCAAGCGCCTCCCCGCGAAAGCCGAGCGTGCCGATATGTTCAAGATCGAGCTCTGTACGCACCTTACTGGTGGCATGGCGCAAAAACGCCGTCGGAACATCTTCCCCGGCAATGCCGCAGCCGTTGTCCGTGATGCGCATATAAGTGATGCCGCCGTTGCGAATCTCCACGGTCACGACCGTCGCCCCCGCATCCACGGTGTTTTCCAGCAGCTCCTTGATGACCGAGGACGGGCGTTCCACCACCTCGCCGGCAGCGATCAGCTCCACGGTATGCTTGTCTAAAACATGGATCTGTCCCAAAGCGGTTGCTCCTTTCGTCAGAGAGTCTGCGCCTTTTTCACCAGGTTGTAGAGGGTCTGCAACGCCTCGATCGGCGTCAGTGTATTGACATCCAACAGCTTCAGCTCCTCCGCAAAATCGGAAAGCTGCGCGTCGCCGAAGCTCATTTGCGCCTCTTCCTTTTCGATGTGCGTCGGGCATTTTGCCGCCGTGCCGCCGTTTTCGGCAACCACCGCGCGCAGCACTTGCTTTGCGCGCGCAACCACTTCGTCGGGAATACCCGCCAGCTTTGCCACTTCGATGCCGTAGCTCTCGTCGGCAGGGCCGCGCACGATGCGGCGCAGGAAGGTGATGTCATCTCCGCGCTTTTTCACGGCGATGTTGTAGTTTTTCACGCCGGTGATCTCCTGCTCCAGCACACTCAGCTCATGGTAATGCGTGGCAAAGAGGGCTTTTGCGCCGATCTTTTTGGTGTCGGCGACATATTCGAGAACCGCACGGGCAATGCTCATGCCGTCAAAGGTCGAGGTGCCGCGGCCGATCTCGTCGAAAATGATGAGACTGTCTTTTGTGGCATTGCGCAGGATATACGCGACCTCGCTCATTTCCACCATAAAGGTGGACTGCCCCGCCGCCAGATCGTCCGACGCACCGACGCGGGTAAAGATGCTGTCCACGATGCCGACATCCGCCTGTGTCGCCGGCACAAAGCTGCCGATCTGCGCCATCAGGACGATGAGCGCCGTCTGGCGCATATAAGTGGATTTACCTGCCATATTCGGACCGGTGATGAGGGCGATGCGATCGTCCCCGTTATTGAGAACGGTATCGTTGGGCACAAACGGTGCGTCCGACAGCGACTCGACAACGGGATGTCTGCCGCCGATGATGCGCAGCTCTCCCTTCGTGTTGATGTCGGGACGGCAATATTGCTGCACAACCGCGACCTCGGCAAAGGACGCCAGAACATCGAGCTGCGCCACCGCTGCCGCCGTGCGCTGTATGCGCAGCATCTCCCTTGCGACCGTCTTGCGGATTTCGGTGAACAACTCATATTCCAGCGCAACCGAGCGCTCGCGCGCGGTGAGCATGCGCGTTTCCAGCTCCTTCAGCTCCTGCGTTATGTACCGTTCGGCGTTTGCCAGCGTCTGCCGCCGCACATATTCCGGCGGGACTTCGCCCGTATAGGAGCGCGGCACTTCGATGTAGTATCCGAAAACGCGGTTATACCCCACCTTCAGGTTCTTGATGCCGGAGCGTTCGCGCTCCTGTGCCTCCACCCGCAGGATGACCGCGCCGCTGTCCTTCATGTCGAGCCGCAGCTCGTCCAGTGCGGCGTTATAGCCCTCCTTAATCATGCCGCCTTCCCGCACGGTAAAGGGGGCGTCCTCGCGGATGGCGGCGGACAAAAGCGCCTGTATGTCAGCAAGATCATCGATCTGCCGATACAGCGTTTGCAGCAGCGCACTGTTCACATCGGCAAGCAGCCCTTTCACCGGCGCTATGCGGTCAATGGTCATGCAAAGCGAGCGTAGCTCGCGCGCGTTGGCATTGCCGTAAATAATGCGGGTCAAAATGCGTTCGAGATCATAGACCTCCCGCAGCGCCCCCCGCACCTCGTCGCGCAGAACCGTCTCTTTTATCAGCTCTTCGACCGCGTTCAGTCTGCTGACGATGGGCGCAGGCTTTATGAGCGGCTGTTCGATCCAGTTGCGCAAAAGGCGCTTGCCCATCGCGGTGCAGGTGCGGTCAAGAACGCCAAGCAGCGATCCGCGCTTTTCCTTGGAGCGCATGGTCTCCAAAAGCTCCAGATTGCGCCGCGCAGTGAGATCGAGCCGCATATACTGCACATCCGCATAGACATCGAGGTTTATGAGCCGCTCCAGCCCGATCATTTGGGTGGAGCGCAGATATTCGAGCGTGCAGCCCAGCGCACAAACGGCGGGCAGCTTGTCCTCCAGCGACAGCGTCGCCAGCGTCTTTTCATCAAAATGGCACAGCACCCGCTGCGTGCATGCCTCCACGGCAAACTCCGCGTCCTCGCGCACGTCCGCTGTCATTTTCAGACGGTCGGTGACAAAGGTCTGCAATTCTCTGTCCACGGCGGCTGCGGTGTTGAACAATATCTCACTGGGATAGAACCGCCCGAGCTCGTTGCAGATGCGCAGCTGCAGATCCTCTCCCTCCAAACAGGTGACATGTACCTCACCCGTGGAGCAGTCGCAAAAGCTGAGTCCTGCCTGCCCCTGTGCGGCGTCCAAAAACACCGTCGCCAGATAGTTGTTGCGCGCCTCGTCCAGCATACTGCCTTCGATCACCGTGCCCGGGGTGATGATACGGATAACATCCCGCTTCACAAGCCCCTTTGCGGTCGCGGGATCCTCTGTCTGCTCACAGATCGCCACCTTGTAGCCGCGCTGCACCAGACGGGCAATATACGACTCACAGCTGTGAAACGGCACGCCGCACATCGGCGCGCGCTCCTCCATGCCGCAGTCCTTGCCGGTCAGCGTCAATTCCAGCTCACGGGACGCAATTTTCGCGTCCTCGAAAAACATTTCATAGAAATCGCCCAATCGGAAAAAGAGAATACAGTTTTCGTGTTTCTTCTTGATTTCCAGATACTGCTGCATCATCGGCGTAAAATCTGCCATGCCGATCCTCCCCTTTTTGTTTCCGTCCTCAGTGGCAACCGCTGCAAGAGCCGCAATTGCCGGAGCAGCCTTCGCTCTCCTCATAGGTGTCGGGATCAAGTCCCTGCGCCGCCATGTTGAGAATGGCCATCATGCCGCGCGTGAGCTTGTCGAGCGCGGTCTTGGCTTCGTTGTATGCCTGCATGTGCTCGTTTGCCATGATCTGCGCATATACCTCGCGCAGCTCGCGGTTGAGCGTCGCCAGCTTTTCGTTGTCCTTTTCGGCGTCGTCCTTCGCCGTTTCGGTGTTGATCGCCATGCGCTTGAGGTTAAATTCCCCGATCATCTGCTGTAATGCCTCGTCGGCATCCGCCGCCTCCTGTGCCGCCTTGGTCTTGAGAAACCGCGCGTCCTCCTGCAGCGTATAGCCGAGATCCTTTGCCATTTCCAAAATCTTTTCCATATCGTTATCTCCTTTAAGCGTTTTCCACTGTCAAAATGTTGCCTTGCAAAATATAGCTGCGCGCCGCTGTGATCTCCACCTCGGCAAAATGTCCCAAAAGCGCCTCATCGCCCGCGACCCGCACCACGCTGTTTTCCGGCAGACGCGCCTCCAGATAGCCCTCGCCCGCACTCTCAATGAGCGCGCGGTGCACCGTACCGACCATGCCGGCAAGCCTTGCCGCGGACTGCTCCTCTTGTAAGGCGGTCAGCTCCTGAAACCACGCCGTTTTCTCCTTTTTGGAGATCGGGTCCGGCATGGACGCCGCAGGCGTGCCCACGCGCGGCGAGTAGATAAAGGTGAAAAGCGATGTAAAGCCGACTTTCTTTACAAGCGACAGCGTCTCGTCGAAGTCCTCCTTTGTTTCCCCGGGGAATCCGACGATGACATCGCTTGTGAACGAAATGTCGGGAATGACCCTTCGCGCATAGTCGATGAGCGAAAGATACTGTTTTCGATCGTAGTGACGGTTCATCTGTTTCAAAATGCGGTCGCTGCCCGACTGAAACGGCAGATGAAAATGATGCGAGATCTTTTTCGACGCCGCAATCGTGTCGAAAAGGCGCTTTGTCGCGTCCTTCGGGTGTGAGGTCATGAACCGCAGGATGAAATCGCCCTCGATGGCGTCGGCACGCTCCAAGAGCGTCGGGAAATCCACGCCGTGCGCCTCGCCCTTGCCATAGGAATTGACATTCTGTCCGAGCAGCGTGATGTCCTTATAGCCGTCGCGCACCAGCGCGCGGATCTCGTCCAAAATGATCTCGGGATCGCGGCTGCGCTCCCTGCCGCGCACATATGGCACGACACAATAGGTGCAAAAATTGTTGCAGCCGTACATGATCGGCACAAACGCCTTGAAGCTGCCGTCGCGGCGCACCGGTAACCCCTCGGCAATCACGCCGTCCACGGTCGGCGTGACGGTGAGCTGCTTTTTGCTGCCGAGCGCCTCGAAAATGAGTTGCGGCAGCTGATGCACCACATGCGTACCGAACACCAGTCCCACGAACGGATAGTGCTCCTGCAGGCGCTTTGCCACATGCTCCTGCTGCACCATGCAGCCGCACACGGCGATCAGCGTGTCGGGATGGCGCGTTTTGATATGCTTCAAAGCTCCCACATTGCCGAACACGCGATCCACCGCGTGTTCCCGCACGGCACAGGTGTTAAACAGGATAAAATCGGCGTTTTCCGGCTGCTCCGTGAAGCCGAAGCCCATCTCCGCCAGCATCCCCTTGATGCGTTCGGAGTCCGCAACATTCTGCTGACAGCCGAAGGTGCGGATGTGTGCCAGCGGCGAAAGCCCGCGCTTGTGCTCTGCATAGTATGCCTGCACCTTTTGCGCATATGCCTCCTGCCGACGCAGCTCTTCTTTTTCGATATGCTGTATGTCTGCCATAAATAGTTCCTTTCCGAAATGTATACACTAGCCAGTATACCACTTTTCGGACGCTAATGCAATGTAAATATCCATGCATTTTTTCGCAAAAGGCGGAAAAAATTGCAAAAAGGGGTTTTCTTTTTTTTGAAACGGCAATATAATAGAGACACAAAAAACGAAAGGACCTTCCCGTGTATGTGTGAGAAAAATCTCTTAGAGAATATTCATGCCATCCATTTTGTCGGCATCGGCGGTTCGGGCATGTGCCCGCTTGCCGAGATTTTGCATACAAAGGGCTATGCCCTCACCGGCTCGGACAACAACGAGTCCGACAACCTGAAACGCATCCGTGCACTCGGCATCCCGGTGCATATGGGGCACGCCGCCGAAAATATCAAGGGCGCGGACATGGTGGTCTACACCGCCGCCGTCAGCGAGGATAACCCCGAGCTTGTCGCCGCCAAAGCGCAGCATCTGCCGCTCATCGAGCGCGCACAGCTGCTCGGGTTCATCACCCGCCAGTTCAAAAACACCGTCGCCGTCGCCGGCACGCACGGCAAGACGACAACCTCAAGCATGATCGCGCAGATTCTGCTTGAGGCGGACAAGGATCCCAGCATCTTCATCGGCGGCCGCCTGCCGCTCATCAATGCCAACGGCAGAGCCGGCGGCAGCGACACCATGGTGTGTGAGGCGTGCGAGTTCAAGGATCACTATCAGGCGATGACGCCCGCCGTCTCCGTCATTCTCGACATCGATGCCGACCACCTTGACTATTTCGGCACGCTCGACAACATCATCGCCTCCTTCGCCCGTTTTGCCGCCAAGACGACCGACAAGGTCATCTATAACGCCGACGACGCCAACGCCCCCAAGGCGGTGAAGGACATCCCCGCCGAAAAGCGCATCACCTACGGCGAGAGCGAGGGCTGCGACTGGCGTGCCGTGAACATCAAGACCGTGAACGGCGCTTACGGCGACTATGACCTGTATCATAACGGCGCTTTCCTCACCCACCTGACGCTCGGCGTACCCGGGGCGCACAATGTGTTCAACTCGCTTGCCGCCGCTGCCGCTGCCACGCTGTGCGGCGCAACGCCTGCGGAGATCGCTGCGGGACTTGCCCACTTCCGCGGCGCAGGCAGACGGTTTGAATTTATCGGTGAGGCAAACGGCGTGACCTTTGTGGATGATTATGCCCACCACCCCACCGAAATCGCCGCCACCATTTCGACCGCAAAAAAGATGCCCTACGCCCGCGTTTGGGCGGTCTTTCAGCCGTTCACCTTCTCCCGCACCGCGCGGCACCTCAACGATTTTGCCAAGACGCTGGCGCTCGCCGACAAGGTGGTGGTCAGCGACATCATGGGTTCGCGCGAAACCAACGAATGGGGTGTGCACGCCGATCAGATCACGGCACAGATTGACGGCGCGGTCTATCTCCCCACCTTCCCCGAAATTGCGGCATATGTCGCCGAAAACGCCAGACCCGGCGACATGGTGCTCACCATGGGCGGCGGCGATGTCTATAAATGTGCGCGCATGATCCTGCAAAAAATAAAAGAGAAATAACACAAAAAACGCGAAAAGGCGCGATGCATAGCATCGCGCCTCAGTGTGTCAAAAAACTTGTTTTTTGACACACTGGGAGGCTGTCTAAAAACCGCAGGAGCAAGGAAAACGCCACCGTCGGCGTATGTGTATACGGCAGGGGGCGGTTGACGCAGACAGCAAAAGCGGGCGTTTCGCAGAAACGCTCCTCTTATTTGCTAAACCCGTAGCTTTACTTTTTCGTCGAAATACACTTTTGCGTCCTGCGGACTTTTTTGACAGTCTGAGGCGCGATGCAATGCATCGCGCCTCTTCTTTTAGGTTCGCTTTAAGTTGCAGGCATATACTGTTCCCCGAAAGTGAGGGAAAGTCTATGAAACACGGCATCCACGCACTCGCCACAGGCTATTTCACAGTTTTTGTTTTGCTTTTGACCTATGTCATCGTGTCTTTTGGGGCTGTCGAATATCTCATAGGCATCCTGCTGAAAAAGGTCTGAGCGGTCAGCCGTGCCTATATGGATATGACCATCATCAGCGTGCCGACAACGATCAGCAAAAGACCGATGGCTGCCTTTTTGGAAAGGCGCTCCTTGAACACAAGCGCCGAAAAAGCGATGGAGACCAAAATGCTCAGCTTATCGATCGGGACAACGACGCTTGCAAGGCCATCCTGCAGCGCTTTATAGTAGCAGAGCCATGACCCGCCCGTGGCAAGACCGGACAGACAGATATATCCGAGCTCGTTTTTCGGAACGGCTTTCAGCGCCTGCTGCTTTCTTTTAACGAACACAAGCAGCCACGCCATGATAAGCACCACGCCGGTGCGGATAGCCGTTCCGAGGTTGGACTCTACGCCGTCAATGCCGATCTTCCCTAGAATGGAAGTCAAGGACGCAAAAACGGCGGAGAGCACCGCATACAAAAGCCAGCTCTTTTTCGTCTGCTTTCCGTCGGAGACCGCCTCTTTTTCGATCATCAGGAAAGTGCCGACGGCAATCAGCACGACGGCAACGCCCTTGATCCACGAAAGCGGTTCGCCGAGAAAGATCAAAGCCAGCAGAATGGTCAAAATCGTTGAGGATTTATCGACAGGGACGACCTTGTTGACATCTCCGCGCTGTAATGCACGAAAATAGCACAGCCACGAGACGCCGGTCGCAAGACCGGAAAGGATCAGAAAGATCCATGTTTTGGCACTGATTGCCGTGATCGTCGGCGCAGAGCCGACGATCCACACCATGAGCCACGAAAACAGCAGCACCACCACGGTGCGGATAGCGGTTGCTATATCGGAGTCGGTTTTCTTGATGCCGCATTTTGCAAGAAGCGCCGTCAGTCCGGCAAACAGTGCCGAGCCGCACGCAAAGAGCAGCCACATAACGCTCACCTTCTCAACACACAACGAGTAAAAAAGGGGGGCGGACGCGCGTCCGACCCCCTCTCTGTTTGCAGCGATGGGCATTTTGTGCAGAGCACAAAATGTCACAATGCCGTTGTTATTTCAGCGCCTCGGAGACCGCAACAGCGCAAGCGACGGTCATACCGACCATCGGGTTGTTGCCGGCACCGATAAGACCCATCATTTCCACATGTGCCGGAACGGAGGAAGAACCCGCGAACTGCGCATCGCCGTGCATACGACCCATGGAGTCGGTCAGACCGTAGGACGCAGGGCCCGCAGCCACATTGTCGGGATGCAGCGTACGACCCGTGCCGCCGCCGGAGGCAACGGAGAAATACTTTTTGCCGTTCTCGATCGCCCACTTCTTGTAGGTACCGGCAACCAGATGCTGGAAACGGGTCGGGTTGGTGGAGTTGCCGGTGATGGAAACATCCACATTTTCCCTCTGCATGATCGCCACACCTTCCAGCACATCGTTGGCGCCGTAGCACTTGACCTTCGCGCGCTCACCGTCGGAGAACGCCTTTTCGCGCACAATCTTCAGCTCGCCCTTGTGGAAGTCATAGTCGGTCTCCACATAGGTAAAGCCGTTGACGCGGCTGATGATATACGCAGCGTCCTTGCCGAGACCGTTCAGAATAACGCGCAGCGGCTTTTTGCGCACCTTGTTGGCGGTGCGGGCAATGCCGATGGCGCCTTCCGCAGCGGCAAAGGACTCGTGACCGGCGAGGAACGCAAAGCAGTCGGTGTCCTCGCTGAGCAGCATTTTGCCGAGGTTGCCGTGGCCGAGGCCGACCTTGCGCTGCTCGGCGACAGAGCCGGGCACGCAGAATGCCTGCAGGCCCTCCCCGATGACGGCGGAAGCCTCGGCAGCGTCCTTCACGCCGCGCTTGAGCGCCAGCGCGACGCCGAGGGTGTATGCCCAGACCGCGTTTTCAAATGCGATCGGCTGCACGCCCTTGACGATAGCTTCAACATTGATGCCCTTGGAATTGCACAAAGCGGCAGCGTCTTCCAGGGTACCGAGATTATTTTCGGCGAGAAACTTTTCGATTTTTTCCATGCGTCTCTCTTTGCCTTCGAACTTCACATCGTTAGCCATTTACGCTTCCTCCTTTTTTATTCCTCACGCGGATCGATATACTTCGCAGCACCGTCGAAACGACCGTACTGACCGATATTCTTCTTATACGCTTCGTCCGGCGTCACGCCGTGACGGATGTCCTCCATCATCTTGCCCAGCTTCACGAACTGATAGCCGATGACTTCGTTGTCCTCGTCGAGAGCCAGCTTGGTGACATAGCCCTCCGCCATCTCCAGATAGCGCACGCCCTTCTTTCTGGTGGAGAACATCGTGCCCACCTGAGAGCGCAGACCCTTGCCGAGATCCTCAAGACCGGCGCCGATCACAAGACCGTCGTCGGAGAACGCGGACTGGGTGCGGCCGTAAACGAGCTGCAGGAAGATCTCACGCATTGCCACATTGATGGCGTCGCAAACAAGGTCGGTGTTGAGACACTCAAGAATGGTCTTGCCGGGCAGGATCTCCGCCGCCATGGCAGCGGAATGGGTCATGCCGGAGCAGCCGACGGTCTCCACCAGCGCTTCTTCAACGATACCCTTCTTGACATTCAGCGTCAGCTTGCAGGTGCCCTGCTGCGGAGCACACCAGCCGATACCGTGTGACATACCGGAAATGTCGGAAACTTCCGTGGCCTTGACCCACTTTCCTTCTTCCGGAATCGGCGCGGGACCGTGGTTCGGGCCCTTTTTCACAACGCACATGTTTTCCACTTCGCGGGAATAGTTCATTTGTACTTCCTCCTTATGCGTATTTGTTTTCACAAAAAATATGCCCTTCCGTCAGGAAAGGCACATTATATCTGTCAATCGCTGACGAAAGGCAGAAGAGCGATCTGACGGGCACGCTTGATGGCGACGGTCAAATCTCTCTGATGGCGGGCGCAGGTGCCGGTCACGCGGCGGGGCAGGATCTTTGCACGCTCGGACAGAAAACGACGCAAACGGGCAATGTCCTTATAGTCGATGAACTCGACCTTGTCCACGCAGAACTGGCAGACCTTGCGGCGGCCCTTACGGGCACCGCGCATGGGGCGCTCGCTCTTTTCAAACTTTTCAGCCATGGAGAGGCCTCCTTTTCACAGAATTGGAAGTTACGGTCAGAAGGGCAGATCGTCGTCGCTCAAGATCTCTTCGAAATCGCTGCCGTTCGTATTGGAAAAGGCAGGCTGAGCTTCCGTATACTGCGGAGTCTGATTGTCGTAACGCGGTGTGGCAGCAGCATCGCTGTTGCTGCTCTTGGGATCGACGAAGGAGGCGTTGTCGATGACAACCTCATAGGCAGTGCGCCGATTGCCTTCGCGATCATTGTAGTTGCGGCTCTGCAAAGAACCCTGCAGGGCGATACGCTGTCCCTTGCGGAAATAGCGCGTAATGAACTCCGCGGTGTTCCGCCAGGCAACACAGTTGATGAAATCGGTCTGACGCTCCTGACCTTTCGGCTGATAGGAACGGTCGACAGCGATGCAAAAGCTGGTCACGGCAACACCGTTTTGCGTGGATTTCAGCTCGGGATCCGCCACAAGGCGTCCCAAAAGACAAATGACATTCATCCTTCGAAATCCTCCTTACGCGTCCTTGCGGACAGTCATGGAGCGGAGAACGCCGTCGGTGATCTTACCGACACGCTCCAGCTCTGCCGGGAATGCGGGGCCGCTGACGAAATTGTACAGCACATAATCGCCGTCTGTCTCATCATTGATGGGATAAGCCAGCTTGCGCGTGCCCCAATCGTCAACCTCACCGATCTCCGAATTCTGCTCGATCAGGGAACGGAACTTTTCCTTGATCTCTGCAACGCCTTCTTCCCCCAGCTTCGTGGAGAAAATGAAGACAGCCTCGTACGAGCCTTTTACTGTAGGCATAACAGTTGCACCTCCTTACGGACAAATGGCCCTGTTTCTCAGAACAGAGCAAGGATAACCTGTAAACACAGGCAGGTTTAGTATACCAGTTTGTCCCGCCCGCGTCAAGGGGAAATTTGCTCTTTTTTTACATATTTTTATCTGCCGAACGGCGTGCCGGTGCTGCTTTTGAGGATCACATCGTGATAGCCGCCCTCGACGATGCTGGTGGAGGACACCAGCGTCATCTTCGCGTTCTTTTGCAGATCCGGAATGTTGGTGACGCCGCAGTTGCACATGGTGGATTTGACCTTGTAGAGGCTCTTTGCCACATTGTCGCGCAGAGAACCGGCATATTCGACATACGAGTCAACGCCTTCTTCAAAGGACAGCTTTGCCTTGCCGCCGAGGTCATACCGCTGCCAGTTGCGGGCGCGGTTGGAACCCTCGCCCCAGTATTCCTTCACATAGGTACCGTTGATGTTCAGCTTGTTGGTCGGGCTTTCGTCAAAGCGGGCGAAATAGCGTCCCAGCATGATGAAGTCCGCTCCCATCGCCAGCGCCAGCGTCATATGATAGTCGTGCACGATGCCGCCGTCGGAGCAAACGGGAATGTAGATGCCGGTCTTTTCGTAATATTCGTTGCGCGCGTTCACCACATCAATGAGCGCCGTTGCCTGTCCTCTGCCGATGCCCTTCTGCTCACGGGTGATGCAGATAGAGCCGCCGCCGATGCCGACCTTGATAAAGTCTGCGCCCGCCTCTGCAAGGAACAGAAAACCGTCCCGATCCACCACATTACCCGCGCCGACCTTCACACTGTCGCCGTACTTTTCACGGATAAATTGCAGCGTCTTTGCCTGCCAGCAGCTGTGCCCCTCCGAGGAGTCGATGCACAGCACATCCGCACCCGCCTCCACGAGCGCCGGCACACGCTGCTCATAGTCGAGCGTGTTGATACCTGCGCCGACGAGGTAGCGCTTGCTGTCATCCAGCACCTCCTGCGGGTTTTCCTTGTGCTGCGAATAGTCCTTGCGGAACACCATATACACCAGTCTGCCATCCTTGTCGACCAGCGGCAGCGAATTGAGCTTGTGCTCCCAGATGATGTCGTTTGCCTCTTTGAGCGTCGTGGTGTCCGGCGCGGTCACCAGGCGCGCAAGCGGTGTCATAAAGTCTTTTACCTTTACAGTCATTTCCATGCGGCTGATGCGATAATCTCGGCTGGTCACGATGCCGCACAGCTTACCGTTCGGCGTACCGTCGTCGGTGACGGCGATGGTGTTGTGACCGGTGCGCTCCACCAGCTCCAGCACATCCGCCAGCGTGTCCTCCCCCGTCAGGTTGGAGTCGCTGACGACAAAGCCCGCCTTATAATTCTTCACGCGCGCGACCATCGCCGCTTCGTTTTCAATCGACTGCGAACCGTAGATGAAGGAAATGCCGCCCTCCTTGGCAAGTGCAATTGCCATCGTGTCGTTGGAAACGGATTGCATGATGGCAGAAACCAGCGGTATGTTCAGCGTGATTGCAGAGGTCTCGCCCTTCCTGAACTTCACAAGCGGTGTCTTCAGCGACACATTGGCGGGAATGCACGCCTCAGAGGTATACCCCGGCACGAGCAGATATTCGCTGAAGGTGTGGGAAGGTTCACTGAAATAATATGCCATTTTTACCGTCTCCTTTTTACACCAAACGGGCAGCTGTTCACTGCCGTTGGTAAATTTTATCTATTTTATCATGCAAAGTGCGCAGCGTCAAGTTTTTTTCAGGGCTTTTGCTGCTCGTCCAGCGTCATGCGGCAGGGCGGCAGAAATTCCTCCAAAAAGCAGTCGACCGCTTGTATATGCATCTCCCGCAGTGCCTTTTCGGTCGAGGCACGCGCGCTCTGAAATTCCGTGTTTCCCTGTTTGAGTTCCTCTTCGCATTTGATGAGCGCGGACAGCTTGTCCGCCGCTTTCACCATGCGCTTTTCCGCGGAAAGATCATCAGACGGCTGCATCAGCGCCGCATACGGTGCGCGCAGATCGTCCGGCAAAAGCTGCAAAAGCTGCCCGATAGCGCCGCTCTCCACCTGTCTGTAGGCGTCACGCATCGTCTCGTCCACATATTTCACCGGCGTAGGCATGTCCCCCGTCAGAATTTCCGGCAGATCGTGATACAGCGCGATCATCACGCACTTTTCGGCGTCGATTCTTCCGCCGAAACGGGTGTTTTCCAACAGTGCCAGTGCATGCACTAACACCGCCGCATCATAGGAGTGTTCGCAGATATTTTCCTGTCTCGTGTTGCGCATGAGCACCCAGCGCGGGATATACTTCATGCGCATCAGCGCGCCGTAGAAAGCGTTTTTCATGGCATCTTTCCCCTTTTGTAAAGAAAGCAGGAGAAGCCGCAAGGCTTCTCCTGCTCATAAAGTCATGTCGATCAGACCGCGCGGGTAACCTTACCCGAACGCAAGCAACGGGTGCAGGCGTAAATTCTCTTCGGAGAACCGTTGACGACAGCCTTTACCTTCCGGATGTTGGGTTTCCAAGTGCGATTGGAACGACGATGGGAGTGGGAAACCTGAATACCGAAAACAACGCTCTTACCGCAGATGTCACATTTTGCCATGATCTGCACCTCCTTTTCGATAAAGCAACAGTGGTATGATAACAGATTTGAAAAGAAAAATCAAGGTTTTTTTGAAAAAAACTGTGAAATCTCCGAAAAAGCCGCTTATTCCTCCCGCAGTGCAGAACTCTTGCGTGCGGCGCTGCACATTCTGAACACCGAGGACACAAGCGAGCAGCCGACGGCGATCGCTCCGGCGCACGCCGCCGTTTCGAGTCCTCTCCGCGCAAACAGGCTGAGACTGCCGTTCAAAAGTGCCTCCATCGTGTAGTAGATTCCGGCGCCCGGAACAAGCGGAATGATGCCGATGGTGAGAAACAGCGTTGCGGGCGATTTATGTATGCGGGCAAACATCTCCGACAACAGCGCCACGACCACCGCCGCAAGAAAATAGCGCACCGTCTGCATCCGAATAGATGCGCCGAGAAAACCGAACAGCAGATAGGTAAGCCATGCGACAAAGCCGGTCGCCGAGCAGGACAGGATGATCCGCAGGCGTTTTTCCTCAAAGATCACCGAAAAGGTGGCACAGCCGAGAAAGGCATACAGACAAGGCAATAACATTTTCATATGCTCACCTCACAGTACAGTATGCGACAGTGCCAACGGGATGGCGATGCCGACCGCCACGCCGACGCCGACGATGAGCACCTCTGTGAGGCGCGTCAGCGCCGTCAGCGTATCCCCTGCCAGCACGTCCCGCATCACATTGGCAATGGCGATGCCGGGCACCAGCAGCATGATCGTACCGATGATGATCATATCTGTATGTACAGCGGGGAAAAACCGTCCCAAAAGAACGGGGATCACCGCCGAAAAGCAGCCCGAAAGCACATTGGAGAAAAAGAGATTGGTCTGAAACCGTTTGGCAAGCGTCACGGTATATTTCGTGATGAGCCCGCAGGGAAAAGCGATCGCCGCGTCCGGCAGCGTGCCGCCCCAAAAAAGCGTGAACAAAAACGCCACGATGCCGAAAGCAACATAGCTCACCGCCGCGGGGTACCGCTTACGGGACAGGATCGCCGCAAGCTCTCCCTCCGCCTGCTCCAGCGTCAGCTCCCCCGCACAAATGCGGCGGGAAAGCGCATTAAGCTGCTCCAGCCGCTCCAGGTTGATTCCGTTGCCCTTCAGGCGGAACTGCCCCGCATACAGGTGATCGTTCAGCTTGAAGCTGATCATGATGATGGACGGAATGGCAAACACCTTGACATTGTGCACGCCGAAAGCCGTGAGTATCAGCTGGAGGGACTCCTCCACCCGATACATTTCCGCTCCGTTTTTTATAAGCCGTTTCCCCATTTCGCCGGAAAACTCCAAAAGCCGCTCTGCCCTCTGTGTGTCCGTCAAGCCGACTCCTCCGTTTCGACCCGATTTTAACACAAGTGGCACGGCGCGTCAACCCACCAAATGCACCAAATGCGCAATGCCGGGGATGCTCTCCCCCTGCTGCGAGGTGGTAGGCGACATCAGAGCACCCGTTGCGACAAACAGCACATCGTGCAACTCGTGTGCGGTCATGCGCTGCAGGATATAGGAGCACAGCACCGCGGCAGAGCAGCCGCAGCCCGAACCGCCCGCGTGCACATCCTGCTTTTGCCGGTCAAAGAGCATGAGTCCGCAATCGTTGTGCTTGTCCCCCAGGTGAAAGCCCTTCTTTTCGAGGAGCTTATGCAACATTTCGCTCCCAACCGCGGCGAGATCGCCCGTCAGAACGAGATCATAGTCCGACGGCGTGGTGTGCGTGTCCTCAAAATAGCGGTACAGCGAATCCGCCGCTGCAGGGGAAAATGTCAAGGGAACACCATATATTTTTTAAAAATACCATTAAATACCTGGTTTTTCGTAATTCAGTGTCATACAAAAGAAAATCACCGGTTCACTGTGTGAGCCGGTGATAGGCAAAATCATTCCTTAGCATTATGCGGTTTTTGTTTGCTTTTCGATATCTTCGATCGCAGAACGATTAAGTTCAATATATTCCATTGCTTTTGTATAAGCATCTTGAAACTTGAATACGATCTCTATATCTCCCCCTTCATACACAAAGATTTCTTCTACTAACTAAGTCAAAAGCGGCCTGGTGAGTTTTTCTATATTTCCGTATTTTTTAAAGTGCGAAATAAAATCATTCTCATCCGTAATACCATTCTTAAACTCTTCCATCGACTTAGTAAGAGCCTTAATTTTATCCTCTATAACAGATAATTTTTGATAAAACTGTTCTTTGAGCGTTTGGTACTCGGCCTGTGTGATAATTCCACTTTTCCAATCCGGATATAGGTCTGTGATCATGGACATGAGTTTTTCTTTTTCGAGCGTATGCGTTTTTAATGCTTTTTGAAGATGCATCGACTCGCTTTTTCGTTTGCTGCTATTATTGATTTTGTTTAACAGTTCACTTGTTTCGGTAGCAGTATCAATCATTTTTTGAATAGTGACCAGAACTGCTTGCTCTAATTTGTCTATACGAATTGTGTGGTTCGTACAAGCTGACTTTCGCATTTTGCGTCTGGTTGCACAGCGATAATATCGATAGGTTCCGTAAGAGTGCACATTCGTTTTCATATTCATAATACGCTTGCAAT
This sequence comes from Ruminococcus sp., assembly GCA_004558485.1. Lineage (GTDB taxonomy): Bacteria > Bacillota > Clostridia > Oscillospirales > Acutalibacteraceae > URNF01. Next base: position 291 of record SFCS01000014.1, on the reverse strand, counting down.
CTGCGCATCGAACCAGTCCGGAAAACAATTCAACTTCATTTTTTTGCGGACTTTTTCGAATATGCTTATTAAACAAGGATTGAGCTTTTTCAAAAGTTTCCTTGTCGATAATGGGTTCGTGTGTTCCCTCTACTATTATCCAATCCTCTTCAGGAATAGCGCGACACTGCTTAATTTTGTAACTCATAGTAGTGTTTTTACCTTGTACCATGTCGCCAATATACATTCTGCTAGTTAGAATGCGACGAACCGAACTATCCGGCCACAAGCCATCGTTGCTTCTCCCTGAAG
>SFCS01000002.1 GCA_004558485.1 Ruminococcus sp. | reverse complement strand
ACAGAGAGCCGTCGCGAGGGCGTTTACAACCGAGCAGGCGAACGGAGCGTGACCTTTTGCGAAGAGGAGACGCCGCGAAATGAGTAAGCGGTGATTTTGGAAATCGCCGCGCACGATATGCAGCAGGCGTCGACGAGGCGGCGCCTGCTGGCGTTGCCCGGCACGCTCCGCGTGCCTCGGGTTCTCTTTTGCTCTATAAAACAAGAAAGACCTCCGCACAAGCGGAGGTCTTTCTTGTTTGGCAGGGGCAGAAGGGCTCGAACCCTCGGCACGCGGTTTTGGAGACCGCTGCTCTACCAACTGAGCTATGCCCCTATACGGTATATCATCACAGCCGAAGCTGTCATCGCCTGGTGGGCCTTCAGGGACTCGAACCCGGGACCAACCGGTTATGAGCCGGTGGCTCTAACCAACTGAGCTAAAGGCCCATTTAGGATCCCGAAAGTTGTTCAGGAACGCTATCTATTGTACCATAAAAAGGACGATTGTCAAGTGTTTTCAGAAAAAACTGTGCAGGGCGCCGTCATAAGCAGCCCCACTGTTCGGCAAGGGCGTTTGCCGCGTCCGCGGGCACAACGCCGCCGTGGGAGCGCGAAAGAAAACGGCGCGCTTTATCAAACTGCGGACGACGGTCCGTGAGGTTGTGTGCATCGCTGCCGAAAACGATCGGCACGCCGTCTGTCAGCCATTTCTTCACCTGTCGGCGGGAGATACGGTGCAGCAGCGCCTCGGTGTTGATCTGCACGATCACCTGCGGGAGCGACAAAAGCTGTTCAAAATCGCCGCTGCGATAATACGGCATATACCGCGTCAGATGCGCCAGCATCACGCGGCAGCGCAGCGTATACAGCACATCCTCCAGCGCCTCGATCATCCAGGGTGCCAGCGGCATGAACGGCATTTCCATGAGCAAAATGTCCGTTCCGGTGATGCACAGCTGCGGCAGATCGGGCGTCACCACTTCACGGTCGAGATATACCTCCGCACCGGTCAGCAGCCGCGGCGCCGTGACATTCGCCACCCGCTCCAAGGCGCGCTGCCGGCGTTTCAGAAACTGCTCCACCGTGTCCTGTGCGGCATAGTAGTGCGGCGTCATCACCGCCCGCTCAATGCCCTGCTCGGAGAGCATTCGCAGCATCGCATGTGCCGTTTCCACATCGCGTGCGCCGTCATCCAGCTGCGGCAGACAATGGCTGTGGAAATCAATCCTTAGCATTTCCGTACCCATAATGCTTATAATAATACCGCCGTTGCCGCTCGCCCGCCGTAATCTTATAATCATTGATCACCACGCCGAGCAGATTTCCGTTCACCTTGCGGATGTTGTCCACCGACTCCTGCACCTCTTCATAGGTCGTCTGATTCTGTCTCGTGACCAACACAGCGCCCGCGGAACGGGAGATCAGGATCAGTCCGTCGGTGACCACATTGATGGGCGGTGTATCAATGAAGATGTATTCATATTTTTCTGAAAAAGCATTGAGCAATTGCACCATCCGCGCAGAGCCGAGAAGCTCGGAAGGATTGGGCGGGATCGGCCCGGAGGGGAGCAGATCGAGATGCGGCGCGACCTCTTTGACGATAGCACTCTCCCAATCGCCGGAGCGCAGCAGGCACTTCGTCAATCCATCGCTGCGGCTGACATGGAAGGTCTTGTGCAGCGTCGGCTTGCGCAGGTCTGCGTCAATGAGCAGCACGCGACTGCCGGTCTGCGCCATCATCACTGCCAGGTTGCTGCTGGTGGTGGATTTGCCGACATCCGGCTCGGCGCCGGACACCACGACAATCTTCTTTTGCGCATTGGCAAGAGAAAACAGCAGGTTCGCGCGCAAGGATTTATACGCTTCGATGATCTCAAAGGTTCCGCCCATCGGCGTTGCCTGCTGCTTGCCGTCATTTTTCACCTTACGCATGCGTCTTCTCCCCTTTCAGCGTCTGATAGAAACTGGGGATCGTGCCGAGCACCGGCACGCCCAACCGCTCTTTAAGGGAACTTTCCGTCTTGATGGTGCTATCGTTCAGATAGCGCAGGATTACGATCAGCGCAGCGACCACCATACCGCACAGCGCCCCCAAAACCGCCATGAGCGGCGCTCGCGGCGAGGTTTTCATGCCTTTAAGCGCCTTGCCGATCACCTTGACCGATCCGACGCCCACCACCGATTGCAGCACCTCGGGAGACACCTGTGCCATCGCGTCGCATATTTCCCGCGCAAACTCCGGATCGTCGGCGGTGACGGTGATGCGCATGATTGCCGCGTCCTCGATGCCCTGCACCTTCACCATCTCGGCAAGTTCCGCCTCCGTCAAATGGCGGCTGAGCTTCGGCAGAACCTTTTGCAGCGTCACACGGTTTTGCAGGATCTCCGCATAGGTCAGCACCAACCATTCCGCGGAATTCAGTGAGCTGTAGCTGGCGACCTGCTTATCCGCCGCGCTGGCGAGACTGGAAACATATACGGAAACGCCGCTGGCATAAGTATCGGGCACGAAAAGATAGGTGACTGCGCCGAAAAGCACGGCAAAAATCACCGCAAATATCAAAAGCATCCGCATCCGCGACAGAAGCAACCTAAAAATCGAACGAATATCCAATCGCTGCATACTACATCCTCTTTCGCTTTTTATCAGGAACATCATACCACAATGTGCGTTGTCCGTCAATCACCCGCGCCGCTTTTTGCGCCGACAGGAAACGATCAAAAAGTACAGTGCAAAGCACAAGATCAGACCGACTGCACCGCCTGCCATATCCAGCCACACATCCGCGATCGCGGGGCCGCGCTGCGAGAAGATCTGTATGGTCTCATCCAAAAACGCCACGCCGCCGATCGCGCAGCACATATCCCACACACGGCGACGGTTCACGCCGGTGACCACGCAGCCGTACAGCGCCACCTGCACTCCCAAAAGGAAGTATTCCGTGAAATGCGCCGCTTTGCGCACAAAATGCACCGTCAGCGTGAGCGAAATACCGAGACTGTCCAGTATCCCCTGCAAAAACTGCAGCACCCATCCGCTTTGTTCGGAGGACGCCTCCCTGCCGCGCAGGGAGTTCGACCAAATAAACAGCACCGTCAGCCCCAGCAGCACCGACAGCAAAACGCGCCATACCTTCCGCTTTTTCACTTTGCTCCTCCGCGTTTTTTCCCCGCAAACCATCTGCCGATCCGTTTACAAACAGAACCGCACTTGAGCAAAAAGCCGCGGCACGGCAGCACCGCCAGCCAAAGGCGCACATACAGGCGATACGACTGCGCATCGCAGGAGACATATTTTCCGCGCCGATAGAACCCCGTCGCCACGGCGATGATGCGGTTATTCGGCACACCGTATTCCTTTGTTGTCTGCGCATCGCCGCACATGGTATAGGTCGATGCGCCGAGCGCGACCACACGGTGCAGCACAAAGCTGCCGTCTGCGCGCTGATACAGCGGCACATCCCCCACCTTCAGGGCACGCGGATCGCATTTCTCCAGCACCACCTGATCACGCAGATGACGCAGATAGGGGCGCATGCTGTTGCCGGTCACCGTCAGGATGACCTTTGAACCGGCCTCGATGCTCTCCGTTATCATCGGGGAAAGCACGGAAAGGCTCTCCACCAGAACCTTCCGGCTCACAGACATTCCTCCAGGAGATCATTCTCGCGCAAATGATTCAGGAAAGCATCCACATCCTTCTGCGCGGTCGCCTCATCCACGGCATATTCTGCCAAAAGCGCCTGCAGCAGCGATGCCGCCGTCTGTTCCTCGGCAAGCTTTTCCCAAAGGAACGCGCCGGTGTCGTTGAGCGTGATCATGCAGCGGAAATCCACCGCCTGCGCCCCGAGCGGCACCACGATGTGGTTATCCCCGATGGTTTTCAGCACAAATCCGTCTTTGATCTTCATTTTCGTTTCCTCCCTTACTTCCCGGCAAAGATCCCGTCACGCGAGACCGTTGCCGCCTCAGACTCCATCGTGCAGGCGAGTCGGTATACCGGCACGCGCTGTGTGAGCTCCGTCATAAAGTCCGCCAGCTTTTTTTCAAGCGTCATATCGCTGTAGGGGCGGACGATCTCCCGCCCCATCCGAAACAGCGCCTCGACCGGCGACATCCGTTCGATGTGGTTTTTCTCGCCGCGCTCCAGGAACACAACCGCCCGCAGCGGCACGGCAAGGTTATTGTTGAGATCGGTCTTGCCGCTCCACGGCGTCCCGTAGACGGTCACGCCGTCATCGGAAAAGCGCAGCGCGGGCTTGTCATCGTTGATATACTCCACATCCGCGCCGAAACAGCGCTTCCACAGCGTTGTGTGCGTGGATTTTCCCGTGCCCGAAGGTGCAGAGAAAATGACCCCTTCACCGCGATAGGCTATGGCGGAGCCATGCAGCACCGCGCCGCCGAGATATCCGAGGCGATAGGCAAATTCCTGCCCCGTGTAGACATATTCATAGTCCGTCGGCGTCAGATTACCGTCGGCGGGCGGGGACACCTGAATATCTGCGCGCTCCGCTTTTGGCGCATAGGTCGTCAGGTGGCGGATGTGGCCGCTCTGCAAGCGGGTGTAGACACAAAAGCGCCCGTCCGGCAAACGCAGCATATGCAGGTTGTGACAGCCCCAGACCTCTTCTGCGGCGGGCACTTCAATGTGCGGCACAACGGTCGATGTCATCGTCATCTGCGGGGGAACATCTTTGTTTGCGGCATATGCCGCAAAGCGGCGTGCAAAAAACGCCGTATCGGTTGTTTCCACTTCCATCGGGATGTCCGCCACACATATGCGCATGTATCTCACCTCAAAGCAATCTAACCTATATTATATAGGCACAAGGGGCACTTGTCAAACGGTTTTCTCTTTTATCATCTGTGCATAAGGAAGGGCACGGTAGCCCAGTCGCTCATACAGCCGCACAGCCCCCGTGTTCTCCGGTTCCACCTCCAGCCGATAGCGTGCCGCCGGACGGGTTTCCTCCACAAAGCGGAAGAAAAAGCTGCCGAGTCCCTTGCCCTGATAGGCAGGGCGGATATACAGCTCCTCCAACCACACGACCATGCCGCCCACCTCGCGGGAAAAGGTTTTTGCCAAAAGGCCGAAGCCGCAGTCAACGCCGCCATAGGACAAAATGAACGCTTCGGCATAGGCATCCGACCGCATCAGTTCATCAAAGGTGCGTTCATGAAACGCCGCATCCACATCGTGCAGCACTGCCGGAGACGCATAAAACTCGCGGCTCATCGCCAAAAACAGCGCGCGATCCGCCGCCGTCACCGGTCGCACCGCGCACAAAGAACCCGTCATTTTCAATCCTCCCAAAAAAACAGCCCTCAAAGACAGACATCTTCGAGGGCTCTGGAGCGGAAGACGGGAATCGAACCCGCATATTCAGCTTGGGAAGCTGACGTTCTGCCACTGAACTACTCCCGCACAATACCAGAACAGTATACCACAAAGTCCGCAAAAAATCAAGGGTCAATTTTTCGCTGCGGCTTTTACCATTTCCACATACCGCTCCCACAAATACTGTCGGCTTTCCTCAAGCCCGTCGGCGGTCAGCGGTAGATCTTTTTGCGCCCTCATTTCGCTCACCGCGCTGCAATACATCCCGTACCAAATGACGATGTGCAGCGTTTCGCCGTCCGGTGTCAGCTTATAGTTCAGCCCCTTATAGCTGCCGCTGTAGATGTTGCCGCTCTTAAAATAGTGCAGCTCGGGATATGCAAATGCGTCCTTGTCCATGTGAGAGCCCCCCGTTTCCCCGACAGTATACCATATTCCGCAAAAAACCGCAAGTCCTTTCGTCCCGCTCTTGCATTTTCCGACGGAAAGGACTATACTTTTTTGTATGTCAAAAGGAAAGGAGGCGGGCGTATGCACCCGCAGGAAGAAGATCTGCCCATCCCCGTCGGCTATGTGCTGCGCGCGCCGTTTTATATCCTTTTTGTGCAGACATTGCGCTTTTATCACCACCTGTTTTCCGCCGTCACGCGGTGGGCAAAGCGGTGCGGCAGGCGCATCGTGAAAAGCCTGTATGCGGTGTTTTGCAAGCCGTTCGCCCTCATGGGACAAGGCAAAACGCTTGACGGCGTTTTGCGGCTGCTGCTGACGGTGGCGGTGGGGGCATGGAGCATCCTGCTCATTGTCCCCTGTGTGCGCAACACGCTTGCCTTCGGCATCGTCTATCAGGGGAAAACGGTCGCCGCGGCAGCGACCGCCGCGACTGCCGACGCCGGCATCCGCCGTGCAACACAGGTCATGCAGTTTTTCAACATGCCCGAAACGCCGACCGTCACCCACCTTGTTTATGCCAAACGGGCGCTTTGCGATGTCGGCGACATTTCCGATGCGCTCGTCGCCTGTCACAGCGACGCCCTGACCCGCGCGGGCGGGCTGTTCATCGACGGCAGTTTTCTCGGCGCGGTCGAGGACATCGAAGGGCTGCAGACCCTCCTCGAGACCATCCGCACCGCAAGGGATGACGGCACGGAAAGCAAGCCCTCCGTTTTTGTGCAAAAGGCGGAGATCACCGTCGGTGCCTATCCCAACGGCACACTGCTCTCCGTCGATGCCATGCGGGAAAAGCTCTTGTCGACACAGCGCGAGCCGCTGTGCTATACCGTGCAAAACGGCGACACGCTCATCGGGATCGCGCGCGCAAACGGGCTGACGCTTTCCGAGCTGCGGGAGAGAAACACTGCCTTTGCCGGCTCCGATATGCTGCACGCCGGGGACACGCTGGTGATACAGCCCGCGGCAGGCTTGCTGCAGGTGCGGCGGTATGTGCAAAGGACCTATACGGAGAGCATCCCCTTTGAGACCAAGATCCGCCAAAACGACCGCCACTATGTCGGCGAAAAGCACATCTCGGTCAAGGGCGTCAACGGGTCGCAGGAGGTCACGGCGGAGATCGAGCTGACCGACGGCGTGGAAACGGCGCGCACCGTGCTCAGCGCGACCGTGCTCAAAATGCCGGTCACGCAAAAGGTGCAGGTCGGCACAAGGCGCGGCAGCCGCACGGGAAAATATGTAAACGGCGACGGCATTGCCACCGGCAGCTACACCTGGCCCGCGCCCGGCATGCGCACCATCACCTCCTATTTCGGGCGGCGCTGGGGAACGCTGCATCAGGGGTTGGACATTTCCGGCTATAACGCCATGGGCAAGCCCATCGTCGCCGCAGACGGCGGCAAGGTGCTTGCCGTCAACAGCACCGGCACCTGGGGCACCGGTATTTTTGCGGGCTACGGCTATGCTGTCATCCTTGACCACGGGAACGGTGTCAAGACCCTCTATGCGCACTGCTCCAAGATCGCGGTCAAAGCGGGACAGAAGGTCACAAAGGGGCAGACCATCGCCTATATCGGCAGCACCGGCTACAGCACCGGCGCACATCTGCATTTTGAAGTGCGGGTGAACAACCGCCGCGTCGATCCGCTCCCGTATCTGCAGTGAAAATTATCGTGTATAGCGCTTGACTTTTGACATATTTGCGCTTTATAATAGAAAAAAAGGGCATTTTCGACAGGGCGTGTGTCTCACATCCGTCGTATAAAAAGGAAAGGTGTGGTCATACCTATGGCAGAAGTACAGAAATTTCGCCTGTCCATCTGCGGCTCGGAATATACCATTTCCACCGATGAGCCGGCGGGGTACATGCAGGAGCTGGCGGCGCAGGTGGATGCCAGCATGCGCAACCTGCTCAACAGCAACGAGCGCATCACGCTGGTGCAGGCGGCGATCCTGACGGCGCTGATGAATGCCGACACCGCGCACAAGCAGGAGGCTTCGGCAGAAAACCTGCGGGATCAGATGAAGGACTTTATCTCTGAGAACGCCCGTGCGCGGCAGGAGGCCGACACGGCGCGCCGTGAGGCGGTGCGTTTGCGCGGAGAGGCGGACGAGCTGCGGCGGCAACTGGCTGCGCGCTCATGAGCATAGAGATCTTGGCGCCGGCAGGCTCTGCCGATGCGCTGCAGGCGGCGGTACGATGCGGTGCCGCCGCTGTTTATTTGGGTGCGGGACAATTCAATGCGCGCCGTCACGCCGCCAATTTTGACGGCGACGCGCTGCGCCGTGCGGTGGAATACTGTCATGTGCGCGGCGTCAAGGTGCACCTGACGCTCAACACCCTTTTGCGGGAAAACGAGCTGCCCGCGGCGATGAAGCTGGTGCAAGAGGCGTGTGCGCTCGGCGTGGATGCGCTCATCGTGCAGGATATGGGACTGGCGCGGCACATTCGCGCCGCCGCCCCCGCGATGCCGTTGCACGCCTCCACGCAGCTTTCCTGTCACACGCCGGACGGCGTCGCCTTTTTGCGCGACAACGGGTTTTCCCGTGTCGTGCTGTCCCGCGAGATGTCCCTTGAAGAGATCCGCGCCTGTGCGGGGTTGGGATGCGAGCTGGAGGTATTCGTGCACGGCGCGCTGTGCATGTGTGTTTCCGGGCAGTGCTATCTTTCCGCCGCCCTCGGCGGCAGGAGCGGCAACCGCGGGCTGTGCGCACAGCCCTGCCGCCTTCCCTTTTCCGCACCCGACACGGCGGATCTGACCGGCGGCTATGCGCTGAGTCTCAAGGATCAGTCGCTCGTTGCACATATACAGGAGCTTGCCGACGCAGGTGTCGTCTCCCTGAAGATCGAAGGGCGCATGAAACGGCCGGAATATGTTGCCGCCGCCACTGCCGTTTGCCGCGCCGCCGCAGACGGTGAAAAGCCGGACGCCGGCGTTCTCGACGACCTCGGCGCGGTGTTTTCGCGCTCCGGCTTCACCGACGGGTATTATACCGGAAAGCGCGGCACTGCCATGTTCGGCACGCGCCGCAAAGAGGACATCGCCGAAAATGCGGTGCTCTCAAGGCTTTCCGCTTTATATCGACGCGAGCGGCAATGTATCCCTGTGGCGCTTTCGCTCACGGCGGCGGTGGGCGAAAAAACCGTTTTGACGGCTGCAGATGCACAGGGGCATCACCTCACCGTCATCGGCGACGCCGCCGCGCCTGCCAGAACCGTCCCTACCACCGCGGAACGCGCCGCGGCACAGCTGACGAAAACGGGCGACACGCCCTATGTCGCCACGGCGCAGGTGTCGCTCGGCGAGAACGCCGTGCTGCCTGCCGCGGTTATCAATGCACTGCGGCGGGAAGCGCTCGAAAAGCTCAGCACCATGCGCGCTGCGGCAGAAGTGCCGTTTTTCGCCGTTTCTCCCGCGCCGCTCCCCGCCGCCAAGCCTGTGCGCGGCACGGTCTTGCGGCTTGCAAGCGCCGCGCAGTACAGTGCAGCGCTCGAAAGCCATGCGGTCATCCTGCCGCTCTCGACCCCGCCCGAAACGGTGAGAGATATAAAAGAGCGGCACAAAGCCCCCCTCGGCATCGAGATCCCGCGCGGCGTTTTCGGCGGCACTGTCGCCGTCTCCCGTGCGCTTTCAAAGGCAAAGGAGGCGGGCGCAGGCTTTGTCCTTTGCGGCAACTGCAACGCCATTCCTGCGGCAAAAGCGGCAGGTCTGCCGCTTGTCGGCGGGTTCGGATTGAACATCACAAACAAAGCGGCAGTAGACGCTTATGCCGCAAGCGGTCTCGCGGCAACGCTGCTGTCTCCGGAGCTTTCCTTTGCGCAGATGGCGTTCGCCCGCGATACATCCCTGCCCTGCGGTGTGCTGCTGTACGGCAGGCTGCCGCTCATGCTCACCCGCAACTGTCCGCGCAAGGCGGCGGGAGCGGACTGCCGCAACTGTCGGAAAAGCGGCGTGCTGCGCGACCGCAAAAAAGCAGATTTCCCCGTGCAGTGTGAAAACGGCTGCGCCGAGCTGCTCAACGCCGTGCCGACCTATTGGGCGGACAAGCCGAACGCCGTGCCGCCGTTTTTGTTTGCGCTTTTACACTTCACGACCGAAACCGAACGGGAGGTCGCTGCTGTCGTCACCGCCTATGCGACTGCCGCCGCGCCCACCTTCCCCTTCACCCGCGGCATGTATCGAAACGGTGTAGAATAGCTGTTTTTGGTAAAAGATCGCATATTATTGTCAAATATTGACACTGCATGACAGGAATTTTTCCATAAATTTCCGTTTTGCAATGCATGTTAAGTTATCACTATATTTACTGCAATACTTTCTTCGTGTAAAATATGCCTGGTGAGTTTTTTATGATAGACTGCAAAACGATCGGTCGCCGCATCAAGTGGCACCGCCAAAAAAAGCAGGGCTTATGCCCTGCTTTTTTACAGTAAGTGTTCACTGGTGATAGTGTGCAAGGAAAGCGCCGATCTTTTCCACAGCGTCTGCCAGCATGTGCGGCTCCGGCAGCAGAACCAGGCGGAAATGATTTTGCTCCTGCCAATCAAAGCCGGTGCCAGGCACGACCAGAATGTGCGTCTCATGCAAAAGATCCATGGCGAAACGGTGATCGTCGGTGATGTGCAGTGACGGGTCGATGCGCGGGAACACATAAAAAGCGCCCTTGTTTTTCACAAATTGCAGCGTGTCCACCTTTTCGAGCGCATCACACGCCGCGCGGCGCTGTTCATACAGTCTGCCGCCGGGCGACACCAGGCTTTTCGGCGTCTGCGGATCGTTCAGCGCGGCGGGGATGACGAGCTGCATCAGTGCGTTCGAGCACAGGCGCATGGATGCCAGCTTGTCGAGCGCGGCGAGCAGCGCGTGCTTTTTCGCCGTCGGTCCGGAAACCGCCAGCCAGCCGCAGCGAAAGCCGCAGACGAGATGCGATTTTGAAAGCCCGTTGGTCGTCACCACCACCGCGTCCTCAGACGCCAGTGCCGCCGTGGAACGGAACGGTACATTTTCATAAATGAGGCGGTCATAGATCTCGTCCGAAAAGATCGGCAGATCGTGTTCCGCGGCAAGAGCGATGATCTCGCGCAGCACTTCCTCGCTGTACACCGCGCCGGTCGGGTTGTTGGGGTTGATGAGCAGGATCGCCTTGGTGCGCTCGTTGATGTGCCGCCGCATATCATCGATGTCGGGGTTCCAGGCGTTTTCTTCATCGCAGCGGTAGAAAACCGGCTTTGCACCGCACAGGTACACGGTGTTCGTCCACAGGGAATATCCCGGAGAGGGCAGCAGCATTTCGTCGCCGGGGTTCAGATAGGCATTCAGCAGCATCGTGACCGCCTCGCTGACGCCGTTGGTGATGTAGATGTCCTCCGGCGCAAGGCACTGGATGCCGTTGCCGTTATGATAGGCACAGATGGCCTCTCTCGCCTCGCGCATCCCGCGAAAGTCGCAGTATGCCACCGCCTTGTCCATGTTATTTTCCAGCACGCTTTTGAGGCTCTGCGGCATTCCGAAGCCGAACGCCCCGGGGTTGCCGGTGTTGAGTTTCAGAACCGACTCCCCTTGCTGCTGCATGCGCAGCGCCTCCATGAATATTTCTCCGCGAATGTCCGAATGTACCGGTGTCATGCGCGCCGCAACCTGTAATTCTCCCATTTTTGCGCCATCCTCCCACAAGTTTCACTTGATTGTATCACGAAACCGCTATATAATCAAACATATATTAACTATGTTTTTCATAACTTGGAGGTTATACTATGATCCCGATACGCGCTTTTGTTGCGGACATCTACCGCGCGGGCAGCATCACCGCTGCCGCACAGCGACTGTTCATTTCGCAGCCCGCGCTCAGCGCCGATCTGAAACGGCTGGAAAATGAGCTCGGCGTCACCCTTTTTGACCGCAGCACCTCACCCATTTCCCTCACCGATGCGGGACGGGTGTATGTACAGGCACTCACGGACATCGAAAAGATCAGCGGCGATCTGCAGACACAGCTTGACGAGCTGAAGGGGCTGCGGGCGGGACACCTGTCGGTGGGAGGGGCGCATTTCATTGCCTCTTGCCTGCTTTTGCAGCTGACAAGGGATTTTTGCCGCCGCTATGCGGGCATCAGGGTCGATGTCTTTGAGGGCAATTCCGCCACGCTGACACAGCAGGTGCTGCAAAACGAGCTGGATCTGCTGCTGGACTATGATTTTGACGCGGCGCTGTTCACGGCGCACCCCATCCTGCGCGAGAGCATCCTGCTGTGCGTCCCCAAAGCCTATGCGCGTGCGGGAGCGCTGCTGCGCGCGGACATTATCGCCGGTCGCCACACGACCGCCCCGCCCGCCGCGCTTGCCGCCTTTCGGGACGCTCCGTTCATTCTGCTACGCGAGGGCAACAACATGTTTGAGCATGCGACGGTGCTGTGCGCTGCCGCGGGCTTTACGCCGCACATCGCCTTTTCCTTTGACCAGCTTGTAACCGCCTATGAGGCAGCCGTGCAGGGGCTCGGGGTCACCTTTGTCAGCGACGAGATCGTGCGCACGGTGTCGGACGACGATGCTGTTGTCTATTATCCCCTTGCGGGAGATGCCGCCCGCCGCACGCTGTACATTGCGGGAAAGAAAAAACGCTATTGCAGCAGCGCCATGCACACCTTCATCGACTTTGCCGCCGAATATTGCCGCTGAAAAAAAAGAGCAAGAGCGCGCCGGAAAAATCCGACGCGCTCTTGCTTTCAAGAAGGAATTTATCAAAGGGGGTTATCGGGGAATGATTTTTGTTTGTGGCAAGAGCCTGCCATAGCGCAGTGCGCGCAATTACAGCCACAGTTGCTCTTTCCCTTTCTCCTGTCGCGCACGAGCTTCACAATGATGGCTGCGACAATGGCGGCAAGCACCAAACATACAAGAACGGTTGCAAGATTATCCACAATAAAGGCGAGCATAGGGCAGGTCTCCTTTCAGAAAAATTATTTTACTTTGACCTTGGTCGTCAGCTTGGTCGCCTCTTTGTACGGACGCACCAGCATGTAGATCATGCCGACAAGCAAAGCCGCTGCACAGATGACACCGATCACGCCGCTGACACCGCCGACATTGCCGGTGAACAGGTTGCCGAACTGGTTGATCATCAGAGCGATCGCATACGCAAAGCCGCACTGATACGCGATGGCGAACCAAGTCCATTTCCGGCTGTTCATCTCACGCTTGATAGCGCCGATTGCCGCAAAGCAGGGAGCGCACAGCAGGTTGAACACCAGGAAGGAATAGGCGGTGATGTTGGTAAAGGCAACCGCAATATTCTGATACACCGTGCCGTCGCCGCCGTACAGGATACCCAGTGTACCGACAATGTTCTCCTTCGCCACAAGACCGGTGATGGAGGCGACAGCCGCCTGCCAGTTGCCCCAGCCGAGCGGCGCAAAGATCCAGGCGATTGCGCCGCCGATTTCAGCAAGGATGGAACCGTCGATCTGATCCTCGGTGAGCATGCCGAAGCTGCCGTCTGCCCAGCCGAAATAGGTGGTGAACCACACAAGAATAGTGGAAAGCAGGATGATGGTGCCGGCCTTCTTAATGAAGGACCAGCCGCGCTCCCACATGGAGCGGAGCACATTGCCGACCGTCGGCAGATGGTATGCAGGCAGCTCCATAACAAACGGAGCGGGGTCGCCGGCAAACATCCTGGTCTTTTTCAGCATGATGCCGGAAACAATGATTGCCGCCATGCCGATGAAGTACGCCGAGGTGGCGACCCAGGCGCTGCCGCCGAAGATCGCGCCCGCGATCATGGCGATGAAGGGCACCTTTGCACCGCAGGGGATGAAGGTGGTCGTCATGATGGTCATACGGCGGTCGCGTTCATTTTCAATGGTACGGGACGCCATGATGCCGGGAACACCGCAGCCGGTGCCGATGAGCATCGGGATGAAGGATTTGCCGGAAAGACCGAACTTGCGGAACACGCGGTCGAGAACGAACGCAATACGCGCCATATAGCCGCATGCTTCAAGGAACGCCAGAAGCAGGAACAAAACGATCATCTGCGGCACAAAGCCGAGCACCGCGCCGACACCGGCGACGATACCGTCATTGATAAGTCCCGCAAGCCAATCGGCAGCGCCGATCGCCTCCAGGCCGTCGCCGACCAGCACCGGGATACCGGGCACCCACACACCGTAGTTTGCGGGATCGACACCGCCTGCATACTTTTCGTATGCATGGACGGCATCCTCAAAGTCGGCAAGCGTACCGGTCTTATCGGTGGTTTCGAGCGTTTCTTCGTCCTCCAGCGTATAGGTGAAGCCGGTGACATCCACACTGCTCTGCAGCGCTTTCAGCTCGCTGACCGCCGCAGCGTAGTCATAGCTTTCGCTTTCCTGATCCAGAGCGGCGGTGACTTTCTCGACGTCCGCGCCCTTTTCCTCAGCGGCAGCGACAAAGCCCTCAATGATCGCGTCGGCATCGCCGTATTCCTTTTCCGCCTCTGCGGTAGCGGAGCTGCCGATGCCGAACAGGTGCCAGCCGTCACCGAACAGGCCGTCATTTGCCCAGTCGGTCGCCATACTGCCGACCGTCACCATGGAGATGTAGTATACAAGGAACATGATGGCGGCAAAAATCGGCAGACCGAGGAAACGGTTTGTAACAATCTTATCAATTTTATCGGAGGTTGTCAACTTTCCGGCATCCTTTTTCCTGTAGCACGCCTTGATGACCGAACCGATGTACACATAGCGCTCGTTGGTGATGACGGACTCCGCATCGTCGTCCATTTCTTCCTCGACCGCTTTGATGTCGTTTTCAATATGTGCGAGGACTGCCGCGTCCGGATGCAGGCCCTCGAGCACCTTGTCATCGCGCTCGAAGATCTTGATGGCATACCAGCGCTGCTGCTCCTCGGGCAAGCCGTGCACAGCCGCCTCTTCGATGTGGGCAATGGCATGCTCCACACTGCCGGAGAAGGTGTGCTGCGGAACGGTTTTGCCGTTCTTCGCTGCGTCGATCGCCGCCTCGGCAGCCTCCATGACGCCGTTGCCCTTCAAAGCCGAAATTTCCACGACCTTGCAGCCGAGCTGACGGGAAAGCTCCGCCGTGTTGATCTTGTCGCCGTTCTTCTTCACGACATCCATCATGTTGATGGCGACCACAACGGGGATGCCGAGCTCCGTGAGCTGCGTCGTCAGATACAGGTTTCTTTCAAGGTTTGTGCCGTCGATGATGTTGAGGATCGCCTGCGGGCGCTCGCCGATCAGATAATTTCTGGCGACGACCTCCTCCGGCGTGTACGGCGACAGCGAATAGATACCCGGAAGGTCGGTGATGATGACTCCGTCATGCTTTTTCAGCTTGCCTTCCTTTTTCTCCACCGTAACGCCGGGCCAGTTACCGACAAATTGATTGGAACCGGTAAGCGCGTTGAAGAGCGTCGTCTTACCGCAGTTCGGGTTGCCCGCGAGGGCAATGCGAATCTCCATTTTCTGTCCCCCCCTTCTTCTTACTCCACTTCGATCATTTCTGCGTCAGCCTTGCGCAGGCTCAGCTCATAACCGCGAACGGTGACCTCGATCGGGTCTCCGAGCGGCGCTACCTTGCGCACATAGACCTCAACGCCCTTGGTCAGCCCCATGTCCATGATACGCCGTTTGACAGCGCCCTCGCCGTGCAGCTTGACCACGCGGACGGTCTGGCCGATTCCCGCCTGCTTCAAAGACTTCATTCTGTATGTCCCCTTTCACTTTCACTCTTCGTATATAGAGACGCCGGCGTCTTTATATCATAATTTTCAGCGCCATCTCCCGGCTGATGGCAATGCGGGCTTCCTTGACATTGACGATCACATTACCGCCGAGACGGTTGATGACCGTGACCTCGCCGCCGACCACAAAGCCTAGGTTTTCCAAATGCTTTTTCACCTCGGGTGATCCGCCGATCTTTCGAATGATGTTTTTCTCGCCGGTATCTGCAAGACTGAGCGGCATCCTATACATCCCTCACATTCCGATGTTAGCCCACGCTAACCATGCTGCTTAAAAGATGTTAGCACCAGCTAACTACAACGCCAAAAAATATGTTAGCTATCGCTAACCGTCTATATACTACTCTCCATTTCGGCATCTGTCAAGAGCATTTTGGGAAAAACCGTCCCTTTTCGAAAGTTTGTGAAGACTGCGTAATCGGTTAGCAATCGCTAACCGCTATACTGTGCAATTTGCCGAGAGATGGCATTTCACCTCTCGGCACAGCGACATACCGCTACCGGCGGATATACATGCCGCAAAGCAGGAGGCCTCCCGCAGCCGTGCGGAAAATGCGCTCCTTTGCGGCGGCGATCGCCGTCGACGAGAGCCCGCTCTCGTCGGCATTGACCAAAAAAATCCGCCTCCGGCAGGATCTGATAGTCGATGCCGTTCACGCCGGTGTAGGCGTGATGATGCGACACGATATGGGAAATGCGCGCGACATCCACCCCCGCAAAAAGCGGCTCTGCGAAAAATGCCGCAACGAGCGGCGCACTCTCCCGCTCCTGATGCTTTCCGTCGGTGTCGCCGTATTTTTGGCGGCAAAGCGGACAGGCAATATCGTGCACCACCGCTGTCAGCTCCGGTGTTTCCGGTGTGTGCGCGTCGAGTCCCTCCCGCTCGCCGATGGTTTGGGCAAACGCCCGGACCTTGAGAAAATGGTTGATGTCATACAGATCGCCGTCATAAAAGGCAATCATTTTTTCCACTGCGGCTGCGACCATCGCTTTTATGTAAGAAACATAGTATGTTTTCGCATTTTCCGCAACAAAAAACGCACGAAAAATGTTAAAAAACTTCGGTCGTCATATTGACAAAGCGAAAAAAGGGGTATATAATCGCGTTAATCGGAATATGAGGGAAGTTTTATCATGAACCGTTCTGTCTCTTTTGCATACGCATACTACTATTACTTTTACGCAAAAAAGTAATAGTGTTTGTGATGCAGGTTGATAATAGGTTTTAATGTTTAGGAATTTTACATTCCCAAAATAAAGGCTATTACACACGGTATCGCAACCGTGTGTTTTTTATTTTAAAACGAAAGGAACAAAAAGTCATGAAAAACAAAACGAAAAGGGTTTTCTCTCTCCTGCTTGTCATGATGACAACCGTTGCACTTCTGCTGTCTCTTGCCTCCTGCGGCAAGAACGAGGTGTATACCGTCGGCATCTGCCAGCTCGTTCGCCACGAGGCGCTCGACGCCGCGACGCAGGGCTTTAAGGACGCTCTGGAGAAAGCGCTCGGCAGCGAGAATGTCACCTTCATTGAGCAGAACGCGCAGAATGACAGCAACGCCTGCTCCACGATCGTCACCGACTTTGTGTCAAAGAAGGTGGATCTCATCCTGGCAAACGCCACGCCCGCCCTGCAGGCGGCCTTCAATGCCACGACGACCATCCCGATCCTCGGCACCTCCATCACCGAATACGGCGTCGCCCTGGACATCAAGGACTTCAACGGCACGGTCGGCGGCAATGTGTCCGGCACCTCCGATCTTGCGCCCCTCACAGAGCAGGGCGACATGATCTTAGAGCTGTTTCCCTCGGCGAAGAAGGTCGGACTGCTGTACTGCTCAGCAGAGCCGAACTCGGGCTATCAGGTCAAGGTCTTGGAGGAGTACCTGACGGGCAAGGGCGTCACCTGCACGCGCTATTCCTTCAGTGACTCCAACGACATTTCCGCTGTGACGACCACTGCTGCCGCGCAGAGCGATGTCATCTATATCCCGACGGACAACACCGCCGCCTCCTGCTCCGAGACCATCGGCAACATCGTCAGAGACAAAAAAGTCCCGGTCGTTGCCGGTGAAAAGGGCATCTGCACCGGCTGCGGCGTCGCCACGCTCTCCATTTCCTACTATGACCTCGGCGTCAAGACCGGAGAAATGGCTGCGAAGATTCTGAAGGGCGAGGCAAAGGTCTCCGACATGCCCATCGAATATGCGTCGGCGACGAAAATGTACAACGCCGCCATCTGCGAGGAGCTCGGCATCACCATTCCCGACGGATACACGGCAATTGCGTAATTGTCGGAAATCCTAAAAGGGGTAAGGAAAGGAAAACGCCATGGAACTTCTCTCCGCTTTGCCGGGAGCCGTCGCCCAGGGACTGATTTGGGGCGTTATGGCGATCGGCGTATACATCACCTACAAGATACTGGACATTGCCGATCTCACGGTTGACGGCTCGATATGCACCGGCGCCACCGTTTGCACCATGCTCATGATAAACGGTGTTCCTGTTTGGCTGGCGCTGATCGCCGCCGCGCTGTCGGGCATCCTTGCCGGCGCGCTGACGGGCGCTTTGCACATCCTTTTGGGCATCCCCGCGATCCTTTCGGGCATCCTCACGCAGCTTGTGCTGTGGTCGGTCAACCTGAAGATTATGGGCAAAGCAAATCAGCCGCTCTCCGCAAGAAATTATGCCGTTTTGCTGTCGCAGATGGACATTCCGATGTCGATCGTCATTCTGCTCATTTGCGCCGTCCTGCTCGTGACGCTGCTCTATCTCTTCTTCGGGACGGAGCTCGGCGCCGGCATCCGCGCGACGGGCATCAATCCGGCAATGAGCCGTGCGCAGGGCATCAACACGAATGTCACAAAGCTCATCGGCCTTGCGCTCTCCAACGGCATTGTTGCCTTTTCCGGCGCGCTGCTGTGCCAGTATCAGGGATATGCCGACATCAGCATGGGCAAGGGCGCGGTTGTTATCGGTCTTGCCGCCGTGGTGATCGGTGAGGCGGTCATTTCCAAGCTGCCGCCGAACTTCGCCATCCGCCTCTCCGGCGTGATGGTCGGCGCGATCATCTATTATATCGTCTATCAGATCATCATTTTCATCGGTCTGGACACGGATCTGCTCAGGATGTTCTCAGCGATCGTCGTCGCGATCTTCCTCGGCGCACCCTATGTCAAAAAGCAGATCGCATCCCGCCGCGGCATCCAAAAAGGGGGTAAGACCAATGCTTGAGCTGCAGAATATCAAAAAAGTGTTTTACCCCGGAACGATCAATGAAAAGGTCGCCCTCTGCGACCTGAACCTGAAACTCGACGACGGCGAATTTGTGACCGTCATCGGCGGCAACGGTGCCGGAAAGAGCACCATGCAGAACATCATTTCGGGCGTTTTCCGTCCGGACGCGGGCAAGGTGCTCCTTGACGGCATCGATGTCACGCCCCTACCCGAATATAAGCGGGCGAAATATCTCGGCAGAGTGTTCCAGGACCCGTCCATGGGCACGGCGGCGGATATGCAGATCGAGGAAAACCTCGCGCTTGCCTATCGCCGCGGCAAGCGCCGCACGCTGCGCGCGGGCATCACGAAAAAGGAACGCGAGGAGTATAAACAGCTTCTCAAAGAGCTTGACCTGGGACTGGAGGAGCGGATGACGGCAAAGGTCGGCTTGCTGTCCGGCGGACAGCGGCAGGCAATCACGCTGCTCATGGCATCCCTCAGCTGCCCGAAGCTGCTGCTTTTGGACGAGCACACGGCCGCCCTCGACCCGAAAACGGCGGCAAAGGTGCTGGAGATCACACAGCGTATCGTGGAGAGCAATCATCTGACAACACTGATGATCACCCACAACATGCGCGACGCCATCGCCTTTGGCAACCGTCTCATCATGCTGCATGAGGGACGGATCGTCGTCGATGTTTCCGGCGAGGAAAAGAAAAACCTCACCGTCGAGGATCTGCTCACCCTCTTCACCAAAGCAAGCGGAACCGTTTTCGCAAGCGACAGAGCCATTCTGTCGGAATAAGACAAAAGGACACCCCGAAAAGCATGTTAACGCTTTTCGGGGTGCTTTTTCATTCCCGTCCCCTGCCGCGCAGGCGCGGGATATCGATGCGCAGAATACCGAGCATGACCGAGGAGATCGTCAGCACCTCACACACCACACCGGTGTAAGAACCGACCGAAAAATTATAAATAAGCCAGCAGCTCGATGTCAACAGCGTCAGAAGGCGCAGCAAAAACAGATTGCTGCTGCCGAACGCAACCGTGGAGACCACCTTGGCAAAGCCGGTGAGCAGGCTCTTGAAGCCCGCCCATGTCAGCAGCGCAAAGCCCGCAAACGCTACGCTGAACAGCACCCGCGCCCACCGCGTGTTCCTCCCGCGCAGCACCATGCTGCGGAACACCATGTTGCGCACGCAGCCGATAAGGTTCATCGCCACCCCCGTCCACGCGCCGAGCAGCGCATATTGCAGTGCAAACAGCAATTCATTTGCCGTGCGCAGTACCATCACGCGGTCGTGCCGTTTGCACTGAAACGCCAGCACCGCCGCCAGCACCCCCAGTGCCCCGATCACCTGTATGCACACCTGCATCTTTCGCATCCCCTTGCATTTTTCTTCTGTACATGATATATATGGACATATGAAAAGTCAAGAAATGTGCGAAATGTTTGTCGACGAACATTTCGGCGAACATGAGGGGAGCAGAATTATGGCACTGAACAAGCGGCAAGCCGCCATTCTCACACATCTGAAAACACACGGGCGCGCTTCGGTGAAGGACCTTGCCGTGCAGTTTTTCGTCAGCGAAATGACGGTGCGGCGCGACCTCGCCCAAATGGAAAGTCTCGGCTATGTGCAGCGCTATACGGGCGGCGCGGTATATCAGCAGGAGGAAAGCGCCATGCCGATTGCCTTTCGCCGCCTGCTGCACGCCGACGAAAAGGCGCAGCTTTCCCGTCACGCGGAAAAATATCTGCATGACGGGCTGACGGTGTTTCTCGACAGCTCCTCCACCTGCACGCATCTTGTGCCGCTGCTTGCCGCTTACAAGAACATCCAGATTCTCACCAACTCCATCCCCTGCTTGCTGGCGGCGGCAAAGCATCACATTCCCTGTACCGTTGCAGGCGGGGAGTATTTGGAAAAGGACATGTGCACCTATGGCAGCGCAGCCGAACGCTTTTTGGAGCAATATAACACGGATGTCGCCTTCTTCTCGGCAAGCGCGCTCTCGGACGACGGACTCATCACCGACCGCGACGCAGCGCAGACCGCCGTGCGGCGGGTGGTGCTGCAAAGGAGCGCACAAAACATTTTTCTGTTCGACAGCACCAAGCTGCACAAAAAATTCCTCCACACGGTCTGCCGTGCGGAGGAAGTCGATGAGATTATTCTCTTATAAGCCGAAGTGCTCACGCAGAATGGGAATCAGGTGGTCGGCAGCCTTGCGGTGTCCCGCACGCAGCGGATGCAGCGGATCGAGCGGCAGCCAGCCGGCGGTGTCCACCACGAAAATATCCGTGCCGTGTGCCTTGTTATAATCGGCAACCAGCGCAAACAGTTCATCGTGAAAAGCGCCGCAAAACGGCGTGATGACCGCAATCTTTGCTTGCGGATTTTTGGCGACGACCGCATCGAGCAGGCGGCGGTAGGCGGCGGCAAACATGTCAGCGGGAACGCCGCGATCGTTTGTGCCGTGGTTGATGAGCACAAAGTCCGCCGCGGGATAGGTCACCGGCGCACCGTCAAAGCAGAAGCCGTACATATCCGGTGCAGGCGGCACTGCGCCGCAGCCGGTACGGGTGACACCCACCGCACCATAGGCACAGGGGAGCGGCTCGAGACCCAGCGCCGTCGCCGTCAGGCAGCCGTAGGTCGCAAGGAAATCGTCCTCATACGGGCGGTTTTCCTGATCCGCAGGGATCGGCGCATACTGTGCGTCGATCAGCACACCCTCCGTGATGGAGTCGCCGATCAGTTCTATGGTCTTTTTCGTCCGCGGCGGCAATGCGGCGCAGTCGTCGGCATCAAAGCCGAGAAAATGCACCTTTCCGCCCAGCGGATGATACCAGCGGTTCATCGTCTCCTGACCGCCTTTATAGATCACCGTGACGCGGTGCTCCCCGTCGGCGTTGCAGTGCACGCGCAGATAGTGATCCACCGTCGCTTCCGCCATGTCGCCGCCGTCCACGGAGATCCACAGATGCGGCAGCGCGGACGGGATATTATGAATATCAAAATGCATCACCGCCAGCGTGCCTTTGAACGCAAATTCCAGCTTTGAGCCCGCCGCCGTCGTCGCCATGCCGCCCGTGAGCGGTGCCCAGCGTCCGGTAAAACGCACAGACGCATGATCGTATGCAAAAAACATTGAAACCCCTCCAAAAAGCGAAATGCCGCCGCGAGCGGTGGGCTCGCGGCGGCTTGGCTGGGATGGCTGGAGTCGAACCAGCACGAGCAGAGTCAAAGTCTGCTGTCCTACCGCTAGACTACACCCCAGTGTAGCAAATAAAAAAAGACCGACTTGCGCCACGCAAGTGCCGTAAGCGATCTGTTTTTCTAAAGTGGGGTGGAAGATGGGACTCGAACCCACGGTCTCCAGAGCCACAATCTGGCGCTTTAACCAACTAAGCTACATCCACCATATGGCGCGCCTGAAGGGACTCGAACCCCTGACCCTCTGCTTAGAAGGCAGATGCTCTATCCAGCTGAGCTACAGGCGCATTTTTGCAATCGCCGCAAGGGCGCGTTGTTTTTGGAGCGGGTGATGGGAATCGAACCCACACAACCAGCTTGGAAGGCTGGGGTTCTACCACTGAACTACACCCGCATGCATAATCAAAGCGTTGATTATGATACCACAGGATGGCGCGCTTGTCAAGTTAAATCTTCAAGAACTTCAAGATTTTTCCCACTTTACCAGCATCAGTACCCCCTCGGCCTGTTCGCCGTAGAGATCGAAGCTCCAGAGCGGACTGCCGAGCTTTTTCTCCATCGTGTCAAAGAAATAGTTGCCGCTTTTGATGAACAGCGCGGCGTTGTCATATTTTCCTTCGGCAAAGCGCAGCTCCACCGTCGTCTCCCCCGCCTTCACCGCAGCGGCGATCCGCTCGGCGATCTCGTGACGGCTGTAGGTGTCTATGTACCGTCCGGTGCGGCGATAGAAATTTGCCGCCGTCGCCGTGCAGATCGGGATGCCGATATTGTCCGCGGCAATCCTGTGCGAAACCCCGATCTCGTCGGTGGTGAGATTGAAATAGTTGTGCCGCAAAAGGTCATCCGTATCGTCCCAGGTGGCGTCCAGATGATAGTTCTCACCGTCCACCGTCACCATGTTCCACATGTGGGCGTTGCCGTCCCTGTCATTTCCGTTCACCAGGGTGCACGGGATACCGCTTTTGTTCAAAAGCCACTGCATGGCGCGCGCATATCCCTCACACACCGCGCGCCCCTTCACCAGCGCACCGTAGGCGTCATACAGCGACAGCGTCTGTGTGTCCTTTTTCTCATAGGTGCAGTGCGCCGCCAGCCAGTCATGCAGAAAAAGCTCGGTCTCAAACGCATCCTTTCCCGCCGCCTGCGCCAGCACCGCCTCCCCCGCATCCTCCAGTGCTGCCTGCGCTGTCTGCCGCTCGGCGGCATTCATGGTGTACAGCAGGATCATGCGATGATAGGACGCGTCATCATTCTTCTCATAGCCCTCGATACCGTAGTGCCGCGACAAAAAGAAAAACTGCGGATTATCGTTGGTGAACGCCGTATACAGGCGATGCATCTCCTCCTGCGTTTTCAGCGGGTGGGACAGCGTGACCGCCACGCCGTCTCCCGTGATCGGCTTCTCCCCTGCCACCGTGACGACCGTGTCGGTGTGCATCCCATCCTGCACCGCCGTGTACAGGTCCCCGTAGTCCGCCTGCAATGCCTCTCCCAGTGCACGGTAGCACCAGTTATTCTGAAACGCCTCCAGATATTTTTCGCTCTCAAACTGCGGCGCAAAGGGGAACGCACAGCCTCCAAGCGTCACGCACAGGCAAAGCACGATCAAAAGAAAGCTCCGTTTTTTCACAGTTACCCTCCGAAATAGGTTTCATACGGCACGGTCTGCACCGAAAAGCCCGCCTGTGCCATGGCGGTCAGCACCGCAACACAGCGATGAAAATGATAGATGCGGATGTCGGTGTCCGCCGCGGCGGCAAGCGCCGCAAAATCATCGGCAAACGGACGGTGCGGCGAAAGATAGGACTTGAGTGCCCCCTCCAACAGCGACAGCGCGATGTCCGTCTGTCCGCGCGCAGCGGCAACGGTCAAAATCTCCGCCGCCTGATTGGCAAAAAGGCGCACCCGCCCCGCAGGAAACGCCGCGCGCAGTCCGCTTTCGTCGGTATAGCTCACCGCCTCTTTGAGCGTCACCGGCACACCGTCCCCATAGTATTCCAAAAGCGATCGCACCCCCGCGGCATCCAGCGTCACCGCATGGTCGCCGACAAAGTCGGACGGCGCTGCCGCCAAAAGAATGCGCCCGTTTTGCGGCTCAATGCGCAAAGCGGTGACAAGCACCGCCTCGTCGGCACAAAAGCGCACCGCCACCGTCACCGGCTCGCCGCTCACGGGCGCCGTTCTTTCGCCCTCGCCCGACGGCGCGTCCGTCTGCCGCACGCGGGAAACGCCCAGCACGCCGCAAAGGAGCAGCACCACCGACAAAAGCGGCAAAAACACCGTCATCTGTTTTTCAAACGACACCTGCCGCAAACAGAGCTTTCGCATATCTTCCTCCTTATTATATAGACCCCTCAAGCATTTTGCAAATTTTTTTCAAAAAAGCATTGACAAATCCAAACTTTTGAATTATTATAATGTTGTAATCTTTCAAAGGTGGTGAATGCATGGAGGATGTCGACATTCTGAAACGCTTTAAGGCGTGTGGGCTGCGCCCGACGCAGCAGCGCATCGCGCTGTATCGGTATCTTGCGACGCACCCCGGTCATCCGACGGCGGAGACCATCTTTCATGCGTTGCAGTCGCAGCTTCCCTCCTGTTCGCTCATGACCGTGTACAACGGCTTGGAGGCGCTTGAAAAGGCGGGACTGCTGCAAGTCATCACCATCGATGCCGCACACAAGCAGTTCGATGCCGCTGTCAATCCGCACGGACACTTTCGCTGTGATCGCTGCGGCACGGTATATGATTTCCCGCTGCCGCCGATAAATATACAGGATGGCGTCCTTTCCGGCTTTGTCGTCGAAAAAACCGACTTTTACTGTTCCGGTATCTGTCGCACCTGCGCGGAAAACGGGGCAGTCAAAGATATATGAAGGAATTATCAATTTGGAGGTAAAAGCTATGAAAAAGTTTGTTTGTCCGATCTGTGGGTATGTCTATGAAGGCGACGAGATGCCGGAGGGCTTTGTTTGCCCGCAGTGCAAGGCGCCGGGTTCGAAGTTCAAGGTGATGGATGAGTCCGCCGAGAAGGTCTGGGCGGCGGAGCATGTCGTCGGCGTCGCCGCCGGCACCGATCCCCGCATTCTCGAAGGTCTGCGCGCCAACTTTGAAGGCGAGTGCAGCGAGGTCGGCATGTATCTCGCCATGGCGCGTGTCGCGCACCGCGAGGGCTATCCCGAGATCGGGCTGTACTGGGAAAAAGCCGCCCTTGAAGAGGCAGAGCACGCCGCGAAGTTTGCCGAGATGCTCGGCGAGGTCGTGACCGACTCCACGAAGAAAAATCTCGAGATGCGCGTGGACGCCGAGCATGGCGCAACGGCGGGCAAGTTTGAGCTTGCCAAGCTTGCAAAGGAGCTGGGACTCGACGCCATCCACGATACCGTGCACGAAATGGCGCGTGACGAAGCCCGCCACGGCAAGGCTTTCGAGGGACTTCTCAAGAGATATTTCTGATCTTCCGAAAAATGAAAAAGGCGGCACAAAGCTCTTGCTTTGTGCCGCCTTTTGTGCCATACTGACGCTGATTTTTCGAGAGAGCGGTGAGAAACATGAAAAAGTGGTATGTTGTGCACGGCGATAATGCCGAAGCACTGAAGCTCGTTTTCGCAAGCGTCAGCCGCTATACGACCGTGTCCTGTGTGCGTCCGGAGCAATTAACCGATGAAATCAAAAAAGACGGCTGTCTCATCTATATCGGTGTCAAAGGGCTGCTCACCGTTCCGAAAGACGGCTACCGTATCAAGGCGTGCCGAAATGAAAACGGCAACGAGGTCATTCTCCTGGACGGTGACGGATATGCGAACGAATTGTATGCCGCCGTGGATTTTGAAAATGTGTACCTGGTGAAAGCCATAGATGCCGACACCCACACGCCGACATACTTTTTCAACGACATCTTCGGCTCCTGTCCCCTGCCGGAATATGACGAAAGCTTCACACCGTTCATCAAAGAGCGCGCCCTTTGGTCGTGGGGATATGTCATTTATGACTACAAGGGATACATCGACCATATGCTGCAGTTAAAGCTGAACGAGCTGATCATCTGGAGCGATTTTCCTCCCGAAAATGCCGACGAGGTCGTCGCCTATGCGCATAAAAAAGGTGTTCGCATCATTTGGGGATTTTCCTGGGGCTGGTCGACATCCTGCGGCGACACGCACATCGGCGCCGATGAATTGGAGAAAATGATAGATAAAGCCGCCGCGACCTATGAAAGGGACTATGCCCCTCTCGGCGGCGACGGCATCTATTTCCAGACCTTCACGGAGACCAAGGAGGAGACCATCGGCGGCATGCTCATCGCAAAGGCGGCAGTCACGCTGGTGAACAAGGCTGCGGAAAAGATTTTCAAAAATCATCCCGACCTCAAAATCCTGTTCGGGCTGCACGCCACATCGGTCAGAGACAAGCTTGCGTATATCCGCGAGGTCGATCCGCGGGTGACGATCCTTTGGGAGGATTGCGGCGCTTTCCCCTATGCCTATATCCCCAAGGCGCGGGGCGATTTTGAGGAAACGCTCCTGTTCACCGAAAAGATCAAAAACCTCAGGGACGGCGGCTTCGGCACGCTGTTCAAGGGCATGTCTGTTTTGAACTGGGACACCTTTCAGCACCAGCCGGGCCCCTATGTTCTCGGCGAGCACAGCAGAAAAACCGTCACGGAGAAAGCAGAGGAAAAGCGGAAATATTGGAAATATCTGCAGGCATATTGGTTGGCAAACGCGAAGTATGTAAAAAGGACGGTTGAGGCACTGGACGGCAACACGCTGGTTGCCGCGCTGGTGGAGGACGGTGCCTTTGAGGAAAAGCTGTGGTTTCCCGTCGCCCTCTATGCAGAGATCCTGTGGGATCCTCGCCGCGACACAGAGACCATCCTGACAAAAGCCGCTCTTTTGCCGGATGTTTGCTTCGGATGATCGAACAAAACGAAGGCGCTGTCACCTTGAAGGTGACAGCGCCGTTTCCTTGTTTTTTTATTCTTCGAAGCCGTTAGGGTTTTGGGACTGCCAGCGCCAGGTGTCGCGGCACATATCCTCGACGGTCTTTTCGGTCTTCCACTGCAGAACAGCCTCCGCCTTGTGCGGATCGGAGTAGCAGGTGGCGATGTCGCCGGGACGGCGGGGCGTCACCTTGTAGGGTACGGCGACGCCGTTGACGCGCTCGAAGGTCTTGACAAGCTCCAGCACGCTGGTGCCTTTGCCCGTGCCGAGGTTAAAGACCTCCGCGCCCGTGTTTTTCAGCGCAAAATCGGTCGCCCTGACATGTCCCTTCGCCAGATCCACCACATGGATATAATCGCGCACGCCCGTGCCGTCCGGCGTGTCATAATCATCGCCGAACACGGAAAGAAACGGGCGCTTGCCGATGGCGACCTGCGAAATATACGGCATGAGGTTGTTCGGGATACCGTTCGGGTTCTCGCCGATCCTGCCGCTTTCGTGTGCGCCGATGGGGTTGAAGTAGCGCAGCAGCACCACGCTCCATGCGGGATCGGACACGCAGACATCCTTGAGGATCTCCTCGATGATATACTTCGTGCGGCCATAGGGATTGGTGACCTCGCCGGTGTGGTAGGTCTCCAGAAGCGGGGACGGGTTGGACATGCCGTAAACGGTGGCGGAGGAGCTGAAGATCATGCGCTTGCAGCCCGCCTCAGCCATCACGCGGCACAGCGTCACCGTTCCGCCGACATTGTTATCATAGTATTCAAGCGGCTTTTGCACCGACTCGCCGACCGCTTTGAGTCCGGCGAAATGAATGACGGCGTCGATCTTGTTTTCGGCAAAGATTTTGCGCAGTCCCGCCTCGTCACGAATGTCGCACTCATAGAACGGGAAATCACGACCACTAAGCTCCTTCACACGCTGCAGGGCGATCGGGCTGGCGTTGTAGTAGTTATCCAAAACCACGATGTCATATCCTGCCGCTAACATTTCGATGCAGGTGTGCGAACCGATAAATCCGCAGCCTCCGGTAATAAGTATTGCCATTTTCATCCCTCCGGTGTATAATGTGTGAAAGAGTTCTCTTTCTGCTGTTATTATACGCGACAATACGGCAGATATCAAGGGAATTTTGTTGCACGAACATGAAAAAAACTACAGAAAGCAGTTGAAGAAAATGGAAACGAAAAAACCTACTCTGGTCATCATGGCGGCGGGCATGGGCAGCCGTTTCGGCGGACTCAAGCAGCTCACCCCCGTCGGCCCTGCCGGTGAGCTTATTATCGACTATTCCATTCACGATGCTCTCAAAGCGGGCTTCGGCAAGATCGTCTTTGTCATCAAGCACGCGATCGAGGAGGATTTCAAGGAGCACATCGGCAACCGCATCGCCGCCATTGCGCCGGTCGAATATGTTTTTCAGGAGCTTGACCGGCTGCCCGCCGGTTTCTCCGTCCCCGCAGGGCGCGAAAAGCCCTGGGGCACGGGGCACGCCGTTCTGTGCTGCGAGGGCGTGGTGGACGGCGCTTTCGCCGTCATCAACGCCGACGACTATTACGGCAGAGAGGGCTTCCGTCTTTTGGCGGAATTTCTCAAAAAGCCGCAGGAGGGCGACAAAAAGCATCTCGCCATGGCGGGCTATCTGCTGAAAAATACGCTGACCGAAAACGGCTATGTTTCCCGCGGCGTGTGTGAGATCGACGACAACGGGTATCTCGTCTCCCTCACCGAGCGCACCCACATCGAGCTTGTGAACGGCAAGCCGATGTTCACGGAGGACGACGGCAAGACCTATACTTCCCTGTCGGAGGACACGGTGGTGTCGATGAACTGCTGGGCGTTCCCCGCAGGCAGCCTTTCCGTGTTCGGCGAGCTTTTTGCGCAATTTTTACGCGAGCGCGGCGGCGAAATGAAATCCGAATTTTATCTGCCCTCCGTCGTAAACTATATGCTGGAAACGGGCGCAGCGGACGCCACCGTGCTGACGACGCCGGACAAATGGTACGGCATGACCTATTCCGCCGACCTGCCCTCCGTGCGCGCGGCGCTGGCGGACATGACAAAGCGCGGCATCTACCCCGAAAAGCTGTGGAAGTGAGGTAATCTCTATGTCTATTGAAAAAAGCGCGTTCGGTACGCTGCCCGACGGCACCGCCGTCACCCGCTATACCCTGTCGAACGGCACACTTTCCGTGTCGGTGCTGGACTACGGTGCCACCGTGCAATCGATCGTGTACGGCGGCGTGGATGTCGTTTTGGGGTTTGACAACGCCAACGACTATGCCACCGTCAACACCAACTACCTCGGCGCCACCGTCGGCCGCTATGCCAACCGCATCAAGGGCGGCAGATTCACCCTGAACGGCAAGACCTATACGCTTGCCAAGAACAACGGCGAAAACCATCTGCACGGCGGCGATGTCGGCTTCGACAAAAAGATGTGGGACATGACGCCGCAGGACGGCGACGCGCCGCAGCTGCGCGCGCGGTATGTTTCCCCCGACGGCGAAGAGGGCTACCCCGGCACGCTGACGCTGACGGTCACCTTCACGCTGCGCGACAGCACGCTGTCCATTGCCTATGACGCCGAAAGTGACGCCGACACCGTTGCCAATTTCACAAACCATGCCTATTTCAATCTCGCGGGCAAGGGCGACATCCTCGACACGCTTGTCACCGTGCACGCCGACGCCTATACCGCCACCGACGACGGACTTATTCCGCTTTCCGTCATGCCCGTGGACGGCACGCCGCTCGATATGCGGCAGGAGGTGCGTCTCGGCGATGTCATCGGGTCGGATGATCCGTCGGTGCGGCGCTGCAAGGGACTTGACCACAACTTTGTGCTGCAGGACTACACCGGCGCGCTGCGCACGGTGATGACGGCGAAAAACACGCAAAGCGGCATTGCCGTCGCCTGTGCGACCGATCTGCCGGGATTGCAGATCTACAGCGGCAACGACCTTGCTTATGTGAACAGCAAAAGCGGACCGCTCGGCGCGTACGCCGCTTTTTGCATGGAGACGCAGTTCTTCCCCGACACGCCCAACCGAGCGGATTTTCCGTCCTGTGTCCTGCGTGCGGGAGAGCCTTTCCACAGTGAGACCGCCTACACCTTTTCTCGCATTTGACATTTTTTGCGAAAACGATTATACTTAAAGGAGATACCGATTTTATGCGTGTGATCACCGGCACTGCCCGCGGCTGTCGCTTGGAGACGCCGGCGGGACAAGCCACCCGTCCGACCGCCGAACGGGTGAAGGAAGGGCTTTTTTCCGCCATCCAGTTTGAGATCGAGGGGCGGCGGGCACTGGATCTTTTCGCCGGCTCGGGGCAGCTCGGCATTGAAGCGCTGAGCCGCGGTGCTGCGTCCTGCGTCTTTGTGGAGCAAAACGGGCAAGCTGCAGAGCTTGTCCGCCGCAATTTGCAGGCGGCAAAGCTCTTTTCGTCGGCACAGGTGCTGACGACCGAGGCGCTCGGTTTTCTTGCCCGCTGCAGGGAGCAGTTTGACCTTGTGTTTTTGGATCCGCCCTATGGCGACGCTCTGCTCGCATCATGCCTTGCGGCGGTCGAGCCGCACATTGCCGACGGCGGGCTTGTCGTCTGCGAAAGTGACGAGGGGCAGGCGCTGCCGGAAACGGTGGGCGCACTGCAGGCGGATCGCACCTATCGCTATGGTCGCGTGCACATCACGCTGTATCGGAGGAAAGTATGAAGATCGCAATTTGTCCCGGCAGCTTTGATCCTGTCACCAACGGGCATCTGGATATTATACGGCGGGCGTCACGGCTTTTTGACAAGGTCATCGTCGCTGTCATGACCAACACCTCGAAAACGCCGGTGTTTACGCAGGCGGAGCGCGTGGCGCTGATCCGCCGCTGCGTCGCCGACATTCCGAATGTGGAGGTGGAGCAGTTCGGCGGGCTGCTTGCCGACTATGTGCGGGAGCACAATGCTACCGCCATCGTCAAGGGTCTGCGCGCCATGTCGGATTTCGAGTATGAATTTCAGATGGCGCTTACGAACCGCAAGCTGTGCGAGCAGGCGGAAACGGTGTTTCTCACCACCAGCGCGCAGTATATGTACCTGTCCTCCAGTCTTGTGCGGCAGGTGGCTGCCTTCGGCGGCGATATTTCCGATTTTGTCCCGGCATGCATTGCGCCGGACATCATAAAACGAATCAGAAAGGATGATCTGCAATGTCTGTAAGCGTTGAAGAATTGCTGGAAAAGATCGATGATATGATCGACCGTGCCTGGAACATGCCGCTGTCCGGCGGCAAATGTCTCATCGAGGCGGATCAGCTGCGGGATATTCTCGACGACATCCGCGCCAATCTGCCCTCCGAAATCCGGCAGGCAAAAGCTATCGTGAGCGACCGCACCGACATCGTTGCCACCGCGCGCAAGGAGGCGGAAAGCATCATCCGCACCGCCGAGGAACGGCAGCGTTCCATGGTCTCCCGCGAGGAGATCGTGCTGCAGGCGCAGCAAAAAGCCAACGAAATGCTGACGAAAACGCAAAAGCGCACCAAGGAAATGCGCAAGAGCGCGCAGGACTTCACCGAGGAGCTGCTGAAAAAGACCGAGGACACTCTGGCGCAGCAGCTGGTGGAAATCCGTCAGGCGCGGCAGGCAGTGCGTGCGCCGGCGCAGAAGCTGATGTACGAAGAGTCCGAAACCAAATGATCTGTGCAAAAAAAGGGAGCGCCGCGGCAGAATGGCCGCAGCGCTCCCTTTCTTATGATATTTTCAGTTGCAAGCGGAATTTGTCGGCGATCATGGCGATAAATTCGCTGTTGGTCGGCTTGCCGCGACCGGTGTTGACCGTATAGCCGAAATAGGCGTTGAGCGTATCCACATCACCCCTGTCCCACGCGACCTCAATGGCATGACGGATCGCCCGCTCGACACGGGACGAAGTGGTGGCGTGCTTTTTGGCAACGGCGGGATACAGCCGCTTGGTGACGGCATTGATGATGTCCTCATCCTCGATCGCCATGAGGATCGCATCGCGCAGATACTGATAGCCCTTGATGTGCGCGGGAACGCCGATCTGATGAATGATCTCGGTCACCCGCATTTCCAGGCTGCCGTTGTCTGCCACCGTATACCGCACCTCGGGCACGGTGGGACGCTGCTGCTTGCCGCACAGGGCAAAGATGCGGTTCGCCATCTGCGCCGCGTCAAACGGACGCAGAACGAAATAGTCCGCGCCGCCGAGAATGGCCTCGCGCTCCATGTTGGGATTGTCAAATCCGGACATCACCATGAACTGCGGGATGCGCGTGAGAGAGCGTGTATAGATGCTCTTGATGACCCCGATGGCATCCAGTCTCGGGAGGAAGAAATCCATCAGAACGACATCGGGATGCAGCGTACAGATCGCATCCACCGCCTTCTTGCCGTCCTTCTCTATCGTTTCGACACAAAGGCCGCAATCCTGCATGGTTTGCGCACAAGGTGCGCCAAAATGTTCGCTGTTGTCCACCAATAATACCTTGATTTGCTTTTCCATCACTCAAAGACTCCTTTTTCTTTTTGCCGGCAACATCATATTACCATATTTTGGTAAATTTTGCAATAGTTTACCAAAAAAATTCAAAAAAATATTTTTGCGCGGCAAATGCCGTTGAAAAACGCCGTCGCACAAGGGGTTTTTCCGTGATTTTTGCAAAATCGGACACCGCTCGGCACTTTCCCTGTTGCGCCGAAATGAGAGCTGTGCTATACTACATGTATCTGCCATAATTTATACGAAACAATATGGAGGGGAAAATGCATACGCTTTGGGAATGGATATGCCGCTATAAGGTGGCGATCACCGCGGTCTTTGCCGCTGTGGCAATCGGTGCAGCATCCGTCGTCACGGTCATTTCGGTATCGCGGCGGCGTGCGCGTGCGGCACAGGCGGCAGTGACCACCACACAGACTGCCGAACAGACCGACGCGACCACGGCTGCCGTGACGACTACAGAGCTGATAATCGCGCCTGTCACCACGGCTCTCACCACCAAGACCACGCGCAAAACGACGGTCAGGACTACCACCCGTCGCACCGTTGCGCCGCCGCCCATCGTGGTCGAGCCGGACAATGTGAAGGACGACACGGTGAAAACGCCGGACGCCTCCGTGACAAAGCCCGCCGCCACGCCGGATATAAAAAACGGCGTCACGCTGCAATATGTGCGGGAAAGCTTCGAGGGGAACAAATACATCATCGGCATGGATGTTTCCCGTCACCAGGAGAAAATCGACTGGAAAAAGGTCAAGGCGGCAGGCATCGAGTTTGCCATGATCCGCTGCGGCTACCGTACAACGGTCGGCGGCAAGGTCTATGAGGATGCCAATTTCAAGAAGAACATCGAAGGAGCGCTGGATGCCGGCGTGAAGGTGGGCATCTATTTCTTCTCCGCCGCCGTAAATGAAACGGAGGTGTTGGAGGAGGCAGCGTTTGTCATCGAGGTGCTGAAGCCGTATAAAGACAAGATCAGCTATCCCGTCGCCTATGATTTTGAGATCCTCGGACAGGATCGCGCCAAAGATCTCACGGCGACCGCCATGACGGATCACGCAATCGCCTATATGGACACGATCGCCGACGCGGGCTATATTCCCATACTGTACGCCAGCCGCAACGCGCTGTGGGACAAATGGGAAATGGGGCGGCTTTCCGCTTATCGCGTGTGGCTCGCACAATATGTCAACCTTTTGAGTCAAAAGCGCTATAACGGCGCGCATGTCATGTGGCAATGCGCCAGCGACGGCAGGGTGGACGGCATCGAAAAGGATGTCGATCTGAACATCGCCTATACCGATCTTTCCCGCGTGTCCACGCCGTATCTGTCAAAGGTCGACCCCGAGGACTTTGAAAAGGCCTTCCCCGGCTTCTCCTTCAACCCCGTTTGTGAAGAGGTGGAGGCGATCGCAGGTGTCAATGCGCGCATTTCCCCCTATACGGATCGCCCGAACAAATGGACATCCGTGAAGGCGGGAAAACGCATGGTGCGCACCGGCATCGATACGCAAAACGGTTGGTCGCGGCTTGACTGCAACGGCGTGACCGTGTATATTCCCACAAAGAGTCTCCGTTTCCTCCGCACAACGCAGACAACGGAGCGCACCACGACGGCCACCACGACCGTCACTGCCACCGATCCCGCAGCGACCGGCACCACCGCGCCGACGACTGCAACCGGCACTGCCGCCGGCGGCACACCGACCGCCACAACCGGCAGCAACACGCCGACCGCCGACCACTCACAGAAAGCCGCGGCGAAATAGCAATTCATTTGACAAAAAGCGGAAAATAATGTATACTCGTTCTGCCGTTTAACCACAATATATATGGATGTGGAAAGGATGCTTTATGAAACAATATGATTATCTGATCGTCGGCAGCGGACTTTACGGCGCAGTCTTTGCGCATGAGGCCATGCGGCACGGCAAGCGGTGTCTGGTCGTCGAAAAACGCGATCACACCGGCGGCAATATTCACTGTGAGGAACAGGCAGGCATTTTGGTGCATCGCTACGGCGCGCACATTTTTCATACCAATGACAGGCGGGTGTGGGACTATGTCAACGCCCTGTCGGAGTGCAATCGCTACACCAACTCCCCCGTCGCCAACTTCCACGGCGAGATCTACAACTTGCCCTTCAACATGAACACCTTCAACAAGATGTGGGGCGTTGCCACCCCTGCCGAGGCGCTGGCGAAGATCAACGAGCAGCGCGCGGAGATCACCGACACGCCGAAAAACCTGGAGGAACAGGCGATCAGCCTCGTCGGCAGGGACATCTATGAAAAGCTCATTAAGGGCTACACCGAAAAGCAGTGGGGACGCGACTGCACCGCCCTGCCCACTTTCATCATTAAGCGGCTTCCGGTGCGTCTGACCTATGACAACAACTATTTCAACGACCGCTATCAGGGCATTCCCGAGGCAGGCTATGACGCATGGATCGACAAGCTGCTCGAGGGCGCCGATGTGCGCCTGTCGACCGATTTCCTCGCAAACCGCGAGGAGCTGACGGCGCTTGCCGAGCACATCGTGTATACCGGCACCATCGACGCTTACTATGACTACTGCTTCGGCAAACTGGAATACCGCAGCCTGCGGTTTGAAACGACGCTCCTTGACGAGGAGAACTACCAGGGCGTTGCCGTTGTCAACTACACCGACCGTGAGACCCCGTATACCCGTGTTATCGAACACAAGCACTTTGTGTTCGGCAATCAGCCGCAGACGGTCATCACCAAGGAATATCCGCGCACCTGGCAGGAGGGCGACGAGCCGTATTATCCCGTCAACGACGAGAAAAACCAGGCGCTCTATGCCCGCTATGCGGCACTTGCGGAAAAGGAAGACATCATTTTCGGCGGCAGACTCGCCGAATACCGCTATTATGACATGGACAAGGTGATCGCTTCGGCGCTTGCCAAGACCGACGAAGTGTTCGGAAAGGATGCATAATATGGCAGATGTAAAGGTTTCGGTCATCATGCCGGTCTACGGCGTGGAGAAGTTTGTCGGCAAAGCGATCGAGAGTATCCAGGCGCAGACGCTCAAGGACTTTGAATTTCTCATCGTCGACGACGGCACGAAGGATCGCAGCGGCATCATTTGTGACGAATATGCCGCAAAAGACCCGCGTATCACCGTTATCCACAAGGATAACGGCGGCGCCCCCTCCGCCCGCAATGCGGCGATGGACATTGCCAAGGGCAAATACTATTACTTCATGGACTCCGACGACTGGGCAGAGCCGACGATGCTGGAGGACATGGTGGCGCTCGCGGAAAAGACCGATGCGCAGCTTGTCGTCACCGGCTACTATATTGACACCTATTACAGTGACACCGCGTATTACACCCAGGAGCAAACGCAGCCCGACGCGCTGTATGAGAGCAAGGAGGCGTTTCGCCGCGCGGCATACGCACTGTTTGACGCGAACCTGCTCTATACCCCGTGGAACAAGCTGTACAGCGGCGACTATCTCCGCGAGAACAATCTGCGGTTTTCCAACACCTTCTGGGACGATTTCCCGTTCAACCTCTCGGTGATCCGCGACATCGAACGGGTGGCGGTCTCCTCCAAAAAGTACTATCACTTCATGCGCGCCCGCGCGGAGAGCGAAACGGCGAAATATCACGCGAATATGTATGAAAAGCGTGAGGAAGAGCACCGCTGGATGGTCGAGCTGTATGACTATTGGGATGTACACGACGAGGCAAGCATGGAGTTTGTCGCCAGACGGTATATTGAGCGCGTGATCGGCTGCATCGAAAATGTTGCCAATCCCGCCTGTAAGCTATCCCGCAAGGAAAAGCACGCCGAGATCCGCCGCATCATCACGAGCAAGACCGTGCGCACCCAGCTCCCGCTCATGAAAGCGCGTTCAAAATACATGAAGCTGATGCTGGTGCCCATTCGGATGAAGAACACTGCCCTTACCTATCAGGAGGGCGTTGTCATTTCCTCCATCCGCAGAAAGCACACCAAATCCTTTGCCGCGCTCAAAGCCAACCGATAAGTAATAAAAAACAAAACCTCGTTTGATCGAACTGCACCCCATTTGTTAGACATGATACCTCATTGTCTAACAAATGGGGTGCAGTGCAAGATGCTGCTTTTCTGTATTTCTGTTCCCTTATAGCCGGAGGGACCGCTGTCGCCGTAGGTCTGAACAAAACTTCTGCTCCGTTCGTCCTCCCGGGGATCGGGTATTATGCATCTAACGGTGCTGTCATCATGCCCCTTACGCCATACTTTTCGCGTGTTCCAGCTTTCATTTATACGGGAACGTATATGTGGAAAACTATTGACAGGATTATCCTATTATTGTATAGTAGTATGCATGAAAATCGATTTAATTTCTCAATCGCTTTTGATTTCGCACAATGTTGTATAAGGAGAACGGTTGAATGCAGAAAAGTGTAACGATCTATGACATTGCCAAAGCCAGCGGCTGTTCACCGGCAACGGTTTCTTTGGCGCTGAACAACGACGAACGCGTGAAAAAGGAAACTGCCATTAAAATTCAGAAAAAGGCTGCGGAATTGGACTACCGCCCCAGTTATTTCGGGCGTAGCCTGATCACCGGAAAATCCAAAACGATCAAGGTTGTCCTTCCCGATATTCACAACCCGGTGTTCGTCAACATTCTGGACGGTGTTGAATCCCACATCGGTCAAACCGAATACCACCTGGTCTTGGAGGTCACCAACAACGACAAGGACAAGGAACTCGAAAGCTTTGCGAGTCTCTTGGGCGGTCAGGTGGACGGTGTTATCATCTCCCCTATCTTTGAGGAAGAGGTTACGGCATATCTCCTGAAAAAGGGGATCGACCTGCAAAAAGTGGTCTATGCCTGTTCGACCTGCACAGGCTCTGATAAAATACATTACTGTGTGGCAGACAGCCGTCTCGGTGCTTACAAAGGCGTGAAAAACATGCTGGAAAACGGCTGCAAGCGCGTCGCTTTTTTAGCGCCGACCGTTTTGAAATTGCAGAGCTCCAACCGTGTAGACGGTTACCTGCAGGCGCTGCAAGAATATGAAATTGCATACGACGAAAAGCTGCTTGTCAACTGCAATCAGGATTTTCACGAGATCTATGCTCGCGTCAGCGACCTCTTGAAAGAGGAAAAGCCCGACGGTGTGTTTTGTCTGTATGACTATGCCGCCATTCCTGTCGTAAAGGCTGCCGCCGACCTGGGATTGCGGGTGCCGGAGGATCTGATGGTGACCGGCTATGACGACATTGAAATTGTCGAATTTCTGCAAACGCCGCTGACGACTGTGAATACCCATCTGAAGGAGCAGGGGGCTTATGCGGCAAAAATGATGATCGATCTTTTGGAAGAAAAGGAATGTCCGATCCAAAATGTCTTTGAACCCGATCTGGTGGTAAGAAAAACAACCGTCACAAAGTAAATCGCCAATCTGTCTTTTTGAAGACCAAACGGACACCCCCAAGAGTTTGTCTCTTGGGGGTGTCTTCTTGCTCTATCTATTATTCTTCAAAACAGTCATACTGTGTCAACACATACCGGCCGATCTCGTAGAGAATACGCTCATACTTTTTTTTGAATTCTACCGGCAGCTGCAGGCAACGGGTATCCTCCTCAAACTTTCTCCTCTGGCGTGCCGGAAGAGGGGTGTTGTCAGCCTCAAAGGTGAAATACCCCTCATAGTGAATGTCTAAAAGTCCGTGCATGACCGAATCCATATTCAGTGTACCCTGGTACGGCATAAAATGCGTATCGTCATTGCCGCAATTGTCCTGTATATGCACACCGCGCACATGGCTGTCCAACAGCTTAAGTGCCTCGTGTTGAGAAAGCTCCTGCAGATTGCCGTGCCCCACATCCCAACACGCCTGTAAAAGCGGGTGGTTGACCCGCTCGACCAGTTCCAGTTCTGCCTCTGCGGAATCTATCCAGTAGTAATCCGGGAAGACCATCTTGTTGAAATTTTCGGTCAAGATGGTTATGTTGTACTTTTCCGCGACGCGCAGCAGTTCTTCATAGAACAGCACATTCTGTTTAAAGGTTTCCTCTTTGCTCATGTCCTTTACATAACCCGAGTGAACAACAATGTTCGGGATGCCGAGATAGGCAGCCGCCTCGATGCTTTGCTTTGTGAGCTGCATAAAGCTCTCATACTGCCCGTTTTTCACCAGCGGGCTTCCCAGCGGCGAATGCGCTTGCACAAATTGCAGTTCCCGCTCGTCTGCCAGCTTCAGAAGCTTATCTGCATAGGGTCGCCAGTCACCCGCCAGCAAACCGCTCCTGCGGTTATAATCATACTGGAAGGAATAGTCGATATACCGAAATCCGGCATCGGCAATCGCGTTTGCGGACGCATATCCATCCATCGCATAAGACGAAAAATCACTTGTGGTTGTTGCCAGTTTCATCCTTGCACCTCCAAATGCAAATCGTTTTTAATACAAAAGCTTTTTCAACAGCGGGAGCATCCCCTGTGCCATGCGGTACATGCCCAGATCGTTGGGGTGACAGACATCCACGGTGCAGGCATCGTATCATAACATGGGAAATAACAAATATACCGCTCTTAACAGGGTTCTGCCCGATTACATTGTTCCGGATAAAAATAAAATGGATAAGTTTCAAAAAATATTTGGAATTTAATAAAGCTCTTCCGAAAAAGAGCAAAAAAACACGCTCGAAAAGAGCGTGTTTTTTGTCATTCGTGCCCGAAAAAGAACTGGTCAAAAACCGAAGATTTTCTTTATATTTATTCGGTATAGCTTAAAATATAAGTAAATTGCTTTGCTGTATCAGATTCACCCATTATAATTTTGACTTGGTTTTCCATCCAAGTAATTTCCTTTACATTACCCTCAAAAACACCTGCGCCATCATTTGCTAAACCAAAATCTTCTTCGTCTATCTTTTTACCATTAGCATCTTCTAAAACTAACTTAGCTTTCACTGAACCAAAAGACCATTGTGGACTTCCCACTTGATATAACACAATAGTGTAATTACCGTCAGGACTACTTTCTTGATATATTTCTCTTTTCTTAAATTGGTCTTCATATATAAAAATCGCAACAAAAGAAATAATAGAAACCAATATAATAACAATAAATGCAATCAATATTCTTTTAAAAATTTTCATAATATCGTCACCGCCTTGGGTGTATTATAGCATAAAAGCTGCAGTAAATCAACGCGGAGCATTGTTTTTATAATTCGTGGCGAAGCCACACCGAACTTATTACTTCTTACCTATTACTTCTTACTTCCCAAAAAATCCTGAATGCAATTTAGGTAAGAGTGAAGAAGTAAGAGGTAATAAGTAAAAATCCCGAACGCTTACGCATTCAGGATTTTCTGGAGCTGGTTGACGGACTTGAACCCCCGACCTGCTGATTACAAATCAGCTGCTCTACCAACTGAGCTAAACCAGCGAATGGAATGAGCGGGTTAGCGAAGGTGGTAGAGTTTACTCTACCAACCGAGAACCGACAGGTTCTCGCGCTAAACCAGCGAATGAGTTAAACCGGCAAATGAAATGGGCGGGGTGCCGCCCTGCCTACGCCGGCAGTTACATCTATGCATCTTACAGGATTTTTCGCCGTTTGTCAAGGTTTGTGCCGCAATTTGTGCAAAAATTTGTTTGGCGGGCGTCGGATGGACGCCCGCCGCAAGGTCTTACTTTCTCAAAAACTCCTGTGCCGTTTTCAGCCGCAGCAGCATGCGCATGACGCGCGCCGCGCACGGATAGACCTCTTCGCGGGAGAGATCGCCCTTGTCCAGTGCCGCCGTGACGCCGTCGATGTCGCCCGTTGCCATCTTCAGGTCGTGACCTGCCTTCAGCTCGGCAACATGGTCGGAGTCGTTCCACCAGTCGGTCATGAACACGCCGTCCCAATGCCACTCGCTGCGCGGAATATCCGTGATAAGCTCGCGGTTTTCGCACGCCTTGATGTCGTTGACATGGTTATAGGAGCTCATGATCGCCACAGGGTCGGCGTCGCGCACCACCGTTTCGAACGCGCGGATATACAGCTCCCGCAGCGCCCGCTCGGAAACGCGGCTGTTGGATTTCAGGCGTTCAAACTCCGTGTTGTTGGCACAATAGTGCTTGAGCACCGCGCCGATGCCGCACGCCTGTGCCGCGCGGATGACCGCCGCAGCATAAACGCCGCAGAGATACGGATCCTCCGAGGAATAGGCAAAGTTTCTGCCGCCGCAGGGGTCACGGAAAATATTGATAGCGGGCGCCAGCCACAGATCCACGCCGCAGAAAAGACACTCCTCGCCCATCGCTGTACCGTAGGTGGTGTAGAGATCCTTGTCAAATGATGCCGTCAGGATCAGCGTCGGCGGATACAGCGTGGTCGCCATGCCCCGCTGCCGCAGACCGCGCGGTCCGTCTGCCGTCTGTGCTGCGGGAACGCCGCGCAGATAGAGCGGATGGTTGCAGCCGACATCGCCGTAGGGCGTGCGGTTGAGCGATGTACCGGAAACAAGCGTCGCCAGCTCACGGTTGGAAAGCTGCGCGAGGAACGCCTGCATCCCGGTGCCGTCCTTGGCAACATCCGCCAGCGTGATGCCCTCGCGGATGCCGTCGTCCGGCTTCAGATATTGCAGTCCGCCGCCCTTGCTCTCCTTGACCTTGACATCCTCCTGCTGCGTCGTCGTATCGACGGCATCGTTCGTTTTATCCAAAACAATCTCGCAGATGTCGGGGAACGGCACAGCCTCGGCGAGCAGCTTCAGATAGGCAACGCCCTGCGGCAGCTCGATGACCGCCGCATTGGAATAGATAAAC
Organism: Ruminococcus sp.; assembly: GCA_004558485.1. GTDB lineage: Bacteria > Bacillota > Clostridia > Oscillospirales > Acutalibacteraceae > URNF01. The sequence continues at coordinate 48,653 of SFCS01000002.1, read as the reverse complement.
CGCTTTTTGCCGTCTTTGCAGGTATTTTCAAGCGCCATTCCGCGCAGCGGCTGCACGATGTTGGAAACAGCAAGCGTGAGCACGCTGTTCATCACCGTTTCCACACCGTCATAGCGATAGCGGAATTTGACCGCATAGTTGCCCGCCTCGGCAATGTTGACGCGGTAGACGACCGACATGCCGCTCATGAAAAAGTGCGTCACGCAGCTGCCCGGAACGCCGTTGCCGTCGTCCTCGAAGCTCTCCACTTCGACATAAAAACTGCCCTCATAGTAGTTCTGTCCCTTGATGACCGTCTTTTTCTCCGGCAAAACCGGCACGGTCGTGTCGGTCTTTTCAAACGCCAGCGCCGCAAGCGCCGGATGATCGCACAGCGCCGTGACCGTCATCTGACAGCGGCGCACCGGCAGCGTGATCTCCGCAACGCCTGCCGCATCGCTGTGCAGCGGCATGGAAATGCCGTCGATCGCCAGCGCGATCATGCTTTCAAGCGGTGTGCCGTCGCCGTCCACCGCCGTCAGACGGTAGCCGCCGCCTGTGCCGGGCAGCAGCTGCCGCTGCACCTGCTCGCCATTTTTCATCGCCGAAAAATGCAGCTTTGCACCGGCGGTGATGACCGTGCGCTCGATGGACGAAACAGCAATGCAATGCGCTCCGTCGTCGGTCTGACTTGCCAGCGGCTCATAGCTGCCGTCCGCCGTCAGGCGCTTTTCAAGTGTCGTTGTGAGCGGCATGCTGTGCCGCACCACGCGGGTCTGCGGCTCAAAGTGAACGCCCGCCTCATGCACATGACGGCTGTCCGTGCCGAGCAGCAGCGTATAGTTTCCCTTTTCGAGCACCCACACCGACTTTTCACCCAAAACGCCCGTGTCGTCATAGGACGCAAGCTCCGAAACGGGAACAGCGATCGAAAGTGTTTGTTTTTCGCCGGGCTGCAGCAGCCGCGTTTTCTCAAACCCGCGCAGCTCCTTTTGCGGCTTGCCGAGCTTTGCGCCGTCACGCAGGGCGGGCGCGGCACAGTATAGCTGCAGCACCTCCCTGCCCGCGCGCGCACCGGTGTTTGTCACCGTTGCCGTCACCCGCAGCACCTGGCCGTCCTCAAAATGCACATCCGAGACGGCAAAGGTCGTGTAGGAAAGACCGAAGCCGAACGGAAACGCCACATTGCCGCCGAAGGTGTCAAAATAGCGGTAGCCGACGAAAATATCCTCCGTGTAATCCTGCACAAGACCGCCGCCGTGCTGACCGAAGTGACCGCAGGTGGGGTATTCTGCATAGCTGCGCGCCATGGTCATCGGCAGCTTGCCGGACGGGTTGACTTCGCCCTTCAGCACGCGCGTCGCAGCGGCGGCGCCGCCGTCGCCGAAATCGTTGGTGTACAATATGCCCTCCACGCGGATCTCGTCCAAAAAGCTGAGATCCATCACACAGCCGATCTCCAGCACCAAAATGACATGCTCAAACACCGCCGCAACATCGGTGAGCATCTGTTTTTCCGCGGCAGAGAGCAGATAATCCCCCTCCGTCACCTGCATATCCGTATTTTCCGCCGAAATGCGTTTGAGGATCACAATCGCCTTTTTTGCGCCCGCCGCCCGACTCGCGGCGATCTCCTCGCGGGTGATGGGCATTTCGTTGTCCATTCCGGTGAAAAACGACGCCGTATAGCGACGCTTTTGCGCCTTTTTCTCGGCAAAAGCGCGATATTTTTTAAGCAGCGTTTCCTCCACCCTGATACCGCCCGCCATCAGTCCCTCCGCGAAGGTCAGATCCGGATGCGTCGCCGGACGGGCGGCGCACTGCGCCTGACCGAACACGGCGACACATTCCCCGCCGAGCGGCAAAACGCCGTTTTCGTTGCGCAGCAGCACAAAGCCCTCCTCCGCGATCGTCTGCGAAAGGGCACGCCATGTCTTTCGTTTTTCTTCATGAAGATCCATGTTGTCGTCCTCCTTATGAAGCTGCCTTCAGCGTAGCACATTGTCGGCGGCAAAGCAACCGAAACGCTAAGAAAGTGCAGATTTTGCTAACACATAGCAAATTTTACGCACCGCGGCTTTGCACCCTTGAAAAATGCACGCGTCTGTAGTAAAATAAGAACAGATTACAGTGAAAAGGAGTGCCTGTATGGCTTTTATTTCGGTGCAGGATGTCTGCAAATATTATGCGACCGGTGCACAGCGCGTCGTTGCCGCCGATCACATCTCTTTCACGGCGGAAAAGGGAGAGTTTGTCGTGGTCGTCGGTCACAGCGGCGCCGGCAAGACCACCGTTCTCAACATTCTCGGCGGCATGGACAACTGTGACAGCGGCCACATCTTTGTTGACGGCAAGGACATTGCCGCCTACAGCGACCGTCAGCTCACCGCCTATCGCCGCCATGACGTCGGCTTTGTGTTTCAGTTTTATAATCTGGTGCAAAATCTGACCGCACTCGAAAATGTCGAGCTGGCGGCGGAAATCTGCGCCCATCCGCTCGACGCCGCGACGGTTTTGCGCGAGGTCGGTCTGGGCGACCGTCTGCAGAACTTCCCCGCCCAGCTTTCGGGCGGTGAGCAGCAGCGCGTATCCATTGCCAGAGCGCTGGCGAAAAACCCGAAAATTCTGCTTTGCGACGAGCCGACGGGCGCGCTCGACTATAAAACAGGAAAGACCATTTTGCAGCTGCTGCAAAACACCTGCCGCAAAACGGGACAGACCGTCATTGTCATCACCCACAACGGGGCGCTGACCGCCATGGCGGATCGCGTCGTGCGCCTGCGCAGCGGCAAGGTGGAGGAGATCATCGAAAATCCGCAGCCGCTGCCGGTAGAAAGGATCGAGTGGTAAGGTGAAACATACCTATCGCAAGCTGTTTTTCCGCACCGTGCGGGGCTCGCTCAGCCGCTTTCTCTCCATCTTTTTCATCGTAGCGCTCGGCGTGGGATTTTTGGCGGGACTTCTCGCCACCACCCCCGATATGCGGCTCACCGCCAACACCTATTATAACGACAGCCGTCTCATGGATCTGCGCGTCGTTTCTACCCTCGGGCTGACAGAGGAGGACATTGCCGCCATCGCCGCCACCGACGGCGTTGCCGCCGTCATGCCCTCACAGACCGTGGATGCGGTCATCACGCTGCCCGACGGCGCGACCGCCGTTTTGCGGATGCACACGCTGCCGCAGGACACCGAAAGCGACACCTATCTCAACCGCCCCGTCCTCCTGTCCGGTCGGATGCCGCAGGCGGCGGGCGAATGTGTCGCCGTGCAGGGGCAATATGACAAAAGCAGCGTCAAGATCGGCGACCGCTTTGCCGTCAGCGGTGATGTGACGCCGAACGATCGCCTGCAGGTCGATGCGCTCACGGTGGTGGGCATCGTGCGCACCGCCTACTATTGCTCCGGCGAGAGCGAAAGCACCACGGTCGGCGACGGCAAGATCTCCCGCACCGTGTATGTGCCGACCGACACGGTGAAAGCCGACACCTACACAGACGCTTTCCTGACGCTTACCGATGCGGGAACACTTGACACCTATTCCGATGACTATAAAGCGCTCACCGACACCGTCACCGACCGCCTCAAGACGCTGGGCGAGGTGCGAGCAGCCGACCGCCGTGCATCGCTGGTTGCCGACGCACAGGCGACATGGGACAAGGAAAACGCGACCTATCTTTCCGAAAAAGCCAAAGCGGAAAAGGAACTGAAAAACGCCCTCGCCGCCATCCGAGAAAACGAGCAAAAGCTCGCTGATGCCGAAAAGACGCTTGCGGACAAGCGGGCAGAGCTGGAAAGCGGCAAAAAAGCGCTCGAAAACGGACGCAAAACGCTTGCGGACAAGCGGGAGGCGGTCGCCGCCGTCATTGCGGAAAACGAAGAGAAGCTATCCGACAACGCCGCACAGCTGACGGAATCGAGCGACGCCCTCGCCGTCGCGAAAAAGCAGCTCGACGAGCTGGCGGACACCGTGGCGCAAACGGAAGCGCAGCTTGCGGCGGCACGGGAAAACGGCACACCGGAGCAGGTCGCCGCGCTGGAGCAGACGCTCTCCCGGCTGAAAGCCGCCCACGCGCAGCAATCCGCCGTATGGCAGGAAAACGCCGACGCGCTTACTGCTGCCGCAGCGGAGCTGGACGCGGCGGACGCGACGCTGCAAGCCGAGAAAGAAAATGCCGAAAAGGAATTTGATGCTGCCGAACAGGAACTTTCCAAAACGGAAGAAACGCTGACATCCGGTGAAACCGCTCTTATTGCGGGCGAAAAGGCACAAAAAGAGGGGGCAGAAAAGCTGAAAGCGGCAAAAGCCGACTATGCCGCTGCGAAAAAGGAAGCCGACACGGCACTTGCCGACGCGGAGAAAAAGCTCGCTGACGCAAAAAAGCAGATCGACGAGATTGCCGACGGCGTTTGGTATGTCCTCGACCGCAACACCAATGTCGGCTATGTCAGCTTCCACAGCAATACGGAAAAGGTGGAAGCTATCGCCAAGGTGTTCCCCGTGTTTTTCTTCCTGGTGGCGGCGCTCGTGGCGCTCACCACCATGACGCGGCTGGTCGAGGAGCAGCGCGCCCAGATCGGCACGCTGTTTGCCCTCGGCTATTCCCGCCGCGTGATCGCCGCGAACTATCTTTTGTATGCAGGGCTTGCCACCGTGGGCGGCAGCATTTTGGGACTGCTCATCGGGTTCAAGGTGCTCCCCACCGTCATTTTCACCGCCTACAGCATCCTCTACACCATGCCGCCGCTCGTCACCACCTTCAACACCGCCATAGCGCTGCTTGCTGCCGGTGCGGCGCTGGTGTGCACCATAGCGGCGACCGCCGCGGCATGCGGCAGCACGCTGCGCACCACGGCAGCGCGGCTGATGCAGCCGAAGGCCCCGAAGGCGGGCAAGCGTGTCTTTTTGGAGCATGTTCCGTTCATTTGGAAACACCTTTCCTTCACCCGAAAGGTGACAGCACGCAATCTTTTGCGGTATAAAAAGCGGTTCTTCATGACCGTTATCGGCATCGCAGGCTGCACCGCGCTCCTGCTCACCGGCTTCGGACTGCGGGACGCCATTTCCGACATCGTCAGCATTCAGTTCACCGACCTCTATCAGTATGACCTCACCTTAAAGCTTAAGGACGATACCGTCAGCGACGCCCTTCTTGCGCTGATGACGGAGCGCACGAGCGACCGCCTTGCCGCAGCACAGGTGACCGGCAAGGTCACAAAGGGCGGCGACAGCGAAACGGTGACGCTGAACGTCCCCGCGGACAGCGCAAAGCTTGCGGATTTTGTCCGTCTGCGGGAGAGAAAAACGGGAGAACCTCTCTCCCTCACCGACGACACCATCCTCCTGACGGAGAAACAGGCGACGGCGCTCGGCGTGCAAAAGGGCGACACCGTCACGCTGGAAAACGACGATGGCAAAACCGCCGACATCAAAATCGGCGGCGTGATCGAGAACTACATCAGCGGCTATGTCTATCTCACGCCGACGCTGTTCCAAACGCTGTTCGACGAAACGCCCGCCTACACCACGCTGTGGGCAAAGGCGGATGTCGCCGACGCGGCGGTGCGCAGCGCGCTCATGCAGGATGTTTTAGCCTGTGACGGCGTTTCCTCCGCATCGAGCAGCGCCGACCTCATCGACACCTTCTCCCGCGTGTTCCACAGCATCGACTATATCGTGATCGTGCTCATCGTCTCGGCGGCGCTTTTGGCGTTCATCGTGCTGTATAATCTCACCAACATCAACATCGGCGAGCGGCAGCGCGAGATTGCCACCATTAAGGTGCTCGGGTTCTTTGACCGAGAGGTGGATGCCTATATCTACCGCGAGACCGCCGTCCTGTCCATTATCGGCACGCTCTTCGGGCTCATTTTCGGCATCTTCCTTTGCCGCTTTGTCGTGAAGACGGCAGAGGTGGACATGGTGATGTTCGGCAGGCATATCAAAGCCATGAGCTTTGTGCTCTCCGCGGCGATCACGCTGCTTTTCTCCTTTTTTGTCAATCTCGTGATGCACCCGCGCCTCAAAAAAATCGACATGGTGGAGTCATTAAAATCCAACGAGTAAAAAACGGGAGCTGCAAACGCAGCGAGGCAGTCCATAGTCAGAAGACACAAAATTTTCAGGCCACCGGTTCTGTTCCGAGCAGAACCGGTGGTTTTCCCTGTTTCTTCTTTTTTCGATCCGACTGTCACGGCAGCCAAGCACCCCACCAAAAAGCAAGCGGATTGCCGGCACATTACCACCTCCAATTCCTATAATGACATAAAAAATAATGGCAGCCACTTTCGTGTCTGCCATTATTTTATCCCTTTTTCGTTTGATGTTCTGTTTTTTACTGTATCGTAAAAAGCTGCTCCTTGCGGTTTTCGATGTCGAAAAGACAGTTATACTGCACCCGTCGGTATTCCGACAGCAGCTCCTCATAGGGCGAAGCGTCCGACCAGTTGTAATAGTTGCCGTCGCTGTCGATATATCCCACCGTGTCCACCACCGGCAGCGTTTCGGACAGACGCAGCAGATAGCGGTCATACGCGCTCATGCGCACACCCGCCGTTTGCAGCAGCAACGAGGAGAGATAATTGCTGCTGAGCGTATCGATCTCTTTTTCCTCGATGTCGAAATTTGCCCAAATGAGAAACGGCGTGATATGCCGTGCCTGTTGCTGTTCAAGAGAAAGCGCGTCGAGACTTGTCCCGAGCAATTCTTCGGAAAATGCCGACTCGATGGCAGGCTGATGGTCGCCGAAAAGACAGATAAGAACAGGACGATCCACCGTTTCGAAATAGGCGATCAGATCTTTGAACGCATCGTCCGAATACTTCATGAGCGAGAGATAGCGATCGGTCTGCGGAAATTCGTCGGTGTCGGTAAGCCAGTTGTTCTGTCCGAAATTGTCCGCGTCCAGGCGGTAGCCGCCGTGGTTCTGCATCGTCACATTGAACATGAAATAGGGCTTTGCCGTGTCCCGCTGTTCATAGTCCTCAATGAGCAGCTTATAGTTATAGGCATCGCTGACATATTGCCGAATGAGCACGTTTTCGCCCGGATACAGTTCTTCCATCGTTGCCTCCAGCGTCGCAAGATCGCCGCTTTGCTGATAGGCAGTGAACGGCGTCATGTCGAACAGCGTTTCAAGCGATGCAAACGGCGACAGCCCCAAAAGCGGATAGACCGTGGTGCGGTTCCAGCCGCGCGCATAATACGGGTGCTGCGCCCGCACCGAATACCCCTGTGCCGCAAGCAGCTTTGCCAGCGACGGCTGCTCATCCTTCACATACAGCATATACGCGCTGCTGCCGGACGGCAAAAATGCCATGCTGTGACCGGTTAAAAACTCAAATTCCGTGTTGGCCGTGCCCGCGCCGATGACCGGCACATACAAATTGCCGCGCACCGTGTTCTCCCGCAGAGAGGAAATGAACGGCAGACACGGCGCGTTTGTCTGCAGATTGCCGAGCACCGACAGATCGGACAGCGACTCGTTCATGATGCAGATGATGTCCGGCTGCTGTGTGTCCTCCTCTGCGTCCTCTATGTGCCCGACAAGGCCCTCGATGTCGTCCGGGTCATAGCCGTCCGGCTCCTGCACATATAGATATTTCGTGTTGCCGAAAAAGCCGTAGACAACGCCGTAGTTGCGATAGCCCCGTGTCTGGTTCCAAAAATCCGGCGCCAGTCCCGCGTCGGCAAACGCGGAGGTGCCGTAGAACACCGCCAAAAATACCGCGACCGCCACGCCGCACACCGTGCGGGACAGCACGCGGGCGGGCTTCGGAAACCGCGGCGTTTGCAGCCGTGCGCCGACGACCATCAGGAAAACGAACACCAGTGTCGCGGTGATGATCTGATAGTCGGGCAGATAGCTGTATTCATTCAGAATGGTATCCGCCACGCCGATGGTGGTGACATCTACCGGCAGCAACGGCGTGCCGCGATACAGCACCAAATAGTGACTGATAAGCGCCAGCAGATATAAGGGTGGGTTGACAATCAGAACCGACAGCTTAAAGCTGCCCGACACGGCGAACACCAGCGCCATCAACAACAGTACCAAAAGATAATTGATGCCGAAGCCGATATAGGTCATGTCATAGACAAAAACGCCGTTGAGCGCCTCGGTCATGGTGACCGTCACGACGGGCAACAAAAACAGCAGCACCGTTTCCGCACAGCCGCGCGGCACGGGGGCGCGCAGGGTGATGCGAAAAGCGATGAGCGCGCCGATGAGAAACGGCGCAACAAGACAGCCGATAAACAACAAAACGCGCAGCGAAAACGCCTGCGAAAGAAAGCTGTCGGCAAAGGCGATGACCGCCGCCAAGAGCAGCGCCGTCACCACCCCCGCCGCAATGCAGGAGCGTTTGCTGTGCGTTATGTCAAAATGCGCCGTGAGCTTCTCCACCGCTTTGCGCTTCCTTTCTTTGAAAGATATGCATATAGGATAGCACAAAACGGTGAAGATTGCACGAACTTTTTTTATTCCATCAGTGCGCAGATACGCGCGGAGAATGCGACCGGATCCTCGACGGGCAGTCCCTCGATGAGCAGCGCCTGGTCATAGAGCAGCTTGGCATACTCCGAGAGCTTTTCCTCGTCGCCGTCCTTTTGCAGCGCTTGCAGCTTCGCAAAGATCGGGTGAGCGGCATTCAGCTCCAGCACGCGCTGCGCCTTCATTCCGCCGGCGTTCGGCATGGAGGACAGCACCTTTTCCATTTCGATGGACAAAGCGCCCTCGCTGGACAGGCAGACCGGATGCGTTTTGAGCCTTGTCGACACCTTCACGGATTTCACCTTGCCGTCGAGCGCCTTTTGCATCGCCGTGAGCAGCGGTTCATTTTCCTTGTCCGCCGCCTCGTCCGCTTTTTTCTCGTCCTCAAAGCCGAGATCGCCCGCGGAGACCGACTTGAACTCCTTATCCTCAAAGCTGTGCAGCATTTGCAGCGCAAATTCATCCACATCGTCGGTCAGATACAGAATTTCAAAGCCGTGATCGCGCACCGCCTCGGTCTGCGGCAGCTTTTCGATCTTGTCGGGCGTGTCGCCGCAGGCATAATAGATATACTTCTGCCCTTCTTCCATCCGCTCGACATATTCATGCAGCGTGACGAGCTTTTTCTCCTTGGAGGAGACAAACAGGACGAGATCCTGCAGCATATCCTTGTGCATACCGTAGTCGTTATAGATGCCGAATTTCAGCTGCAGACCGAAGTTTTTATAGAACTTTTCATAGGTCTCGCGGTCGTTTTCGAGCATAGACAGCAGCTCGCTGTGGATCTTCTTTTCCAGTCTGCCGGCGATGACCTTCAGCTGACGGTCATGCTGCAGCATCTCGCGGGAGATGTTCAGCGACAGATCCTGCGAGTCCACAAGGCCCTTCACAAAGCTGAAATGATCCGGCAGAAGATCCGCGCACTTGTCCATGATCAGCACGCCGCTGGCGTATAGCTGCAGACCCTTTTCATACTCGCGGGTGTAGTAGTTAAACGGCGCGGTCGCGGGAATGAACAGCAGTGCGTTATAGGTCGCCGCACCCTCGGTGCTCGAATGGATCACCCGCAGCGGATCGGTGTAGTCGTTGAATTTCGCCTTGTAAAACGCATTGTATTCCTCGGGGGTTATCTCATTTTTGTTCTTTTTCCAGAGCGGCACCATGCTGTTGAGGGTGGTAAGCTCCGTGTAGGTCTCATATTCCGGCTTTTTGTCCTCGCCGTCCGTGCCCTCCTTGACCCGCGTTTTCTCCATCTCCATGCGGATGGGATAGCGGATATAGTCGGAATACTTCTTGACGATCCCCTCGATGCGGTATTGCTCCAAAAACTCGTCATAGTTTTCCTCGGCGGTGCTCTCCTTAATGTGCAGGATCACCTTGGTGCCGTGGCTGTCCTTCTCCGCCGGCTCCACCGTATAGCCCGCAGCGCCCTTCGATTTCCAGCAGTAGGCCTCGTCGCTGCCGAACGCGCGGCTGACGACCGTCACGCAGTCCGCCACCATGAACGCGGAATAAAACCCGACACCGAACTGTCCGATGATGTCCACATCGTCCTTTTGCTCGTTTTCCTTCTTGAAGGCAAACGAGCCGCTCTTGGCGATCGTGCCGAGATTGCTTTCCAGCTCCTCCTTCGTCATGCCGATGCCGTTGTCCTCGACAACGAGCAGACGGTTTGCCTTGTCCACCGTCAGATCGATCGTGAGATCGTCGCGGGTGATGCCCGTGAGGTTCTCCTGCAAAGAACGGTAGTATAGCTTGTCCATCGCGTCGCTGGCGTTGGAGATCAGCTCACGCAGAAAGATCTCCTTATGCGTATAGATGGAATTGATCATCATATCCAGCAGGCGCTTTGACTCCGCCTTGAATTGTTTTGTCGCCATAGGAAAGTCCCCTTACATTCAAATTGGCACTCCGATGTTTCGAGTGCTAAATATACTATATACCATCTTTCCCCAAAGTGCAAGGGGTATTTGTTAAAAAAGTGTAAAAAGGGCGGCAGACCATTCGGTCTGCCGCCCCTACCCTTTCAGTATTCATCGAGAAAGTCGTATGTAGCGTCGCCCTTGTGCCAGCTGCGAATGGTTTCAAGGTTCACATTGTCCGCGCTGCGGAAAATGTTGCTGTCCACCTGCGGGTTTTCCCGCCGCAGAGCGGCGATGAGGCGTTTTACCTCCTGGCGCTTTGACTGCTTCGTATCCTCGGCAAGCCCCGCCGTCATACGGCAGGCGCAGCGGATGAAGGAAAGCCCGTTATACCGCTGCCAGGCGAGGATGTCCGCCTCGCGCACAAAATACAGCGGGCGGATGAGCTGCATCCCCTCAAAATGCGTGCTGTGCAGCTTCGGCATCATGGTGCGCATTTCCGCGCCGTAGAGCATGCTCATGAGGGTCGTCTCGATCACATCGTCGAAATGATGCCCGAGGGCAATCTTGTTGCAGCCGAGATCCTTCGCGTATTTATAGAGATACCCGCGGCGCATCCGCGCACAGAGATAGCAGGGCGCGCCCGCTGTCTGCTTGTCCACCACGTTGAAAACGGGGGCATCGAAAATGTGGATCGGGATGCCGAGCGCCGCGGCGTTTTCTTCGATCTTTTTGCGGTTTTCCGGCGCATAGCCGGGGTCCATCACCAAAAACTCCGTGTGAAACGGCACCTCGCTGCCGTGATTTTCCAGCTCCTGCATACACATCGCCAGCAGCATGGAGTCCTTGCCGCCGGAAATGCAGACCGCCACTCTGTCCCCCGCCTCCAGCATCTTATACTCCTTGAGTGCGCCGATAAAGCGGTTCCAGATGGGCTTGCGATATTTCTTGATGATGCTGCGCTGCGCCGTTTGCTGTGTCGTCATGCCGTTTTCCCTTTCTTTGAGCCGACGACCGCCAGCACCGCCTGCCACAGCGTCTTGAAGTTCACGGCAAGCACCAAGGTGAGCAGCGCCGCCTCAATGATCATCCAGCCGCGACATTCAGCGACCATGACCGCCGCCTGCACGCAGACGACCGCAAGGTTAAACAGAAACCGCGGCAGATCCCACTGCATGGGAATGAGGCGCCGACTGTGCAGCGCACGCACGGCAAACACCAGCGCATAGCTCGCCGCCGTGGAGATAGCAGCGCCCTGCACGCCCCAAGCGGGAATGAGCAGCAAATTGCCGATGATGTTGGCGACCGCGCCGAGCACCGTTGTCCACAGCGTGCTCTTGCTGCGCTTTTCCACCACATAGATCGAGCCGAGGAAGGTCACAAGGCAGGAGAACACCGTGGCGATGATGAGCACGGGGATATACCGCCACGACTCATAAAACGCCTCGGCAACCAAAACCCTTGTGATGACCTTGGCAAACACAATCAGCCCCGACGCAGACAAAAACATCACCGACTGATACATCGAAAACACGCGGCTGAAAAACTGCTGCCGCTCCAGGCGGCTTTTTTCGGACAGCACCGACAGCTGCCAGGCGTCCATGAAGATGCCGCAAAGCAGGATCATGATGGTCGGGATCTTATACGACACCGCATACAGGCCGTTTGCGTCCGCACCGATGACCGCCTTGACGATATAGCGGTCGGACACGTCCGTTACCCACCACAAAACGGTCGTCGGGATGAGCGGCACGGAATATTTGAGCATGGCGCGCCACACCGCTTTGTCGAGCTTGGCAAAGCGCAGATAGCGATAGAGCTTCGCCGTCACCGTGAGGAACAGGATCGTGCAGACATCGGACAGAACGATCGCCAGAATATAGCCGAGGATGCCCCATTTGAACACCAGCAAAAACAGAAGATCAAACAAAAGCGTCAGCGCCGTTCCCAGCACCCCGCTCGCCGCATACAGGCGCACATGACCGAGCGCCTTCGTGAACCGTGCACACAGGTAGTGCAGCATGGAGCATAAAACAAACACATACATCCACGGCGTATAGCCCTCCGCGATCGGCAAAAGCCGCACGGCGGGATACAAAAGGCAGAAAGCACCAAAGCCGATGAAAATGGTGACAAAGCCGGAGGTGAACACCGCGCGGTGGTCGATCTCATCGTCGATGCCGAAACGCAAAATCCCCTCGTTGATGCCGAGAGACACCAACGGAATGAGCAGATTTGCCGTCTGCACCAGCAGATCGACGATACCGTATTCACCCTTTGTCAGCACATGGGTATACAGCGGCACCAGCAAAAAGGTCAAGAGCTTCGAGCTGAATGTGCCGATACCCAAGATAAAGGTGGTGGAAAACAGCTTTTTATAGCGATTCACGGTCTGCCCCCTTTCCGCATATAGAACTATATTGTACACGCAAACGCCCAAAAATGCAAGTACATATGAAAACACCCCGTCCGCAGACGGGGTGTTTTGCCGTAAATTTTCAGCCCTTCGGCTCCGCAAAGGTCAGCACCGTGCCGATCTTGATGCCGCCACAGCCGCCAAACGCGCCGGAAACGGCAGTGCATTTGAGGTTGCCGCCGTCGGGAGCAAGCGTGAGGAAAGCGCCGTCCTCATCCGTCACGGTGACGCTCTCGCCGTTGACGCGCACGGTGAGGTCCGAGTTGTTTCCCGCACCGTTGTAATACAGAACGCCGTTATAGTTTATGCATTGCTGCCGGATATTCTCGTCCTTTTGCATTTCCTCCGACAGGGAACTGAGCGGTGCAGCGACACCGACATAGGCATGCGGTCTCGTCCACAGGACCAGGCCGATGCTGTACAACTCCTTTTCATAGATGAGCTTTGTCTGAAAACCGCCCTGCTTTGCCATCAGCGTTGCCAGCGACACATACTGCGGATCCTTTGCGCCGCAGCGCGTGCACACGCCGTCTTTATAGGTGTGCGTGCACGCCGTCGCCTTTGTCGTCGCCGCCGGCTGGTTTTTCGCGGCGGTCGCGTTCACTTTTGCCGCCGTTGTCTTTGCCGTCGGTGCTGCCGTTGTCTGCGCTGCGGGCGCAGCGGTCGTTTCCGCTTCGCTGCCGGTCGTCTCGCCTGCGGTCGTTGCGTCCGTAGCCATGCCGTCTGCGGTCGTGCCGTCGGTGTTCGATACCTGTGCGTCGGACTTTCCGCACGCGCAAAGTGTGAGGATCATGCAAAGCGCCAGCAGAAACCCAAAAATTCTTTTCATGGTTTTCCCTCCTGCTAATATTGTCGAAACCATTGTAGCACGCGGCAACGCGTCTGTCAAACGCAAGCTTTGCATTGACAAAACACGCGCTTGTCGATACAATGATGTAAACGGAGGGATCATATTGGGACTGTTTTCAAAAAAGCGGGATCGGCAGCTGCAGGACGCGCTGATGCAAAGGCTGGACGGCAGGGAGCTTTTATATGTCGTGCGGCGCGGACGTGGCGCCGACGGCACGCAAAACGAGACCGTGCTCGGCAAGGGCGGGCGGTTTATCTGTGCCGGCGGGCATGTGAGCGTCATTGCCGGCGAGAACGAGGTATTCCGCAACGAAAGCCCTAAAACAGTCTCCTGCGGCGAGCTGATGGCATTAAACGGCGTGCTGATCCAGGGACATAACGACATCACGGGACAGGCGGACATTCTTGTCGCCTACTATGCGAAATAGGAGATAATATGAACATTTCAGAGGTACTCGCACAGGCATTACATCTGCGTCCGTCGCAGGTGGAAAATACGATAAAGCTGCTGGACGACGGCTGTACCGTGCCGTTTATCGCGCGGTATCGCAAGGAAATGACCGGATCGCTGGATGATCAGGTCGTGCGTGAGCTGTCCGAACGGCTCGTCTATCTGCGCAATCTGGAGGGGCAGCGCGAGAAAGTGCGGGCGGCCATCACCGAGCAAGGCGCTATGACGGAGGAGATCGCCGCCGCACTGGATGCCGCCGCCACCGTCACCGAGATCGACGACATCTACCGCCCGTTCCGCCCCAAGCGCAAAACGCGCGCCTCGGTCGCGAGAGAACGGGGACTTGAACCGCTTGCCGCGCTTTTGTATGCTCAGGCGCGCGACTGCCCCGATCCGCTCGTTGCCGCCGCTGAATACATCACCGAGGAAGTGCCCGACGCCGAGGCGGCACTGCAGGGAGCAATGGACATCATCGCCGAAACGATCTCCGACGACGCGCCGCTGCGCAGGCGGCTGCGCAACATCCTTTTTGCCAACGGCTTTCTCGTTTCCAAAGCGGCAAAGGAAGAGGACAGCGTCTACAGATTATATTACGACTACAAAGAGCCGCTGAACCGCATTGCGGGGCATCGCGTTTTGGCGATCGACCGTGGCGAACGGGAGGAGTTTCTCAAGGTCTCCGTTTCCATGCCGCCGGACAAGGCGCTGCATATCATCGCCTCTTTGCACATCAAGGAGGGCAGTCCCGCGACCGAAACGGTGCGGCTGGCGGCAGAGGATGCCTATGACCGCCTGCTGTTCCCCGCGCTTTGCCGCGAAATGCGCAATCAGTTGACCGAGACGGCGGCGGACGCCGCCATCAAGGTGTTTGCCGAAAATCTGCGGCAGCTGCTGATGCAGCCACCCATCAAGGGAAAGACGGTTTTGGGGCTTGATCCCGGCTATCGCAACGGCTGCAAAACCGCCGTCGTCGATCCGACGGGCAAGGTGCTCAAGACCGGTGTCATCTACCCCGTCCCTCCCTTCAACAAGGTGGAGCAGGCGGAAAAGCTGCTGACCGACTGGATTTGCACCTATCATGTCGATGTCATCGCCATCGGCAACGGTACCGCCTCACACGAGACGGAGGTGTTTGCCGCCGGACTTATCAAAAAGCTGCCGCAGACGCTCGCCTATATGGTCGTCAGCGAGGCGGGCGCGTCGGTCTATTCCGCGTCAAAGCTGGCAGCGGAGGAGTTCCCCGATTTCGATGTTTCGGTGCGCAGCGCTGTCTCCATCGCCCGCCGCCTGCAGGATCCGCTTGCAGAGCTTGTGAAGATCGACCCGAAGTCCATCGGCGTCGGACAGTATCAGCACGACATGCCGCAGGCGCATCTGGCGCAGGCACTTTCCGGTGTTGTGGAGGATTGCGTCAACAGCGTCGGCGTCGATCTCAACACTGCCTCTGCGCCGCTTTTGTCCCGTGTAGCGGGCATTTCCGCCGCCGTCGCCGCGAACATCATCGCTTTTCGCGAGGAAAACGGCGCATTTACCTCCCGTGCACAGCTCAAAAAGGTGAAAAAGCTCGGACCGAAGGCGTTTGAACAGGCAGCAGGCTTTTTGCGCATCCCCGACGCCGCCGAGGTGCTCGACCGCACCGCAGTGCACCCCGAAAGCTATCAAGCGGCGGAAAAGCTGATGACGCTCCTGCACATCGATGCGGCGTCGCTCCCCGCCTCCGCCGCCGATCTGCCGCAGAGGATCGAAGCCTTCGGCGCGGAAAAGCTCGCCGCAGAGCTTGCGATCGGCGTGCCGACGCTGACGGACATTGCCGCCGAGCTCAAGCGCCCCGGGCGCGACCCGCGTGAGGAATTGCCGCCGCCGCTTTTGCGCACCGATGTACTCGGCATCGAAAGCCTGAAGCCCGGCATGGAGCTCACCGGCACGGTGCGCAACATCATCGACTTCGGCGCGTTTGTGGACATCGGCGTGCATCAGGACGGACTGGTGCACATTTCGCAGATCACCGACAGGTTTATCCAGCATCCCTTGGAGGTGCTGAAGGTCGGCGACATCGTGAAGGTGTGGGTACTCAAGGTGGATGTGCCGCAAAAGCGCATCAGCCTCACCATGAAACCGCCGAGGCCCGACAAAGAAGCCCACTGAATATGCGCAATTTTCCCGCCGCGGCAATGCGGCGGGAAAATTGCAAAAATTACAAAAAAAACTTGACAATCCCGCCGCCGCGTGCTATAGTAGAACACGCGCCGAAGTTATGGGAGAGTTCCCGAGTGGCCAAAGGGGACAGACTGTAAATCTGCTGCTTTATGCTTCGGTGGTTCGAATCCACCCTCTCCCACCAGAAAAACTCCTTGTTCTTTCGAACAGGGAGTTTTTCAGTTATATTCGCCTTTCGGCGAGTGATATTGCACCGCAGTGATATTCGGCTAACGCCGAGTGATATTGTGTTTCGCACAGTTAAAGAGGCGAATATACTATCACTTGCGTAAAAAGATTTCAGCTTGAGTCACGCGGAGCGTGCCGGGTATCGTCGCCGGCGCGCCCGCCGATTTTGGACACTGCAAGAGGGGCTGCAACGCAACTTCAAGCCCTTCTGTCCCTGTCAAAACTACCCCTGCCGCTTTTGTGGCGGGGCGTTTTTCGTCCGGCGACGGCGAAAAAGCTGCCAAAGGTTTTTCGGGCAGGGAGAAAAGAGAAGAAGAGGGCAAAAGTCGAAAAAACTTTCCGAGTTGCAAACTTGTCTGCAAATTGTCTTCAAAGTCCTGTTACCTGCATCGAAACGAAGTTCTACTTTAGTAAAGAGCGGCTTTGCGTTTTATATTATTCACTCTTCATTTTTCATCATTCATGATTCATTCATGCGGATTCTCAATGGATGATGACTGCAACAGAAATCTTTATACTGCTTGCAACAGCATAATAAATATGTTATATTTGTTATATGTAGCTGGCAGATGTGCTGCCGCGTATATATTTAAGGGGTGTTTTTACATGAAAAGATTCATTGCACTGTTTTTGGCGGTGGTCATGCTGCTGCCGGCGGGAATGTCCGTGGCGGCAGGGGGGCTGAATATCCCTACTACGCAGTACGAAGGCAAAACCTATTACGACCTTGGCGGCAAGGAAGATTATTTCAAGGCGGCCCGTTACGGTATCGAAAATCGCCTGACAGCCGTGCCGGTGCGAATCGTTTACAGCAGATTTCCGGATTATATGAGCAATGACTTCTGGTATTGCAATGTCAACAATTTTGACTACACGCAAGAGAAACTCTATTACAGCTACCATGAATATTCGATCAGCTCTGTGTGTATGACCGGGTATTTCCATGATTTTGAAAACGGCCAGGAGTATGGAGATATTGAAATTGAATATATCGACTCGCCAGACGAGCTGAAAAAAGCAGATAAGCTGCTGGATGCGGAGCTGGCGAAAGTCTCTTCTTATGCCAAGGCGGATAAAATCAAATACATCGCCGAATATATCTGCAAGCATGTGAAAAGCGGTAGTGAGGAGATGCCGGGCGGCTACGACACCATCAACGGCGTGTACGATTTGATGACCGGTGTGCGGACGAATGTGGTCTGCTCCTCGTATGCTTTCCTATTTCAGCGGTTCATGGAACGTGCCGGCTACAAGAGCTATATTGCCACCAATGATAACCACGCCTGGAATGTGGTGGAGTTGGACGGAAAATGGTACGGCGTCGACTGCACCTATGGCGACGAGGGCAGCTCCATGGGCAGTAAGTATTTGTTCATGGGCATGGATAGGCTAAAAGGATATATCGACGCGAAAGGAAATGTATTTGCAGAACTCGAAAGAGAGAAGGGTTGTAGTTTTTCTGCCACTGCGTACGGCGCCAAGGCAACGACCTCGACAACTACGACCGGAAAAATACCCACCCGTCCCACCGGTAAGGGTACAACAACCCGTGGCGGACAGACCGTTTCTACAGCCAATGCTACCGATACTGAGACAAGCGCCGACGCTACGGACACAACCGCATCGGATATACTCACAGCGAACACATCCGTGCAGCCGTCGGCTGTCACGGTCGATATTGCCGAAAATCCCGAAGTCACGCTGGAGCTGTTCAACAGTATCGCACAGAACGGAGGAAAACTCGTTTTGCAGAGCGAGTCCTATCGCTGGAGCTTTGACGGAAACAAGCTGACAACATACGACACCGCAACCACGCTCAATACCGGCATTCGTCTCGGCGAAGAGGTGGCGCAGGAGGATATCTCCACGTTGGAGAAACTGAGTGAAGGGGAAAGCTATTTTCCTTTTAGCTTCGAGCATCACGGAGCGCTTCCCGGTGAAGCGGAAATCTGCATCCGCGTGGACGAAGCTTTCACTGGTAAAACGGTGGATATCTATTCGGTAAACGACGCCGGCAAAGCTGTTCTGGAAGGAACAGGCATGGTGACTGCCGACGGCGAGCTGACATTTACCACCAACCACTGTTCCTTGTGGTTTATTAAAGAATCCACTGCCCACGGATTGTCCGTCGGCAAGATTCTGCTGATTGTTGCCGGATGCTTGGCTGGGTTGGCCGCCGTGGGCACAGGCGTGTATTACCTGTTCATTCGCAGAAAAAAAGCGTAAGCTTTCCAAATTCAATTTATTACAGGCATCTTTTTTGTGACCTCTTGACAAAAATCCTGTTCACTTCAGTGGACGGGATTTTTATTTATTCCTTCTTACCGCTTCACTCTTACATAATGACAACCGTCAACGGGATTTTTGGAAAGGCGATGTGTGGATTTAAGTGCCTTAATCTCTCAAGACCTTACGCGTTTTAATAATTATTATAACGAAAGGCAGTGAAAACCCGTGAGTTATACGCAAAGGATTTTAGATATAGCAAGCAGCGAAAAGGGTATTTATCAGATCACCGTTGTAGAAGACGGCATATCTGTTACGAAAAACATTACGCCTGCCAACAAGACAAATAATTGCTATTCTATTTCGAAGGTGTTCACCGTGACCGCGCTCGGAATGTTATACGATGACGGACTCCTATCGCCGGATGAAAAGCCAATCGATATATTCAAGGATCAGCTGCCGGACAGAATCCATCCGAGGTGGGAACAGATAACACTCGATCATCTCATTCGCCACCGTTGGGGAATCGGGCAGGGATTTCTCGATATTGATACGGAGGATGTCAATACATTCGAAAGAAAATACGGCACTCGAAATGATTTTTTGAAGATTGTGCTTTCGACAGATTTGCCTAACACTCCCGGCGATGAAGGCACAAAAGGATCTGCATACAGTGATGCTGCGTATTACCTTCTTTCACGGGTCGTTTCGAAAAAAACCGGCAAAACACTTTTTGACTTCATGCGTGAGCGCCTGTTTGTCCCATGTGCATTTCAGGAATTCGCATGGAGCACCTGTCCCATGGGATATTCCATGGGCGCTACCGGACTCTATATTCGCACCCCGGACATAGCAAAGCTCGGGCGCATTTATTTAGACGGCGGTGTTTTCGGAGGTAAACGATTTATTTCAAAAGAGTGGTGCGATATTGTATTCGAACGCGGATATGAACTGAAAGAGATCGCGCCCGGATGCCACGCAAAGGGCGGCATGTGCGGTCAGATGCTTCTTGTTGACCGGAACAGGCGTGCGGTTGTTGCGTGGCTAGGGTTTGACAGTGACGGTTATTCGGAAAGAATGCGCCGTTTTATCGCCGAAACGCATTAGCCGAAACTGCACATCGGGTTATTTAAACTGCCGAACGATACCCGACAGGGCTAAGCGCAAATATAAGCAGACCGTTAAATGTATTTGCTCCTCCTTTTTTAGAAATGAACCGTGCGACAAAGACCGATCCCCGCATACAATAGCAATAGCGGCCCCCATCAGATGATGGGGGCCGCTATTGCTATTTGTTCTATAGTGTATGCCGACAAAAACTACACCGTGCAGTTCACGGATCATCCGGTGTTTGCCAACATTTCCGTCACAGCGGTGGGCGAACAGTATGTGGTGCTGTCCAAATGCGCCGATCCGGTCATCCATTTTGTCATACGACATCCGAAGCTGACCGCCGCCATCCGCGCGTTCCGCCCACCGGTGGAGTGATTATTTTATCAGCGAGAACACCAAAACGGCGGCGCCGAGCACGACCAGGATGACACCGGTCATGCGGTTGAGCGCAGCGGGGCTTGCCTTATTAGCGATCTTTGCCGCGATGCGGGCAAACAGGAAGGTGAACCCCACACAAAGCACCAACAGCAGCACATCGGGGCTGCCGCCGATCGCGAAGTGGGACACGGCGCCGGTAAGCGCCGTGAAGGTCATGATGAACACGCTCGTGCCGACGGCAGTCTTCAGCTCATAGCCCATCACGCTTGTGAGCAGGAGCAGCATCATCATGCCGCCGCCCGCACCGACAAAGCCGCAGATGAAGCCGACGACCGCGCCGCAAACAACGGATTTTATGATGCGCGAGCGCGCCGACTGCGCCGCCATGTCGGATTTTTCGGTCATGACGGGGCGCACGATGAATTTCACGCCGAGCAGCAGCGTCATGAACACAGAAAAATTCCCCATGGTGGTTGACGGCACCAGGCTGGAAACATAGCTGCCGACGACTGTGAACAGTAGCACCGCCAGCATCATGACGATGCCGTTTTTGATGTCGAGGTTTTTATTTTTGCCGTAGGTATAGGCGGAAACAGCGCTCGCCAGCACATCCGATGCCAGCGCGATGCCGACCGCCGCATACGGCTCGACACCCAAAAAGGTCACGAGCATCGGCGTGATCACCGCCGCAGCGCTCAAGCCGGCAAAGCCGGTGCCGAGTCCCGCACCCATGCCCGCCAAAAGGCACACCAACACGGTTATTACATATTGCATATCCATCACCTGCCGTACAGTGTATCACATTCGCATCTTCTTTTCAAGAAATAAAAAGGGACGCTTTAGTCAAAGCCCCGCAAGGGAGAGAAGGGAGGGAATGTCGCCGCCGTCGGGCAGCCCGAGCGCCGGCGCCAGCTCCCGCAGATTATCCGCCGCGCCCATGTCGAGATACAGCGCGGGCGTTTTCACCATAGCAGTGTTTTCGTCGCTTGTAAAGGCTTGCGTCCCGCCCGTTTTTATGGTACACTGCCAAAAAAGGGGGAATTCGTTTGCGTCTTTCCACCGTCGTCAAACGCACGCTGCTGACGCTCGGCGCGCCGCTGCGGTATCTGCAGGGACATCCCGCGCCGCAGGTCGAGCATATACCTATATATATACAAGGGCTGCCTGCTGCCTTTTCGGGGTATCGGATCGCCGTGGTCGCCGACCTGCACCTGCCCCACAGTCTTTCGTCGCCGCAGCAGGTTGCGGATGCCGTGCAGGATGCGGCGCCCGACTGCATCTTCATTGCGGGCGATCTTGCCAACCGCTATGCCCACTTTGACAAGGACGGCATCGACGCCTTTCTTGCGGCACTCACCGCCATCGCGCCCTGCGTTGCCGTCATCGGCAACCACGAGCGCGGTGTCTATCGTGAAAACTACCGCGCCGCCATGCAGAAAGCGGGCATCCCGCTCATGGAAAACCGCTTTGAGACCTTGGAGCGCGGCGGACAGACGCTGCCGATATACGGCGTCGGCTATCCGCAAAAGGTCACGGCAACCGCCTCCCCTGCACTGCTGCTGCTGCATCACCCCGAGAATGTCGCCGCCTTTCGGAATGCGGGCTTTTCCCTCGCCGTCTGCGGACATGCGCACGGCGGGCAGATCAGGCTCGGCAAGCGCGGACTGTATGCGCCGGGGCAGGGCTTTTTTCCGCGGTATGTCAGCGGGCTGTATACCGTCGGCAACATGGCGCTTGTCGTCAGCCGCGGGCTTGGTGACAGCTCGCTACCCCTGCGCCTGAACGATTCGCCACATCTGCCCGTCCTCACGCTGTACGGAAAATAGTGTTGTCAGTGTGCATAATTTCCGCATGAACAGAGAAGTATTGTGATACAGATATTACAAAAAATTCAAAACCTATTGACAACACTCGAGCATGCGCGTATAATAGCGACAAATTCAGAAAAGGAGTGAGCAGGATGTTCTGTTTCAGAACCAACACCAATCGTACTACAACCGATGCTACCGCACCGGCTGCTTACTCCTGCGCTCCTGTCGCCCTTTCTCTGAGCATCGCTGTCATTGCGATGCTCATTTTTGTTATGGTACGAATTAGCATGCTGGCCGTATTGCACATTATTGTACTTCTTCCCGTTGTAGCGCTTATGCTTATCGTAAAGAAAATTGAACCGCTGAAAGCAAGACCGAAAGGTTTTTTGGAACCCGCATGAATTTGTGAAAATGCCGGCCCTGCTTTCGCGGGACCGGCTTTCTTATTTATCTTTGTATTTTACAACCCCTGCGGCTGTTAAAATAAAAAAACTGCAAAAGGAGAGACCCCGTATGAAAAAGTTCACCAAAGTTGCTGCCACCGTGATGGCAGTCGCCATGTTCGCAAGCGTGTTTGCGGGCTGTGGCGCATCCACCGCCGATAAACAGTTCTTTATCGGCTCCACCGGCCCTCTGACCGGCGACGCATCCGCCTATGGCAATTCCGTCAAGAACGGCGCTCAGCTCGCTGTTGACGAGATCAACGCTGCCGGCGGCCTCAACGGCATCACCTTCAAGTTCGACATGAAAGACGACAAGGCGACCGCCGAGGATGCCGCCACCGGTTATGACGCCCTGATGGACGCCGGTATGCAGATCTCCATCGGCAGCGTGACCTCCGGCTCCTGCGAGTCCTTTGCCTCCAAGTCTGTCGAGGACAATCTGTTCTTCATCACCCCGTCCGCATCCGCGGCATCGATCATCACCGGCCGTGACAATGCGTTCCGTGTTTGCTTCGGCGATCCGGATCAGGGCACGCTGGCTGCCGCAGAGCTGACCTCCAAGTATAAGAAGATCGGCGCGATCTATGACACCAGCGATCCCTATTCCAAGGGCATCTATGAGGCGTTTGACGCCGAGATGAAGAAGCTGAATGTCACGTTTGCGACCCAGTCCTTCGACCAGGAAAACAAAAAGGACTTCTCCACACAGGTCGAGGCACTGAAGGATTGCGATGTCATCTTCCTGCCCATCTACTACACCGAGGCGGGCCTTATCGCAAAGGCTTGCGCGGCGAAGTCCGTTAACGCCGTGCTGTTCGGCTGTGACGGTTTGGACGGCGTTGCGTCTCAGATCGACAGCACCGTGAAGAACTCCATCAAGTATATCACCCCCTTCGATGTCAACAGCACCGAAAAAGCCACTGCCGACTTTGTCAGCAAGTACAAGGCGAAATACAACGAGTCCCCCGACCAGTTCGCTGCTGACGGTTATGACGCCATCTATGCGATCTACGAGGCGATGAAGGCCGCCGATGTCAAGGACGCCGATGTCAAGCCGAGCGAGCTGTGCGAGACCGTCAAGAAGGCGATCACCGCCGACTCCTTCAAGCTGGTCGGCGCGACCGGCACTATGACCTGGGATGCTTCCGGCGCCTGCAACAAGGTTCCGCAGATCGTCGAAGTACAATAAATCCGGTATTCGTGGCTTTCGGCCGGGGGATACAAACCCCCGGCCATCTGCCATGTTTTACGACATATGCGAAACACCTGCAAGGAGAGCAATTTATGAGTATACTGTTAGACGGACTGAGCCTCGGCGCGATCTATGCGCTGATCGCTTTGGGCTACACGATGGTGTACGGCATCGCAAAAATGCTGAACTTCGCACACGGCGATATCATCATGGTGGGTGCCTATGCCATTTTATCGACACTGACGATGACCGGCAATCCGTATGTGGCGGTCATCGCCGCCATTGTCGTTTGCACGCTTGTCGGTATCCTGGTCGAAAAGCTGGCATACAAACCGCTGCGCGGTGCGTCTCCCCTGGCGGTGCTGATTACGGCAATCGGTGTCAGCTTTTTCCTGCAAAGCATCGCACAGCTTGCTTACGGTGCAAAATCCCGTCCGGTCTCGCTGCCGTCGTTCGGCAACATCACGATCGGCGGTGTGCAGATAAGCGTCGCCACCGTTTTGACGCTGGTGATCGGTGCGATCATCATGGCGGCGCTGACCTTCTTTGTCAAGAAAACGCGCATCGGACGCGCCATGCAGGCGGTGTCCGAGGATCGCGGTGCGGCACAGCTCATGGGCATCAATGTGGATCGCATCATCATGATCACCTTTGCCATCGGCTCGGCACTCGCCGCATTTGCCAGTCTTTTCTATCTCATGCAAATTCCTTCCACCAGCCCGACGCTCGGCTCCATGCCCGGCATCAAAGCATTCACCGCTGCCGTTATCGGCGGCATCGGCTCTATCCCCGGTGCAATGATCGGCGGCGTGCTGCTCGGCATCATCGAAAAGGTCTGCCAGAGTATTTCGGTTATCAGCCCCTACACCACAGCGATCGAGTTCAGCCTTCTGATCCTGATCCTGCTGGTGAAGCCCATCGGACTGTTGGGCAAAAAGAGAAGAGAGAAGGTGTGATGACAAATGGGAAAAACGAAGGCTTCCGGCTTTATGCCGCGCTTTAAGCTAAAGCACTATATCCATTACATCGTCATCGCGCTGTTCCTCATCGTCATGATGATCCTCAGCAGCAACGGCATGCTGCCTCGCGCCACCATCACCCTTTTGTCCCGTATCGCCTACAGTATTATTTTGGCGGTGTCGCTGAATTTGGTCGTGGGCTTTCTCGGAGAGCTGAGCCTCGGTCATGCGGGCTTTATGTGCGTCGGCGCCTATATCGGCTGCTATTTTGCCAACTTCCTGCACACCGTGATCGGCAGCCCGCTCGTGGTGCTGATTTTGTCCATGCTGGTCGGCGGTCTGGTCGCCGCCGTTTTCGGCTTTGTCATCGGTCTGCCGGCGCTGCGCCTCAAAGGCGACTATCTGGCGATCGTCACGCTTGCCTTCGGCGAGATCGTGCGCAATGTCATCAAAAATCTGCCGTTCTTCGGCGGCGCGATGGGACTTAACACCACCAAATATAAGCCCGCGTCGCTGTTCATTGTGGCGTTTGTCGTGGTGCTGCTGGTGCTGGCACTCATTCAGAACCTTATCCGCAGCAAGCACGGACGCGCCATCACTGCCATCCGCGACAACGAAATTGCGGCAAAGGCAATGGGCATCAATGTCACGTTCTACAAGCTGTTCGTGTTCGTGGTTTCGGCGTTCTTCGCCGGTATCGCCGGCGTCATTTACGGGCATCTGAATACCCCCATCATCTATACCGTTTTCTCCTATAACTATTCGATCGAGATCCTGGTGATGGTGGTGCTCGGCGGCATGGGCAGCATCAGCGGCTCTATCATCGCCGCAACGCTCATCACCTACGTCAACTTCGTACTGCAGAACAAGCTGTCCGGGGACCTTGCCGCTTTGAAGCTGCTCATCTATGCGCTGATCCTCATTGTCGCCGTGCTGTTCAACAACGCGCCTGCGCTGCGGCCGCTGCGTGAAAAGCTCAACTTCCGCAGACTTGCCGAAAAGTTCAGCAAGAAAGTGCGTCACCCCGAAAACATCCGCGATGACGACGCCGCCTGGAACCGCATCGACACCAAGATCAAGATGGACGAGATTTTGTCCGTCGAGCTGCAGCCTAACGGTGCTTTCGAGCCGGATCGCAAAAAGAAAAAGAAGGAGGAGAAATAACATGTCGGATATTGTGTTAAAAACCGAGCATCTCGGTATCTCCTTCGGCGGTCTGAAAGCGGTGCAGGATGTCAATTTGGAAATCAGAAAAAAGCAGCTCTACGGTCTTGTCGGCCCTAACGGTGCAGGAAAAACCACCATTTTCAACCTGCTCACCGGCGTGTATCAGCCCACCACCGGCACCTTCTATCTGGACGGCGAGGAGCTGACCGGCAAAACGCAGGAGGTCATCAACCACAAGGGCATCGCGCGCACCTTCCAGAACATCCGCCTTTTTAACAACATGAGCGTCATCCGCAATGTGCTTGTCGGCCTGCACAACCAACCGGAATTTAAGTGCAACCCCTTTGTCAGCATGCTGCGCCTGCCGAAGCATTTCAAGACCGAAAAACGGATGCGCGACCGTGCAAAGGAAATTCTGCGCATCGTGGGGCTGGAGGAGGAACGCAACAACCTTTCCTGCAACCTGCCCTACGGCAAACAACGCAAGCTGGAGATCGCCAGAGCGCTGGCGACCAATCCGAAGCTGCTGCTGCTTGACGAGCCTGCCGCCGGCATGAATCCCAACGAAACGGCGGAGCTGATGGAGACCATTCGCTACATCCGAGATCATTTTGACATGACCATTCTCCTCATCGAGCATGACATGAAATTTGTTTCGGGACTTTGCGACGAGATCACGGTGCTGAACTTCGGCACCGTGCTGACGCAGGGCGACACCAAAACGGCACTCAACGATCCCGAAGTCATCAAAGCATATATCGGAGGGTAAGGCTATGGCATTATTGGAAGTGAAAGACCTGCAGGTGTTCTACGGTGTCATTCAGGCGCTCAAGGGCATCAGCTTTGAGGTCAACAAAGGGGAAATCGTTACCCTGATCGGCGCCAACGGCGCCGGCAAGACCACCACCATGCAGAGTCTTATGGGGCTTATCCCGAAAAAATCCGGCACAGTGACCTATAACGGCTCCGACATCACCAACATCCCCTGTCACCGTATCGTGCACCTGGGCATGGCACAGGTGCCGGAGGGACGGCGTGTGTTCCAGGAGCTGACAGTGTATGAGAACCTGCTGATGGGCGCGTATGTCGAAAAGGACTCCAAAAGGATCAAGCAGGACATCGATGAGATCTACACCTGGTTCCCCCGTTTGGGCGAGCGCCGCGACCAGGTCGCGGGAACGCTGTCCGGCGGCGAGCAGCAGATGCTTGCCATGGGACGCGCCATGATGAGCCATCCCGACCTTTTGATGCTGGATGAGCCGTCGATGGGTCTCTCCCCCCTGCTGGTGGATCAGGTGTTCAGCATCATCAAGGATTTCCACCAGCGCGGCACGACAGTGCTGCTGGTGGAACAAAACGCCGGAAAATCGCTGGCCATTTCCGACCGCGCATATGTTTTGGAAAACGGGCGCATCGCCCTTTCCGGCACCGGCGCAGAGCTGTTGCAGAGTGAGGATGTCAAAAAGGCATATCTCGGCGGTTAACTGAATTTTTGTCCCTTCATTTTGCAGTTGAACGGATATACAAAAAAAGTGACATGCACCTCAAAAGTCAGACGCTTTTGGGGTGCATGTCTTGTCTGTCATGTTTTCTTTGTCGTATCGCTTTTAATCCAGAAAATCCTTGAGCTTTTTGCTGCGGCTGGGGTGGCGCAGCTTGCGCAGTGCTTTTGCCTCGATCTGACGGATGCGCTCACGGGTGACATCAAATTCCTTGCCGACCTCCTCGAGCGTGCGCTGTCTGCCGTCCTCCAGCCCGAACCGCAGGCGCAGCACCTTCTCCTCACGCGGGGTGAGGGTGGACAGCACATCGCCGAGCTGTTCCTTCAAAAGCGTATGTGAGGCGGCGTCCGCCGGCGCGGGCGCCTCGTCGTCGGGGATGAAATCGCCGAGATGGCTGTCCTCCTCCTCGCCGATCGGCGTCTCAAGCGACACCGGCTCCTGCGCCACGCGCATGATCTCCCGCACCTTATCCACCGGCATGTCCAGCTCCGCCGCGATCTCGTCGGCGGACGGCTCATGCCCGTTTTTGTGCAGCAGCTGACTGGAAACCTTTTTCACCTTGTTGATAGTCTCTACCATGTGCACCGGAATACGGATGGTACGCGCCTGATCGGCAATAGCGCGGGTGATCGCCTGGCGGATCCACCAGGTGGCATAGGTCGAGAATTTGAAGCCCTTGGTGTAGTCAAATTTTTCGACTGCCTTGATCAGTCCCAGGTTGCCCTCCTGGATCAGATCGAGAAACTGCATACCGCGACCGACATAGCGCTTGGCGATGCTGACCACCAGACGGAGGTTTGCCTCGGACAGGCGCTTTTTCGCCGCCGCGTCGCCGTCCATGATGCGCATGGCAAGATCGATCTCTTCCTCGGAATTGAGCAGCGGTACGCGACCGATCTCTTTTAAGTACACCTTGACGGGATCGTCGATCACCATTTGGGGATCGACGCCGCCGTCTGCCGTGTCGGCACTATCGACGTCCACTGTCGTGGCAAAGGACAGGTCATCGAGGGAGTCCACCTCGAAATCGTCGATAACCTCGATGTTCTGTCCTTCGAGCGCTTCATAGAGCTTGTCCATCTGATCCGGATCGAAATCCATCTCTTCCATGGCATCCATGATCTCCTGCGTGGTGAGCTTGCCCTTCTGCTTGCCCGTTTCGATGAGATCATGCATCCGCTGCTGGCGCTTTCCTTCCTTCTTCTGCGCCGCAAGCGCGTCGCCGTCCGCCGTATCCGTCGTCGGTTCCTGCGCCGGGGCGGTCTCTTCTTTCAAAAGTTCCTCGCTCATTTGGTATTCCTCCGCTTTTTGAATTTATCGCTTTCTGTCCCGCAAAACGGACAGTATATCGGCAATTTCCGCGTCGCCCAGCTCCTCCGGCTTTTTGAGCTTTTGCAGGCGGTATTCTTCCTCTATAATCTCCACATAGCGCATCGCATCCGCCACCGTGAAGGCATCGCCCTTGGCGTCCTGCACCATGTGGGTGATATATGCCATCTGCTCGTCGTCAAAATCCGCCGCAAAGAACGACAACTCCAACAGCAGCCCCTGCCGCTGGCGCTCCAAAATGCGGCGATAGATCTCCGCGTTGAGCGCCGTGACCATGTGCTCGGGCGGCAGCGCCTCCCGCACCGACGGGATAAAATCGGGGTGCAGCAGCAGTGTGCCCAAAAGCACCTCCTCCGCCTGCGCCGCGCGCGTATAGGTGAGGGCATCGGGGTTGACCTTGCGCAGTACCGCATCGTCCTGCCGCAGAGCGGCGGACAGCTCCTGATTTTTCTGCCGTTTCTCGCGCTTGCGGACATTTTTGGCGATTTGCTGCAAAATTGCCTCCTTCGAGACGCCGAGCTCCGCGGACAATCTGCCGGCATACACATCCTGCTCCACCTTTTCGCTGTAGGCAAGCAGCGCAGTTGCCTCCTGCAAATAGCCCACACGCCCGTCGGGCGTCGCCAGATCGTATTTCGCGCCGATGTTCATAAGCTGATATTCCAAGGCGTTTGACGAGCGCTCAAGCAGCAGCCGAAAACGCTGCGGTCCGTTTTTCTTGATAAACTCGTCGGGATCCTTCCCGTCGGGGATGGTGACCACCTTGACCTCCACGCCCGTCGGACGCAGTGCCTGCAGCGCGCGGCGTGTTGCCTTCTGCCCCGCCTCATCCGCATCGAACATCAGATTGATCTTGTCGGCATAGCGGGAAATGAGCCGCACCTGCTCCTCCGGAAAGGAAGTGCCAAGCGCCGCCACCGCGTTGGTGAACCCCGCCTGATGCATGGCGATGACATCCATATAGCCCTCGCACAGGATCAGCTCTCTGCCGGACGCCTTGGCGAAATTGAGGGCGAAAAGCGTGTTGCTCTTGCTGAACGCCAAGGTGCTTTCTGTGTTGATATATTTCGGCTTGGAGTCGTCGAGCACTCTGCCGCCGAACCCCACCACCGCACCGCGAATGTCGATAATGGGGATCATCACGCGGTTGCGGAAAAGATCGAAGGTTCCGCCGCTTTTGCCGCGGCGGGTCAAAAACGCCGCCTGCAGTTCTTCGTCGCGAAAGCCCTTTTTGCGCAGCGCCGCACCGAGCGCATCCCACGCCGGCGGGGCAAAGCCCAGTCCGAAATGGCGGATGGTGGCGTCCGTGTAGCCGCGGCGATGGTAATAGTCAAGGGCGATCTTCCCCGTCGGCGCATACAGCTGCGCGTGGAAAAAGCGCGCTGCTTCGCGGTTCGCCTCCAAAATGCGCATGCGCAGCTTCGAGGTGCGGTCGTCGCGCGTATCCTCCGGCAGCTGCATGCCGCTGCGCGCCGCCAGAAATTTCACCGCGTCGATATAGTCTAGGTTCTCGATCCGTTTGATAAAGGTGATGACATCCCCGCCTGCGCCGCAGCCGAAGCAATAAAACGACGAGGTCTCGGGATAGAGGTTGAAGGAGGGGGTCTTTTCACCGTGAAACGGACAAAGCCCCACAAGGTTTCTGCCGCGGCGTTTCAGATTGACATAGGAGGATACGACGCTCTCAATGTCGTTGCGCGCGATAAGCTCCTGCAGGAATGCCTCCGGCAGTGCCATGTTTCTCCCTCCTTTTTACAGGTGATGCACCGTCCAGCTGCGCGGAATGAAAAGATCGTGATAAATCTCCAGTGCATAGTTATCGGTCATGCTCGCGATATAATCGCACACCGCAATGTCCTTGTCCTCTTTTTCCGCAATCAGGATATATTCGGGCGGCAGCTTTTCGATATGCTCCAAAAAATAGCCGAACATCTGTGAGATCAGCGTGTCCACCTTTTTTTCCTCTATCTTCGCCACAGAGTCATGATAGAGATTTCGGTGCAAAAAGGCATGCAGCTCATCAAAATACTGCATCGTCTGCGCATCCATACCGATGTCCTCGCCGCTGTTCTCCACGATAGCGGTCACGAGCGTGTCGATGCGGGCGGTGCGCGTTTTTCCGAGATGCTCGCGCACGGCGGCAGGCACATCCTCCTCCCGCAGCACACCGCCGCGGATGGCATCGTCCATGTCGTGATTGACATAGGCGACACGGTCGGCAAGGCGCACGATGCGTCCCTCAAGCGTTTTTGCGGGCTCGCCGCAGGTATGCCGCTCAATGCCGTCCCTCACTTCCTTTGTGAGGTTCAGCCCTGTGCCATCATTTTCCAGGCGCTCGACGATGCGCACGCTTTGCAAATAATGATAAAACCCGCCGTGCTCCTTCATGAGCGCGTTCAGCGCCCGTTCGCCGGCATGACCGAACGGCGTGTGTCCGAGATCGTGTCCGAGCGAGATCGCCTCGGTAAGATCCTCGTTGAGCTGCAAGGCGCGGGCGATGGTGCGCGCAATCTGTGCGACCTCCAGCGTGTGGGTTAAGCGGGTACGGTAGTGATCGCCCTCAGGTGACAAAAACACCTGCGTCTTGTGCTTCAAACGACGAAAGGACTTGGAGTGCAGAATGCGATCCCTGTCCCGCTGAAAGTCGGTGCGGTAAGGGCAGGGGGGCTCGGGACGGTCGCGGTGGCTTTCCGCCGACAGCGCTGCGCGCGGCGACAGCATCTGTCGCTCCCAGTGTTCATAGCGTTCTCGCGCCTGCATAGACCTCACTCCTTATCACCAATATATAAGTATATACGCGAAAGACTTGAAAAAATCCTGTCAAAATCGCAAAAAAATGCAAAAAAATTGTCTCAGAGCGCCACCGTGCGATATTCCTCCCGCAGTGTCTCGGCGGCAAGCGTGCCCGCACTGCGGTCGGTGAGGGCGGCAGCAAAGCTGCCCGCCTTGTCCGCATCGATGCGGAAGGTCAGTGTCACCTCGTCGGTATACACCGTGTCGGCGACCTCTGCCCCAAAGCTCTCGACAAGCGCCGCGAGCCAGCCGTACTGCGTATAGCTGCACACGATCCTCTGCACCACAGCGGGGCGCATTTCCACCACGCCAGCCGCCTCGATCGCCAGCGCCGCCGTGTGGGAATAGGCGCGCACGAGTCCTCCGCCGCCGAGCAAAATGCCGCCGAAATAGCGGGTGATGACCACGGCACAATCGACAAGCGCCTGCTTTTGCAGCACATCCAGCGCCGGCATGCCGGCGGTTCCCTGCGGTTCGCCGTCATCGGAAAAGCGGCGCACACCGCCCGCCCGCAAAATATACACGGGAACATGATGGCGCGCATCCCAGTATTTTTTGCGCATTTCTTCAATGAATGCCGCCGCCTGTGCCTCGTCGGCGACCGGGCGCGCCTCGCCGATAAAGCGCGATCGCCTGTCCACATATTCGGCGACGCCCGCCGACCCCACCGTGCGATAGCTCTCCATCCTGCCCCCTCCTTTCCAACATTTAAGAAAAACGGGGCTGTTGCACAATGTGCGACAGCCCCCTAAAGTCTATGCTTTATTTGTCGTTCTTCAAGCCGAAACGCTTGTTGAAGCGTTCAACGCGACCGCCGGTGTCAACCAACTTCTGCTTGCCGGTAAAGAACGGATGGCATTTGGAGCAGATTTCCACGCGGATATCCGATTTCGTTGAACCTGTCTCGATCACATTGCCGCAAGCGCAGGTCACTGTGGTCTGTGCATAGTTCGGATGGATAGCCTCTTTCATCGATGTCACCTCTTTCGCATAACATACGGATTATAGCACACCCTTGCAAAAAATGCAAGAATTTTTTTCGTTTGTACGCAATTCTTATTTCTTCTTGAGTGCTGCCTGACGGCGCTCCTCCTTATGGTTCACCCAGATCGCCCACAGCGGCGCGCTGAGGCACACCGAGGAATAGAAGCCGGACACGATGCCGAACAGCATCGGCAGAGCAAAGCTCACAATGGAGTCCATGTGCAGCACCAACGACACCACCAGGATGGTCGCCACCGCAATGGCGGTCGTGACGGAGGTGTTGAGCGTCCGACGGAAGCTCTGATTGAGGCTCAGATTGACAACATCGTCGATGGGCGTTTTCGTATCGAGCTTTTTGCGGTTCTCGCGGATACGGTCATAGATAACGATGGTATCGTTGAGCGAATAGCCGAGGATCGTCAGCATCACGGCGATGAAGTTATCGTTGAGCGGAATGCGGAAAATGACGAAGGTCGCATACACGATAAGTAGATCGTGCAGCAGCGTCAGCAGGGCGAACAAGCCGGCGGAAAGACCGCCGATCTTGCGGAAACGCAAGCCGACATAAATAAGCAGGAACAAAGCGGCAAGCAGCAGCGTCACGAGACATTTGATGAAGAACTGTCTGCCCATGGACGCCTTGAGGCTGTTGCTGCTGAACTGCACCACTTCGTTATCCGGCAGCGCCTTTTCGAGGCTCTCGGTGAGCTCCCTCTGCTTGTCGGTGTCGATGTTGTCGGTCAGCGAGATGCTGATGACGGAAGTATTGTTCACCGTGTCGATGACAGCCTTTGCGGAAGAGCCGAGCACATCCTGCGCCGTCTTTTCCACCTGCTGCATATCCACCGTGCCGGAAAAGCTATAGCGCATCAGCGTACCGCCCTTGAAGGCGATATCCATTTGGGTGCCGAAAATGATGTTGAACACTAGCGCTACAGCCAAAATGGACAGAGAAATGCACACATACAGCTTTCTGTGTCCCGTAAAGTTGATCGGTTTTTTCATGTTTTTGACTCCCTCCTTGCGGATACGGCAATCGCCGCGTTATCTCTCGGTCTTTTTTCCACCGTACAGCCAGGGCTTGCGGAGGAACTTCAAGCGGGAGACCGAACGCAGCATCGCGCGGGAAGCCCACACACCCATAACAAAGTTGAAGATGACACCGATGAACAGCGTATAGCCGAAGGAATACACCGTACCGGTGGTCGAGGTCGGGAACAAACGCAAAAGCGGGCAAATGAAGGTGAGAATCGAGCTCCACGCACCGTCCGCAGGACCGAAAACGCCCATCAGGACTGCCGCCACGATCACGACCGAAATGTTGCCGTCAAAGATAGACCAGAAGGAATTTTTCGAACCGGCATAGATGGCGCCGTCGATGGTCTTGCCGAGGCGCAGCTCTTCTTTGATGCGCTCCGCCGTGATGATATTGGCGTCCGCACCGATGCCGATGGAGAGCACGATACCGGCAATGCCGGGCAGCGTCAGCGTAAAGCTGTCAAACACACCGAAGTAGCCGGAAATGGCAGCCACCGAACCGGCGAGCTGACCGATAAGCGCAATAACGGCGATAACGCCGGGCAGGCGGTAGCTCACGATGAGGTAAACTGCGACCAACACAAAAGCGATGATTCCCGCGAGCAGCATCGCGTCCAGCGCTTTCTCACCCATGGTGGGCGAGATCGTGCCGCAGCTCTTTGCCTCAATGGCGAAGGGCAGCGAGCCGGAGTTGATGAGGTTTGCGAGATCGGTCGCGTCCGCAATGGTCTCAAAGCTTCCGGAAATAACCGCCTGACCGTCGGTGATGTGATTTTGCACCGTCGGGTTGGAGATCATGGAGCCGTCAAGCCAGATAGAAATGGTCCCCTTGCTGACCGCCTGCTTGGCAGTCGCGTCGGAGAAAGCCGTTTTTCCGGTCTCGTTGAGCTTCAGGCTGACGACCGGCGTCTGATTGCCTTTGTCGTCGGTCTGATAGACCGCCTGTGCGGTCTCCACGTCCTTGCCGGTCAGCACCAGCTCGCCGCTGGGAACGGTGTTGCCGTTTTCATCGGTGGTGCTCTCGCTTCCGATGCGGAACTCCAGCTGCGCGGTCTGACCCAACTCCTTGATGGCGGCAGTCGGGTCAAAATCGGTTTCGTCGCTGCTCCACGGGAAGCGGACGATGACCTGCTTATTGTTCAGGTCGGAATAGATCTCGTAGTCGGTAATGCCATTGGCGATCAGTCGCTCGGAAATGATCGTCTGCACACCCTGCAAATTTGACTCGGTCACATCCATGGTCTCATCCACCGGCCCGTATGTAGCATCCACGCCGCCGCGGATGTCGATACCAAAGCGGATGTCCTTTGCACCACGGATCACCGTGTCCGTGCGATCACCGAATTTCGTATACACGCCGAAAAACGCCGTATACGCCAGCGCTAAGATCAGCACTGTCACGATGAAGAAAACAGATTTCGAAGTACGCTTCATCCTACATCCTCCAAATGCATCTCGCGCGACGCCGGATGGCATTGCGCTAATAGACTTATTATAGACGAAAATACAAAAAAAGTCAATGGAGACCCATTGACTTTTTCGAAAAAGCGATGTTTTTATGCATTTTTCTCCAACAGCTTCCGTATGGCGGCGATCTTTGCGCAGATACAGAAAAGCTCCATCGCCGTCTTCAGCTCGGAAAGCGGCGGGAAGGACGGCGCAATGCGCAGGTTGCTGTCGTGCGGATCGTCGCCGTGCGGATAGGTGGCACCCGCCGCCGTCATGGTCACGCCCGCCTCCTTCAAAAGACGGTGTACCTCCTTGGCGCAGCCGTCCATCAGATTGACGCTGATGAAATAGCCGCCGCGCGGGGTGTGCCACTGTGCAACGCCGGTGTCCGCGAGCTGCTCGGACAGCACCTGCAGCACCAGCTCAAACTTCGGACGCAGGATCTCCGCATGCTCGCGCATGTGCGCGTGGATGCCGTCAATATCCTTGAAAAAGCGGGTGTGGCGCAGCATGTTGAGCTTATCGTGTCCGATCGTCTGCACCGTCATGCGACTCTTGATGTCGGCGAGATTGCGCGGGCTTGCCGCCAGCGCCGCCATGCCCGAGCCGGGAAAGCTGATCTTCGAGGTGGAGGTGAACTGGATCACGATGTCCTCGTTGTGCTGTTTTTTCGCCTCCTCATAGAGGTTGAGCAGGCGGTCGCCCGTGTCATACAGATGGTGCACACAGTAGGCGTTGTCCCACATGATGCGGAAGTCCTCTGCCGCCGGACGCAGCGCGGCAAAACGCCGCACCGTCTCATCGGAGTAGGTGATGCCGTCGGGATTGGAATACATCGGCACGCACCAAATGCCCTTGACCGTCGGATCCTTCACATATTCCTCGACGACATCCATGTCGGGGCCTTCCTCGGTCATCGGCACACAGACGAGCCTTGCACCGAAAAATTCGGTGATGGCAAAGTGACGGTCATAGCCGGGGACGGGACAAAGAAACTTGACTTCCCCCTGCATGAGCCACGGCTTGCCGCCGCAAACGCCTTTGGCAAACGCACCGGCGATATAGTCAAACATCATATTGAGACTGGAGTTCCCGCCGACAATCACCGTGTCCTCCGGCACGCCCATCATGGCGGCAAGCAGACGCTTTGCCTCCGGAATACCGTCAAGGAGACCGTAGTTGCGGGTGTCCACGCCGTTTTCCGTCAAATAGCCGTCCTTTTCATTCACGCAATCGAGCATACGCAGCGTCAGAGCCAGCTGTTCCGGGCAGGGCTTGCCGCGGGACATATCGAGCGAGAGCTTTTTCGCCTTATATGCCGTATATTGCTCCGAAAGTACCGAAAGCTGCGCCTTTAATGCCTCTTTGGGCTGTTCAGAAAATGCCTTCATGAAATACCTACGCCTCCGAAAATTCAATACCAAATTCAAAACCTTTCATATACTACACCTAATCGCCAAAAAATGCAAGTTATTTTTTTAAAATTGCAAAAATCGCATTTTTAAAATTTGTGCTTGACTTTTTGCGCCTTTTCCTGTATACTCTTTTCTGTTGCCACAACATGGACGTTTAGCTCAGCTGGTAGAGCTTTCGCTTGACGTGCGAAGGGTCAGCGGTTCGAGTCCGTTAACGTCCACCATTGAAAAACGCTTTTGTCTTTTGACAAAAGCGTTTTTCAGTTAAATCCATCCGGACGGATGGAAAAAATCATCTTTGATGATGAAATCTTTTGCAGAGCTGAAATCCGGCTCGATGCCGGATGGGTGGATTTAATTTTCCTTCTGTTCACCGAACGATATGAGAAAGCCCTTTCATCCGAAAGGGCTTTTTTCTATATCCTTCTCTGCCAGCTGCAGCAGCGGCGCGCGCTCGTTCGGGCAGTCGCCGCGCATCACGGCCAAAAGCAGCCTTTGCAGCATTGCGCCGACAGCGGCGCCGGAAAGTCCCAGCGCCGTCAGGTCGCTGCCGTTCACGGCAAGCTGCCGCAGGGTATAGCACGGAGCTTCCGCCAACAGCACCTCAAGTGCTTTTTGCACTTCCTCGCAGCCGCGCACGGAAAGAACGAGCCGCAGATCCTGTTCACCGATAAGCCTCAACGCCTGCAAAAGTGTCACCCGCTCGCAGGAGAGCGGCAGCGAAAGTCCCGTCGTCAGGCGTTCCACCCGCCGCGCGGTCGCTGTGTCGGTTTTCAGGGCATGCAGCATATCCGGTGTGAAATGCAGCAGCGCCAAGCGCAGGCACAGGTCATCCGGCGCCAACTCCAGCGCCGCACCGTTTTCAAACGGCAGCACCGTCGGGAACTCCCGCAGAACACGATGGGCCCATCTGCCGCAAATGAGCTTGAAAAGCTCCTCTCTCACCCGCTCTGCCGAGACCATATGCAGACGTGCGGCAAGCGCGCGGACAGCGGCAGCGGTATCCTTTTCAACCACAAAGCCATAGGTCGCCGCAAAGCGCAGCGCGCGCAGGATGCGCAGCGCATCCTCGTGAAAGCGGCATGCCGCCTCCCCCACGCAGCGCAAAACGCCGTTTCGGAGATCGTTTTTGCCGTCAAACGGGTCAAAAAGTCCGCTTTCGGGATGCCACGCCATGGCATTCACGGTGAAATCCCGCCGTTTGAGGTCCTCGGAAAGCGACGGCGTAAAGATGACGCCGTCGGGATGCCGCCCGTCGGCATAAGCGCCGTCGACACGATAGGTGGTGATCTCGAGCGGTTGTCCGTCAAAAAGCACCGTCACCGTGCCGTGCCGCAGCCCCGTTTCCACCACACGGCAGTCGGCAAACACGGTCTCCACTTCTCTCGGCAGCGCCATCGTGGCGATGTCCCAATCCTTCGGAGACAGGCCCAACAGCGCATCCCGCACACAGCCGCCCACCGCAAACGCCTCATATCCGGCGGCGTTCAGGCGCGCAATCGCCGCTCTCGGACAGGCGGGCATCGGCGGCAGCTCAGTGACCATAGGTGGCAAGCAGACGCTGCTTTTCGTCCCACAGCTTTTGCGACAGGTCGACATAATAGCGGTGCGGGTTTTCAAAACGCAGCACTTCGTCCCAAAGGGTATTCACCTGCTCATGGCAGAAAGCGCGGATCTCCTGCGCCGAGGGAAGATCATACATGCACCTCCCGCCCGCAAAAAGCTGCTTTTGCAGCGGTACGGCGCGGAAATTGGTGACGGTCTTGCGTTTCCACACATGCTCGGGATCAAAGATCTCATAGGGTGCTGTGTCGTCGATCTGCTCATCATGCAGCGTGATGACATCGGCGATCGCCTTGCCTGTGTCGCGGTCATACAGCCGCCACAGCTTTTTGAAGCAGGGGTTGGTGATCTTAGCGACATTCTCGCTCACCTTGATGCGCGGAATGATCTTGCCGTTTTCCTCCACCGCCGCCAGCTTATACACGCCGCCGAACACAGGATCGCTCGCCGCCGTGATCATGCGCTCGCCGACGCCGAAGCTGTCGATGCAAGCGCCCTGGCGGATCATGTCGCGGATGATATACTCATCGAGCGCGTTGGACGCGGTGATCTTACAGTCGGGATAGCCCGCCTCATCCAGCATCCTGCGCGCCTTTTTGCTGAGATAGGTGATGTCGCCGGAGTCGATGCGAATACCCATCGGGCGAATACCCATCGGTTTCAGCACCTCGTCAAAGGCGCGAATGGCATTGGGAACGCCGGATTTCAGCACATTGTAGGTGTCCACAAGCAGCACGCAGGCGTGCGGGTAGGTCTTGGCATATGCCTTGAAGGCCTCCAGCTCGCTGTCAAACAGCTGCACCCAGCTATGCGCCATCGTGCCGAGCGCGGGAATGGAAAAATCGCGATCGGCTAAGGTGCATGCCGTGCCGATGCAGCCGCCGATATAGGCGGCACGCGCGCCGTAGATCGCGCCGTCATAGCCCTGGGCGCGGCGTGAGCCGAACTCCATCACGGCGCGTCCCTCCGAGGCACGCACGATGCGGTTGGCTTTTGTCGCGATGAGCGTCTGATGGTTCACGGTGAGCAGCACCATCGTCTCGATGAACTGTGCCTGTGCGGCGGGCCCGCGCACCGTCACGATCGGCTCATACGGAAAGATCGGCATGCCCTCCGGCACTGCCCACACATCGCAGGCAAAACGGAAGTTGCGCAGATATTCGAGATAGTCCCTATTGAACATCTTTTTGCTCTCGAGATATGCGATGTCCTCGTCGGTGAAGGAAAGATTGCTCAAATACTGCACAAGCTGCTCCACACCCGCCATGACCGCATAGCCGCCGTCATCGGGAATGCGGCGAAAAAACATATCGAAATAGACGATGCGGTCGGCGTTGCCGGTCTCAAAAAAGCCGTTTGCCATGGTGATCTCATAAAAATCGGTCAGCATGGTCAGGTTGTTGCGTTCAAATAAAGTGGTCTGCGGCATGTTCATAACAATAGTCCTTTCTCAGAGCAAAATGCGCAATTTTCCGTCCTCGTCCTTATACTGCCCGTTGAGCACGGCAAGCGTCGAGCGGTATAAAACGGCAGGATCCTGCAAAAAGCTTTTTTTCACAGCCTCCGCCTGCAGCGCATCCGCTGTCGTCACCGACACGGACAGCATCGGCTTTCCGCCGTCCAGAAGCTGACAGGTCACCACAAAGCCCTCGTCGGTTTTTTCAATGTCAGCGCTGCTCTGACTGCGGCAGCGCGCGCGGGACAAAAGCTGTATGGCAAGATTGACCGAGCGCTCGCGCAGCGTGAACGGCAGCGAACGAAACAGCGTCTCGGAGATCTCTCTGCCGCCGGCAGCTGCGGTCAGCATTCCGCTGCCGGACTCGGCAATGAGCCCCTTTTTGAGCAAATCATCCATCGCCGCACCAACATCAAAGAAGTTTGCCATGCCGTTTCCCGCGATGATCTCCGGCAGCATTTCCCGCGGAACGGGCTCCTTGATGCTGCACAGCATATAGCAAATGAGAATTTGTATCTCCTCCAGCGAACGCAGCCCGCCCGGGGCGACGCCTGCCGTGAACACATTTGACATATTCCTCTCTCCCTGTATATCGGACTCTTTCTCTGCATTGTATCATATATCCGCCGAAAAAGAAACAAAAATTTTGCGGACCCGCACCGCTCTTTCACCATATTATATATTGCAGAGAATCTTTCTGCATAAGGGCTGAAAAAGACGGCAAAACTACGATCAAACAAGATGTGGGAGTGAATGGAATGAACGTGCGCAGAGGTGACATCTACTATGCGGATCTGAGTCCTGTCGTCGGCTCGGAGCAAGGCGGCATCCGTCCCGTGCTGATCGTGCAAAACAATATCGGCAACCGCTTCAGTCCGACCGTCATTGCCGCTGCCATCACCAGCCAGCGGGAAAAGGCGAACCTGCCGACGCATATTGAGGTACAGTCCACAGCCAGCGGACTATCGCGCGACTCCATCGTGCTGTTGGAACAGATACGCACCATAGATAAACGCCGCTTGAAAGAGCATATGGGCA
Organism: Ruminococcus sp.; assembly: GCA_004558485.1. GTDB lineage: Bacteria > Bacillota > Clostridia > Oscillospirales > Acutalibacteraceae > URNF01. The sequence goes on along the minus strand of SFCS01000002.1, from coordinate 8,363 downwards.
GGCTGGACGAGCTGTCCATGAACAAAGTGGATGAGGCGCTGCAGATCAGCTTCGGTTTGCATGATCGTGCTACATAACGCACGATCAAAGAAAAGCACCGCCGTCGCCAACGCGACAGCGGTGCTTTCTTCTCTCACCCGAAATTGCGCAAAAGGGAAACGACCTTGCCGAGGACGACGACCTCTTTCACGATGATCGGTTCAAAGGCATCGTTCTCCGGCTGCAGCCGGATGTGATCCTTTTCGCGGTAGATGCGCTTGACGGTGGCCTCGTCGCCGATCAGCGCCACCACGATGTCGCCGTTTTCGGCGACCGGCGTTTTTTTCACGATGACAATATCCTTATCAAGGATGCCGGCGTTGATCATACTGGTGCCGGACACGCGCAGCGCAAACAGATCGCCCGCATGATACCCGCCGCCGGAATAGGGCACATATTCCTCGACCTGCTCCACGGCGAGAATCGGGATGCCCGCCGTGACCTTGCCGAGCAGCGGCACGCGCATCACGCTCTCCCCCGGCAGCCGGATCGCACGGTTAAGTCCGCTTTGCCGCGAGATGTATCCCTCATCCTCCAAAAAGCGCAGATAGGCGTGCACCGTGGAGGTGGACTTGATGCCGGTGGCGGTGCAGATCTCCCGCACAGAGGGCGGCAGACCGTCCTGCGCGCGTTCCTTCAAAAAGGTCAAAACCTTCTGTTGTTTCTCGGTCAACGGCTTCATACAAACATCCTTTCGTTCGTATTTCTGAGTTATCGCCTGTATTATAACACACATTTTTCAAAAATGCAAACATTTGTTTGTGTTTTTGGAAAATAATTTTCTTACATTCTATTCACAGTTCGTTCATCCATTCCTCATGTGGGCACGCTATACTCTAACTGTACCCGGAAGGAGGAACGGAGCCGCACCTTCCCCTTCGTCAAGCGGGTATAATTCCCCTCCTCAACACCCCTTTAACGCGTGTAAAGCCACCGTCTGATTTGAGACGGTGGCTTTCCGCTTTTTGTGCTTGATTTTACCATAAAATGTAGTATAATAAGTACAATACCGTCAGAAACGGTAAAAATCGAAAGAAGTCCCGCTTTTGGGGACGGGGAAGTGGAGCATGGCAGAGAAAAAAACACTGGCAAAGGTGTATGATCCGAGCGAAGTGGAGGATCGCATCTATGATTTTTGGCTGAAGGGCGGCTGGTTTCACGCCGAGGCGCACGCGAAGGATGAAAACGGCGTCGAGAAAAAACCGTATACCGTCGTCATGCCGCCCCCGAACATCACGGGACAGCTGCACATGGGACACGCGCTGGACAACACGCTGCAGGATATCCTGATTCGCTGGCGGCGGATGCAGGGCTATGAGGCGCTGTGGATGCCCGGCACGGATCACGCCTCCATCGCCACCGAGGCGAAGATCGTCGAGGCGATGAAAAAAGAGGGCATCACAAAAGAGGACATCGGCAGAGACGCCTTTTTGGAGCGCGCGTGGAAGTGGAAAGAGGTCTATGGCGGCCGCATCGTGCAGCAGCTGCACAAGATCGGCTCCTCCTGCGACTGGGAGCGCGAGCGCTTCACGATGGATGAGGGCTGCTCCAAAGCCGTGCGCGAGGTGTTTGTAAAGCTCTATGAGCAAAAGCTCATCTACCGCGGCGAGCGCATCATCAACTGGTGTCCGCACTGCCGTACCTCCATTTCCGATGCGGAGGTAGAGTTCAAGGAGACGGACGGCTTTTTCTATCATCTGCGGTATCCGCTTGCCGACGGCAGCGGTTATCTGCAGCTTGCCACCACCCGTCCGGAAACCATGCTGGGCGATACCGCCGTGGCGGTGCACCCCGACGACGAGCGCTATAAGGCGCTTGTCGGCAAAATGCTCGTTCTGCCGCTTGTCGGCAAGGAAATTCCGATCATCGCCGACGCATATGTCGAGATGGATTTCGGTACCGGCGTGGTGAAGATCACGCCTGCGCACGACCCGAACGACTTTGAGGTGGGGCAGCGCCACAACCTGGAGGTCATCACCGTCACCACCGACGACGGGCACATGAACGAGCTTGCGGGCAAATATGCCGGCATGACCATCGAGGAATGTCGCAAGGCGATCGTCGACGATCTAAAGGATGCGGGCGTTCTTGTGAAGGTCGAGCCGCTCAAGCACAATGTCGGCACCTGCTACCGCTGCCACACCGTCATCGAGCCGCGCGTCTCGCTGCAATGGTTCGTGAAAATGAAACCGCTCGCCGAACCGGCGATCCAGGCGGTGCGCGAGGGCAAGACGAAGTTCGTGCCGGAACGCTTTGACAAGATCTACTATAACTGGATGGAAAACATCCGTGACTGGTGCATCTCCCGTCAGCTGTGGTGGGGGCACCGCATTCCCGCATGGTATTGTGCGGACTGCGGCGAGGTCATCGTCAGCCGCGACGAGCCCACCGTCTGCCCGAAGTGCGGCAAGGCGCATCTGACACAGGACGAGGACACGCTGGACACCTGGTTTTCCTCCGCCCTTTGGCCGTTTTCCACGCTCGGCTGGCCCGACAAAACACCGGAGCTTTCCTATTTCTATCCGACCGACACGCTGGTCACCGGCTATGACATCATTTTCTTCTGGGTTGCCCGCATGATGTTCTCCGGACTGGAGCACATGGGTGATGTACCGTTCAAAACCGTGTTCATTCACGGACTGGTGCGGGACGCGCAGGGCAGAAAGATGTCCAAATCGCTCGGCAACGGCGTCGATCCGCTCGAGGTCATCAAGGAGTTCGGTGCGGACGCGCTGCGCTTTACGCTGGCTACCGGCAACAGCCCCGGAAACGACATGCGGTATATCCGCGAAAAGGTCGAGGCCTCCCGCAATTTTGCCAACAAGCTGTGGAACGCCTCGCGGTTCATTCTCATGAACATCGGGGAGGACGATGTACCGCTGACGCTGCCGGAGACGCTGGCGCTGGAGGATCGCTGGATCCTGACGAGGTTCAACGACCTTGCCGCCGCCGTGACCGAAAACCTCGAAAAGTTCGAGCTGGGCATCGCGGTACAAAAGCTCTATGACTTCATTTGGGATGACTTCTGCGACTGGTATATCGAGCTTTCCAAGATCCGTCTGCAGGGAGAGGGACGCGCCGACGCGCTGCGCGTGCTGGTGTATACCATGACCGGCATGCTGAAGCTCTTGCATCCGTTCATGCCGTTCATCACGGAGGAAATCTGGCAGTCGCTGCCGCACACGGGCGATGCGCTCATGTGCGCCAAGTGGCCGGTGTATACCGAGGCTCTGCATTTCGCCGCCGAGGAGCAGGAGATGGAGCGCATCATGACGGCGATCCGTGCAATCCGCAATCGCCGCGCCGAAATGAATGTGCCGCCGTCCCGCAAGGCGGAGGTGTTCATCGAGACCGCCTTTGTCGACACCTTCAAGGCGGGCGTGCCGTTTATCACGCGGCTTGCCTCTGCCTCCGATGTCAGGATCGACAAAGCATTTGAGGTTGCCGGTGCTGTCAGCATCGTCACCGCAGACGCCACCGTGAAGATCCCGATGGCGGAGCTTGTGGATGTGGCTGCGGAAAAAGCGCGTCTGCAAAAGGAAAAGGACAGTGCGCAGAAGCAGCTTGACGGCATCCTGGCGCGTCTTGATAACCCCGCTTTCACGGGGAAAGCGCCTGCCGCTGTTGTCGAGAGCACGCGCGCAAGTGCCGATCGTCTGCGCGAAAAGCTGGTGCTGCTCGAAAAGAGCATGGAAGCCTTATAATGGGTCAAAACGCCGCCGACTCCTCGGCGGCGTTTTTCAAAAAGGAGCGACATATGAAAAAGACCACTTGGCGCTATACCCTTTGCGGCAGCCTCACAGGGGTAATCCCCGCGGCAGTGCTGCTTGCCGTTTTCGGCACGGTCACCGTGCTTTTGCGGAAAGCGAACAACGGCGCGTTCTTTGTCACGGGTACGCTTATGCTGTTTGTGCTTGCCGTCATCGGTTATGCCTTTTGGCGGCATTGTTTTCATCGGCTGTGCCTTGCGGACGACCGTCTCTTTCTGCAAACGACGCCCGCAAACGGCAAGGAATATGCCTTTGACGAGATTCGCGCGGCATGGCAGACTACCGATCGCACGCCGAACGGCGTTTTGCAGCACTGCTTTCATTTTGAAACGACAGACGGCGGGAAACACCGTTTTACCTTTGAAGGATCGGACGAGGAGGGTGTTCTGTTTGCCCTCTCCCGTCTCCCCGCCCCGCCGGAAGAAACGGAGGGATGATATGGCGACCTCTGCCGCGTATTGCGATTTTGTCTGTGACTGCATCCGCCCGTTCAGCGAAGTGCGCAGCCGCAAAATGTTCGGGGAATACATGGTCTATCTGAACGACAGACCGATCCTGCTGCTGTGCGACAACTGCGTGTTCGTAAAGATGCTGCCGGAGGTTGCACCGCTGCTTTCGGATGCCCCGCGCGGCTTTCCCTATGACGGTGCAAAGGAGCACTATATGCCGGACATAGAAAACCCTGCTCTCCTCGAAGAGCTTATTCCCCTCTTGGAGCGCATCACGCCGCTCCCCAAAAAGAAATAATAAAACGCGCGCACGAACCGCAAACGGTTTGTGCGCGCGTTTTTGTTATTCTCCCGTCATTTCGCTGACGAGCACAGAGCCGATGATGCCGCCGACGCCCGCCTGCGCCTCGATGAGCAGCGTTTTCGCGCCGTTTCGCGCCGCCGTCACCGCCGCCGCGAACCCGGACGGCCCCGCGCCCGCAACAATGACGTCATAGGTTCCCGCAATCTCCGTTTGTCTTGCTTTTTCCACGATATACATTCAGAATACCTCGAAATTGAAAATGTTGTAGGTTTCCGCACCATGCGTGGCAAGCGGAAAAAGCCGCACGCTCGTCACTTCCTCATCCGCAAAAAGACGCAGAAAGCGCGTGTGCACATCCCGCAGCGCGAGCGTTTTGGTCTTGCCGTCCGAAAGCGTAAGCACAATATCGAAATCCTTTAGGAGCGTTTTCGGAAGCCTGAAGCGTTCCTCGTGTAGACGGATGCAGCAGGGCATATTTTGATAGTCCCGATTGAGATCGCTGTCGAGCACGAGCCGTATGCCGTGAAGGTGAAACGGCGCATCCCCGTAAAATTCCAGGAAGTCCCCTTTTTTGCCGATCCACTTATTTTCGTCGCCCCGCTCTTTCCCGTTGATGACCACGGGGGCATTGCAGTGCAGCCGCTGTGACAGCACTGCAATTCGTCTTTGCTTCCCCGGCAGCCAGCAATCGTCTGCCATAAGCATGTTTTGTAGCTTTTCGATGTCGATTGTGTCGGTGTTTGCCCCATCATGCACCATTTGCGCCACCGCTGTGCCGACCGCCTGACCGAGCAGTGCACAGGTCGCCATCACGCGCGACGAGGACAGTGCTGCGTGGGTAACGCTGATGTTTCGACCTGCAAACAGAAGATTTTCGATATTCTCTGAGCAAAGTGCTCTGAAGGGAATGCCCCACGGCGAGGGTGCGGGATGATAGACGGTGGGGTAGGAGGTCTTGTGCGCCATTCCCGCCGGAAAGTGATCGTCCATGCTCCACCCGCCGTAGGCAACAATGTCTGCGAATTTACCGCCTGCCTCAACATCGTTTTGTGTGACGGTGTATTTTCCGACATACCGCCTGCTCTCGCGCTTGCCCGGCAGCAGTCCCACCCAGTCGAGCACATAGTTTTTTGCGCCGTGGTCACCGTGATTTTTCACATGATCCCAAACACCGTATGCCATTTTCAGCAGCTCATCACGACATTTGTCGGTGTCATGGATGCAGTCGCCCTCGCCGCCCGTTTCGATCCACCAGAAGTTCGTGGAAAGATCGTGTTCCCGAAAGGGAATGTCAGCATCGGTAGGATAGCGGTATGCCCACACGGGCGGAACGAATTTCTGCTCCCTTTCCGTTTCCCGCACCTGAAAGAGGCAGCTCATGCCCATCGTCTTTTCGTCGGCTTGCTCCGGCTCGATGCTCTCGCCAAATGCGTCGCGCGCCTCTCTGCCATAACGATATGCCGCCCCCGTGAGAGGTGCCAAAATGCTGTCACCGGAGCAATCCGCAAAAAAGCGCGCCTTCACGGTGTGCACGGTCTCCGCGGATGATTGCCACCCCGTGACGCTGACGATCTTTCCGTTTTCCGTCGTCGCGTCGAGACAGCTTGTGTTGAGCAGCAGCGTGAGATTTTCCTGCTGCGATACCGCGTGAAACAGAGTAGCATCCCATAGCGGATAGCTCAGCTGTGGATTTTGATAGAAATTTTCCAGCATGAGCTCTTCGACAATGCCCGTCTCGCGGCGATCCTTGCCGTGCGCACCGCAGATCCACATGCGGATCTCGCTTGATGCATTTCCGCCGAGCACACCGCGATCCTGCATCAAAACGACCCGTATCCCGTGTCTTGCCGCAGAAAGCGCGGCGCAGATGCCCGCCATGCCGCCGCCGATCACGCCAAGATCGGCACAGTGTTCTATATGCCTCATGTTCATACCACCCTTGACAGGTCCTTCTGCTCGTAGTATACTGTTGCAAACTGTTGACTTCAACTATATTTCACTTTGAAAATAATAAAATCGTGCAAATTAAGTGGGGTAAAAATGGAATTGCAGGACATTTGCAGCTATATGGATTTTCTGATAACCAACCAGCGGCTTTTTGTGACGCTTCACGGGGAATTTGTCACTGTCCCGGAGCTTATCCGCTATAATTTTCATCTGAATCCCTACTGTGCCTACATCAAGAATATCATAGGCAACCTGGATGTCTGCATAAAAAAACAGCACAGCGTCATCGAAAAATGCCGCGCGGGCGCGTTTTTCGGTGTCTGCTATGCCGGTGTGGGAGAATATGTATACCCCGTGACCTGCGGCGGACAGGTGGTGGGATTCATTTCGGTGAGCGGATATGTCGGGCGCGATGAAAAAACGGCGCAAAGCAAGGCGCGGCACTTTGCGGAGAAAAATCGTGTGCCGTGCGACACGCTGCTGAAAATGCGCAGTGACACGCTGGCAGCCGTTCCGGAGAAAGCGGCGCTCGACACCGTCATTCGTCCGCTGCAATTCATGCTGGAACAGTATTTGGAGAGAGAAGCCGGCATGACAAAGGACAGCGGCGACTTTTATGCGGAGGTCGTGCGGTATATTACCGCACACCATACCGCGCGCATCACCATGGGAGACCTCGCAAAACGGTTTCATTGCAGCGTTTCGATGCTCAGTCACCTTTTCAAAAAACGCGCCGGTGTCAGCATCAGTGCCTACATCGAAAATCTGCGGCTGGATGAAGCTGCGTGGTTTTTGCGACAGTCGTCCTTTTCGGTCACGGAGATCTCCGACAGTCTCGGTTTTTGCAATCCCGCCTATTTTTCATCCGTTTTCAAGAAAAAATACGGCGTGACACCCAAGGTGTTTGCAAAAGAAAACCGTTGACACGGTTTTCTTTTGCCTGTTGCCTCGCTGACGAGCACAGAGCCGATGATGCCGAAGACGGACGGCTTTTCGTGCAAGCCGCAGCGGACAGGAGCAGCGCAAACGCCGATCGATATAGCCATCACGGCGATGTACTGTGCCTTCAGGTTTTCATACTGCCGAAGTGGAGGGCATAGGCGATGCCGGTATGCACGATGCCCTCCGACTGCACCATGCCGACCGCCGTCACATTCACCGTGACAGCGGAAAAATCCTCCGTCAGCAGAAGGTACGGGATCATAACGACTGCTGCGGCGACCAGCCGGGTGACGGTCGTTTCATAGACATTTTCCGGCTCCACCCGCTTATTCGGAATGACGTCGCTTCATACAGAGCGCGCTCAGTCCGAAAAGGAAATTATACGCGTATACGACAAAAACAAAAAGCCTGTCGAATTATCGACAGGCTTTCCTGTACCCTGAGAACTGAACAAAGGAGAAGAAGAAAACGGATAGAACCTGACGAGAAACTCGCCTTTAGCGATGAGCATACATCGCATATCAAAAATGATCAATCAAGATGAGCCTGACGGTGGTCAAGCCCTCGGTCTATTAGTACTGCCAAGCTGAAGGTGTCACCACCCTTACACATGCAGCCTATCAACCATGTAGTCTTCATGGGACCTTACCTGATAAATCAGTGGGATATCTAATCTTGAGGCTGGCTTCACGCTTAGATGCTTTCAGCGTTTATCCAATCCGCACATAGCTGCCCAGCTGTGCCACTGGCGTGACAACTGGTGCACCAGAGGTGCGTCCATCCCGGTCCTCTCGTACTAAGGACAGATCCTCACAAATATCCTGCGCCCACGACAGATAGGGACCGAACTGTCTCACGACGTTCTGAACCCAGCTCGCGTACCACTTTAATCGGCGAACAGCCGAACCCTTG
>SFCS01000013.1 GCA_004558485.1 Ruminococcus sp. | reverse complement strand
TACCCCACCGCCTCGTAAATAGCGGTTTCCAGAGATTGTATGCGCTGTTGCAGCTCTTCGCCGTAGGCGGCGATGCGCGCGGCATCCACCAAAAAGCCGTCGTTTTCCATGGACGCAAGCACCTCGGCTAGCGGCAGCTCGACCTCGTGCAAAAGCTGCTCCTGTCCCGCCTCCCTGACGGCGGTTTCCAGTGCGTCCGCTGTCGCGGAGAAGAATGCTGCCTGCTGCAACAGGGGCGTGTCGGCGGCAACGGCGGTGTGCACGCCGCCGTATTGCTGTGCAACGCGCGGCAGGGCATACCCCGATAACAGCGGATCTAAAAGATATGCCGCAAGCATGGTGTCCATGGCGAAGCCCGCAGGACGCTTTCCCTTTTGCAGCAGCACGGCATACAGCGGTTTTACATTGTGCGTGCGTTTTGTGATCGTGGGGTCGCACAAAAGCGCCGCCACCCCCTCCGAAAGTGCAGTCTGTGCCACATGCCCGTCTCTTGTCACAATCACCGTGTCCGGTGCGCAGAAAAGCAGATCCATCCGCTTTTCCTGCCGCGCAGCATCTAAAAACGGCGCGACGTCCTCGGAGATCACCTCCGGCAACGGTTCGTCGGCAATGTCCTCGAAGCCGAGCTGTGTGCCGTTGAGACCCAATCGCTCGATCCACTTGAAAAGCTCCAGATCGGTCAAAAGCGTTGTCAGTGCGCCGCGATCCATCGGCGCAACGGCATACTGCGCCATGTCTGTCCCGATCGGCGCAGAAAGGCAGATCGTGCCGAGCGCATAGCTTTCGTATGCCGCCGCCTTGCCGTTTTCCAGCTTTTGCCGCAGTGCAGGGCGCAGATCGGCGGTATCCAGAGCGCTGTACAGCTCATCGAGCGAGGAAAAACGATGCAAAAGCTCCAGCGCCGTTTTTTCGCCGACACCGGCGACGCCGGGAATATTGTCACTGGCATCCCCCATCAGCGCTTTGAGATCGATGAGCCGCCGCGGCGGCATCCCGTATTTTTCCATAATCTTTTCGGGCGTATAGGCGGTGGTGTCGGGTTGTCCGCCCTTTGTTGCCGCCAACAGCACCGTGACCTTTTCATCCACCAGCTGCAACGCATCGCGGTCGCCCGTCGCCAAAAAGCAAACACCGCCCTGCCGTACGGCGGCACGGGACAGCGTTCCCAAAATGTCGTCCGCCTCATAGCCCGCCTTTTCGACCAGGGTATAGCCCATATACCGCAGAACATCCTTGAGAACGGGCATCTGCTGCCGCAGCTCCTCCGGCATCGGCTTTCTGCCCGCCTTGTAGTCCGCGTACATCTGATGCCGGAAGGTCGGTGCGTGCACGTCGAAAGCGACAGCGACATGATCTGCCTCGCTCATTTCCCGCAGCTTTTGCAAAATGTTCAAAAAACCGACAATGGCATTCGTGAACCGTCCGTCCTTTGTGGACAAAAGACGGATGCCGTAGAAAGCACGATTGGCGATGCTGTTGCCGTCGATAACCAATAAACGCACACACATTTCCCCTTTGCATCATACGATGGTAGTATTGTAACACATGTCGCGCACAATTAAAAGCAGAATTTCCAAAAAATGATTGACAACGCGGATGCGGGGTGCTATAATAACACAGTCCCAAGAGATATGCGAGGATGCTGGAATAGGCAGACAGGCACGTTTGAGGTGCGTGTGTCTTTGACGTGAGGGTTCAAGTCCCTTTCCTCGCACCAGTTTTTTTGAAAACCTGTCGAGTTTCTCGACAGGTTTTCTGCTTTCTCAGGACATATTTTTTGCGGAGGTGCATGATGCGTAAAAACACGCCCATAGCGGATGCGGCAGAGAAAAAGCGGAGCATCATGGATCGCCCGCCTGTCATCCTTTTCTCCGCTGCTGTCGGCATCCTTTTCGGCATATTCTTTCTTTTCTTTCAACACACCTACAACCCCATCCCCCGCGAGCAGGCGGAGAGTGTTTCGGGTGAATTTGAGAAATACGAAGAGGCGGACGGATACTGCGGGATTACCCTGCAGGACGGCACCTATTGCCTTATGTCCGCCGACACCGTATCATCGGACCTTGAAAGCGCCCTGACGGCGCTCGAAAAGGGCACGATGCTGCACATTCTCATAAATCCGCGCTCCCGTTTTGTCATCGAAATCAGAACCGATACAGCAGAGCTTTTGAACCTTGACGCAGCTCAAAGGGTCATTCGGTCGAAAAATTCCGGCAGCACGATCCTCGGCGTCGTCTTGCTTGCGGCGGGGCTGCTGTTGGTGCCTTATGCGGTCGTTTCATACAGAAGTCAAAAGCGGCAAGACGCCCGCCGTCTTGCCGAAACACAGGCAGACGGCGACTCGACGGCGCTGCACCCTCTTAATCCCGCCGACAACGGGAAAACGCTGCTTGCGGCGGAGGCTTTTCACCACAACATCTGTTATCGCAAGGCAAAGCATGTCTATATGCTGGCCATAGACGGCACGGTCTACGATGAATTGAAAACGGTTCTCTCGTCCGAGCATCGCCTTTTTGCCCGCCTTGACGGACACCTTTTTTTTGCTGGATTTGACGAAAAGCTCGGCAGCTATATCGAGGCAGACGGCAAGATCCTAAAGAAAAAACGGCGCTTTTTCTGAAAAAAACATCCGCTTTGCGTTTGCAAAGCGGATGTTTTCTTATATGACCTTTGCGGGATTGAGAATGTTCTTTTCGTCGAACACTGCTTTGATACCGCGCATGATGCGCAGCTTCCCTGCCTTTCCGAGCAGCCCCAGCTCCAACGCATAGAGATCATAGGGGTTCATTTTTCCCGGCAACACCGTCGCGCATTGACACGCCTGTAACGGGATCTACCTTTACATTGGAACTGCCGGGAACCTGTTTTATACAGACGATAATGTCTTTCATAAATATTGTGCAACATAACCTGTTGCGAAAAAACGCGACTATTTTATGAGCGCGCCGAAAAGGCGACCGAAAGCGCAGAAAAGGCGCATTTTTTCGACCGATTGTTCCGCGCGCAGCGGGATCTCGGCGACCACCTTGTTATCGAGGGACAGCCGCCAGGTGCCGATGATCTGCCCTGCCTCTACCGGCGCTTCCAACTCTTCCGCCAGCTCCACCGACGGCACTACCTTTTTCTCCTGTCCTCTTTCCAAGAACAGCGGCGCTGCCCCGTCCGGCTTCACCGGCACCGCGTCAGCCGTGCCGTGGCGTACCGCGACGGGCTGCAATAGCGCCTCATCCGGCACGGGGGTATACAGGGCATAATGCGCAAAGCCGTAGTCGAGCATGGCGCGCGCCCCGCCGAAGCGTTCATCGGTGGTGGCACAGCCGAGAATGACCGCCACAAAGCTGATGCCGTTTCTGGTCGCCGTGGCACAAAGGCAGTGCCCCGCCTTTTGCGTCGTGCCGGTCTTCAGTCCCGTTGTGCCGGTATAGTGCCGCACCAGCTTATTGGTGTTGACGAGTTGCGATTTGCCGTCGCGCAGGGTGTCCATCCACACGGTCGTGTATTTTTGAATGAGCGGGTGCCGCATCAGCGCACGCGCCATGAGCGCCACATCGTGTGCGGAGGAATAGGCGTCGTCGCTCAGCCCGCTGCAATCGAGAAACATCGTGTCCGTCATGCCGAGCTCCGCGGCGCGCTCGTTCATACGGGCAACAAAGCTTTCCATACTGCCGCACAGGTGCTCCGCCAGTGCGGCACACGCATCGTTTGCGGACACGATGGTCGCCGCCTTCAGCAGCTCATCCACTGTCATCTGTTCCCCCTGCTCCAGCCAGATCTGCGACCCGCCCATGGAGGCAGCAGTCGCCGACGCCGTGACAGTCTCCTCGGGCTTGATGATGCCGCCGTCGATCGCCTCCATCACGAGCAGCAGCGTCATGATCTTCGTGACCGACGCGATTGCCAGCTTTTCGTGGCTGTTCTTTTCAAACAGCACCGTGCCGGTCTCCTGTTCCATCAGCACAGCCGACTTGCCGCCGACGGACAGCGCCGCCTCCGACACCGCGGCAGCGGTCGGCGCCCACTTCCTGTCATCCTCTGTCGCCGGTGACGATACGCCGTCCGCCGTATCATAGATGTAATCCCCCTTTGCCGCGACACTGTGTGTGCCGAGCAACGCCACGCACAGCAATGCCGCCAGTGCGCGCTTTATGTGCTGTTTCATAAAAAATCACCCTTTCCGCAATACCTTCAAGGAAAGGATATGCAGAAAGGGTAAAAAATATCAGTTTTACCAGCGCACTTGCCAGCGGTCGGCATATTTGCCGCTTTTCGGCGCGGCGGTCGGCGCTTTTTCCGCTGTCGCCTGCTCCCGTTTCTCCCGCAAAAGGCGGTCGAAAAGCGCCGTGTCAAACGGCAGCGACACGGGGCGGTTGCCCGTCCACTGCGACAGATAGGCGGCGTTCGACAGCGTCAGCTCGTGAATGCCGTCCGTACCGGGCGCCAAAAGCGGCGTGCCGTGCAGCACCGCATCGGTGAAATTCTGCAAAATGCCGGCGTGCGCCGTTTCGGGGCGATCGGGGCGTATCTCTTCATAGGTCACCGCCGCATCCGGCGTGTTTTCCGTTGCCGAGAAGCAAAAAGTACGCTCGGGCACGGCAAGCTGCCACCGCTTGAGCACCCCGTTTTCCAGCACCAGCTTGCCACGGTCGCCCGTGATCTCCAGGCGGTTTGTGCCGGGGTATTCGCCGGTGGAGGTGATGAAAGTGCCGACCGCCCCGTCAGCATAGCGGGTGAAGATCGTGACATCGTCCTCGACCTCGATGCGGTGGTATTTGGCGACATCGCAAAACGCCGTCACCTCCTGCGGCATGCCGCAGATCCACTGCCAGAGATCCAGATTGTGCGGCGCTTGGTTGAGCAGCACACCGCCGCCCTCCCCGCTCCATGTCGCACGCCAGCTGCCGGAGTCGTAGTAGTGCTGCGTGCGATACCAGTTGGTGATGATCCACACGGTGCGCTTGAGCCTGCCGAGCGCGCCGCCCTGTACGATCTCCCGCGCCTTTGCAAACAGGGGGTTCGTGCGCTGATTGAACATGATGCCGAACACCCGTCCCGACCTTGCGGCAACCTCGTTCAGCGCCCGTGCCTTGGAAACGGTGATGTCCACCGGCTTTTCCACCAGCACATGCATGCCGCTTTGTAGCGCCGCCATGGCCATGTCCGCATGCAGCGGGTGCGGCACGGCGATCTCCACGGCGTCCGCCGCGCCGCTTGACAACAGCTCCGCAAGATCGGCAAAAGCGGGCACGCCCCATGTCTTTTCCGCAAAGGCGCGCCGCGACGGGTCGATGTCACAGACCGCGGAAAGCGTCGCCCCTTCGATCTTCCCCGCCGCCAGGCAGGCGGCATGCGCCGTTCCGATGTTGCCGATGCCAATAACGCAAAAACGCACTGTTTTCATGCTGTCCCCTCACTTACCGTAGGTGCCCTCGGTGTCCGCGATGACGGATCTCACGCCCGTCTTGCGCCGCGAGGTCGCCACGCGCTTCATGAGTTCAGTATAATACAGTTCCTCGTCGAAGGGAAGAGAAATTTCTCTGTCGAGAAATGCGGAAAGGTGCATGGCGTTTGACAGCGTCAGACCGTTTATGCCCTCGCTGCCGTCCGCTATGAGCGGCTCGCCGCGCAGAATAGCGCCGCCGAAAGCACGGATAACGCCGTTATGCTGTTCGTTTTTGCCGTCCAGCTCCGGCGTGATCTCTATCACCTTCGGTGCGCCGAACGGCACGGTGTTTTCCTTTGTGAACAACGGCTCAGGCGTTTCAAATTCATAGATTTTAAGCGTATGCTCGCCGTCGGCGATGATCTGCGCGCCGTCGAGCTGAATTTCAAAGCGGTTGCTGCCGTGGGCGTCGCCGGTAGAGGTCACAAACACGCCGGTCGCACCGTTCGGATACTGCACATAGGCGGTGACATCGTCCTCGACTTCGATGTCGTGCCACTGCCCAAAACGCAGCTTTGCCTGCACCTTTTGCGGCATGCCGCAGATCCACTGCCACAGATCAAGCTGATGCGGGCACTGGTTGAGCAGCACACCGCCGCCCTCCCCGCTCCATGTCGCGCGCCAGTCTCCGGAATCATAGTATGCCTGCGGGCGATACCATGTGGTGATGAGCCAGTTTGTGCGGCGCAGTGCGCCGTATTTCCCCGACTTCACCAGTTCGTGCATCTTGCGATAGACACAGTTGGTGCGCTGATTGAACATCATGCCGAACACCACATCCGGATGCTTTTTCGCCGTTTCGTTCATTTCCCGCACCTGCTTTGTGTAGACGCCTGCGGGCTTTTCCACCATCACATGGATGCCGCGCTCCATGCACGCAATGGCATACTGCGGATGAAAATAGTGCGGCACGCACACCATGCACGCATCAATCTTCCCGCTGTCCAGCATCGCCGTCGCGTCCTCAAAAACATCGATGGCGGGCGACAGCTCCCTTTTCGCCCACGAAAGGCGGTCGGGGTTCGTGTCCGCCACCGCAACCAGTTCAAAATCGGGACAGTCGCCGCCGACAATGTGCTTTGCATGGGTGCTGCCCATGTTGCCGATGCCGATGATGCCGAGACGAATTTTCTTTTCCATCATTCTTCCTCCTCAAAATCCGCGGGAACGCAGATAGGCATAGCTGCGTTTTAAGCACGCAAAGGGATCTTCACCGTTGCAGTCGTCCTGCTCCACCAGCATGTACCGCACATGGGCGTCCCTTGCCTTTTCAAAGATGCGGTCGAAGTTCAGGTTGCCCTCGCCCAGCACCGCCATCTTTCTGCCGTAGGCAAAATCCTTCAAATGAATGCACGGCACTCTGTCGGAAAGGCGGGAGAGCCATGCGGCAGGATCACCGCCGCCCGCCTGCACCCAAAAGGTGTCAAGCGTAAAACCCATTTCCGTCGGCAAAAAGTCCTCCGCCATCTTTTCAAGATACACGGTGTTCCCCACGCGGCGAAATTCCGCGTCGTGGTTGTGATACATGAAATACTTTCCGTGCTCTCGCAGCGTTTTCGCCACCAGTCGGTACTGCTCCAGAAAATCCGCATACCGACAGCCGTCCTTCTCCTCGTCGAGCGGAAAGCACCCCAGTCCGACATAGCGGCAGTCGAAAACATCATGCCTTGCCGCCACCGCCGCCGCATCTGCGAGCAATTCCTCACGCGGTATGTGCGTCAGCACGCACCGCAGCCCGTTTTCCGTAAGCCTTTCCTTCAGCCATGCGGGATCATAGGCACAAGTGCCGGACACCTGCACCGTTTTATAGCCGATGTCCGCCACGCGCCGCAGCGTTTCGGCAAATGCCTCCGTTGTCTTGCAGAAATCCCGCAGGGTATACAACTGTGCGCCAATTTCCATACTCTCACCTCACAGTATCGTGCGAAACGCCGCACAGGCGGCGTCGAACGCCTCGTCGTTTGTGGCATACACGAAGTTTTCGCCGATCCTGCTTTCGTTGCCCTTCTGCTCCAAATCGGCAAGACCCTTGAACACTCTAAGGTGCGGCTCGACGGTGAAGTCCCTGCCGCCTGCTGCGACATAGGCGGAAACGATCTTCTGCACATTGCCGTCGCCCTTGCCCGCAGGCACGACGCTGCCGTCTTTCAGCGCGTCCTTGATGTGCATATACCGCACGCGGGCGTGCAGCAATTCCCACGCCTCCCATGTGTCCTGTCCGCACTGCACAAAGTTTGCGGGATCGAACACGGCGCAAAGGTCAGGCACTGCCGCAAGCAGGCGCGCACACCGCGCAGCAGTGTCGCCGAAAATGCCCTTTTCGTTCTCGTGACAGGCGAAAACGCCCTCGCTGCGGGCAATTTCCGCAAACTGCCCCATGCGGTCGATGACCGTGCTTTCATACAGGGCGGGGTCTTTCCCTTTCGGCATGAAAAAGGAGAAAAGGCGGATCTTGTCCGTGCCGAGGATGTGCGCCGCCTCGATCGTGCGCTTATACCGCTCCAAATGTGCGGCGAAATCGTCCTCTTCTATGTCGATCTTGCCGATCGGCGACCCCATCGCAAAGGTCACAAGTCCCGCGTCATCCAGCATGCGGCGCACCTCGCGCAGGGTCTTTGGCGGCAGGTCACAGGCGTTTTTGCCGTCGATGTTGCGCGCTTCTAAGCCGCAAAGCCCGTTTCGCTTCATGGCGGCGATCTGCGTTTTCAGGCTTTCCCCCGCCTCGTCGGCAAAAGCATGGATATGTATATTCATGATGACACCCCCTCAAACGCCCGCATAGGCGGAAAAGCCGCCGTCCACCGGCAGTGTGATGCCGGTCACAAAGCCCGCTTTTTCGCTGTCGGTCAAAAAGTCCAAAGCGCCGAGCAGCTCTTTTGCCTCGCCGAATCTGCCCATGGGGGTTGCGGCAAGGATCTTATCGGTACGCGCCGTAGGCGTGCCGTCCTCCTGAAAAAGCAGTGCGCGGTTCTGATTTGTGACGAAAAACCCGGGCGCGATCGCGTTGACGCGGATGCCCGCCTTGGCAAAGTGCACGGCAAGCCACGCAGTGAAATTGCTCACCGCCGCCTTTGCCGCCGAATAGGCGGGGATCTTCGTCAGCGGGCGATAGGCGTTCATGGAGGAAATGTTCAGAACGCAGCAGCCCGCGCGTCCCAGCATATCGGGCATGAACACCTGACTCGGCAGCAAAACGCCCTTGAGGTTGAGGTCGAAAACAAAGTCAAAGCCTTTGTCCTCGATATTGAAAAAGGTCAGAAAATCCGTCGCGGACTCGTCGCCCGCCGCATATTCCTCGTGCAGCGTTGTGCAGCGCGGATGGTTGCCGCCCGCACCGTTTATGAGAATGTCGCATTTGCCGAGATCCGCCAGCACTTGTGCGTGCACCCTTTCAAGCGCCGCGCGATCCAGCACATTGCAAGGGTACGCTTTTGCCCTGCCGCCTGCATCCGTGATGCGGGCGGCGACCGCCGCCGCAGCGTCGCCGTTCAGATCAAGGAGCGCCACCCTTGCGCCCTTTGCCGCCAGATATTCCGCAAAGCCGGAGCACAAAACGCCGCCCGCCCCGGTTATCACAACTGTTTTGTTCAAGCATTCACCCATGCTGTTTTCCTCCCATCTTTTCGATTGCCTCAAACAGTCCGACGATATACGCAGCACCCAGCGCGCGGTCATACAGTCCATAGCCGTAGCGCCCGCATTCTCCCCAGATCATGCGTCCGTGATCCGGCCGCACATAGCCGTCAAAGCCGTGCGCCGAGAGCGCCCTTGCCACACCAAACATATCGACAGAGCCGCAGGCTGTCGGATGTCCGACCTCCTCAAACTGCCGTTCTCCCGTGTGCCGGATATTGCGCAGATGCAGAAAATGGATGCGGTCGGCAAAGGTCGCCGCCATGTCGACAAGGTCGTTTTGCGGGTCGGCGCCGAGCGAGCCGGTGCAGAAGGTAATGCCGTTGTTTTTCTCCGGCACGAGGTCAAGAAACCGCTGTAGATTCTGTTTATTGGAGATGATGCGCGGCAGTCCGAACATGCTCCACGGCGGATCGTCCGGATGGATCGCCATGTTGACGCCGTTTTCCTTCGCCACGGGGATGACCGCTTGCAGAAAAGTCCGAAGATTTTTCCAAAGCCCCTCCTCGCCGCATGCGGCATAAGCGGCAAGAAGGCTTTTAAGCTCCGCCTTCGTGTAGCTCGCGTCCCATCCCGGCAGTGACAGATCGCCCTTGAGCGGATCCATCGCCCGCACGGTCGCTTCGTCATACGCCAGCGCGTTTGCACCGTCCGGCTGTGCGTGCTCCAGCTCGCTGCGCAGCCAATCGAACACCGGCATGAAGTTATAGCAGATGCACTTGACGCCCGCCTTTGCCAACCGCCGTACATTCTCACAATAGTTCTCGATCAGGCGAGGCGCTTTTTCCGTACCGAGCTTGATGTCCTCCGACACAGGCACGCTCTCCACGACCTCGAAGGCAAGCCCGTGCGCCGCTGCAGCGCTTTTCACCTTTTCGATGCTCTCCCTGCTCCAGACCTCCCCCGGCGGCACATCATAGACCGCCGAGACGATGCCGGTCATGCAGGGGATCTGCGCGATCTTTTCAAGGGTGACGGGATCGTCCTCCCCATACCAACGAAATGTCAGCTTCATTTGTGTTCCTCCATCAGTTGCCGTATGTTGTCGTATGCAATTTTCCTTGCCAGCTTTTTGGCGTTATCGAAGGGATATTCCCCCGCGTCCGCCCATTCTCCGAGCATGGTACAAAGGATGCGGCGGAAATAGTCATGTCGCGCATAGGAAAGAAAGCTGCGCGAGTCGGTCAGCATACCGAGAAACGCGCCGAGCGTGCCGTTTTCGGCAATGATCTCCATTTCCCTGCGGATACCGCGCTTGTGGTCGCAGAACCACCATGCCGCTCCGCACCGCACACCGGGGAACGCGCCCGCGATCGAGGCGATCTGGGCGGCGTTGGCATCGTTGAGCGAATAGAGGACCGTTTGCGGCAGCGCGTCATTTTGCTGCAAGGCATCCAGCATGGCGATGAGATCGCCGCCACACAACATGTCCCCCACACAATCCACGCCGCAGTCCGCACCGCAGCGTGTGAAAAGTGCCGTGTTGGCGTTGCGCGTGACCGCCAAATGCCACTGCATCACCAGCCCGTTTTCGCGGTACAGCCTGCCCAAAAAAACATATAGATGTCCCAAAAGCGCCAGGTACTCGTCGTCCGTCACCGTCTTTCCCTGCAAAAGTGCACAGAAGGTCGCGTTCGCTTTTTCTTCGTCGGCGACCGCCGTCGGGAAAAACGGGATGCCGACATCGGTGAAGCGGCAACCGTGTTGCACAAAGAACAAAAGGCGGTTTTCCACCGCTGCTTTCAGGGTGGCAAGGTCTTTCACTTGCACCCCTGCCGCGGCGGAAAGGCGCAGAATATAAGCGGGATAATCGGCGCGCCGCATCAAAAGCAGGTTATCGGTGCGAAACGACGGCAGCACGCGCACGGGAAAGGTCGCGTCAGCGCCAATGCGCCGATGCCACGAAAGGTCGTCCGTCACATCGTCGGTGGTACACACCGTCTCCACGCGGGCATCCCGCATCAGCTTACGCGGTGAAAGACCGCTCTCACGGATACAGTCGTTTGCCCGCCTGTATATGTCCTCAGCCGTCGCCGCCGTCAGCGGTTCGTCAATGCCGAAAAACTGCGACAGCTCCATGTGCGACCAATGATACAGCGGGTTTCCCGCAGCAAATTCCAGCGCCGCGGCATAGTGCAGGAATTTTTCATGCCAGTCGGCGTCGCCGGTGATATACCGCTCGTCGACACCCGCCGCGCGCATCAGCCGCCATTTGTAATGATCCCCCGCAAGCCACATCTGCCCAATGTTGTCAAACGGTTTATCCTCGCAGATCTCCTGCGGTGACAAATGACAGTGATAGTCGATGATCGGCAGCCTCCGCACACTGTCATACAACGCCTTTGCCGTTTCGCCGTGTAAAAGATACTCCGCGTTCATATCCGCACCTCCATACTTCCATTATATAGAAAAAATTGCAAATATCCATTGTGAATAGTGGCAAAGATATTGCAAATCGTATCTTTGTATGGTATGATGACACCGAGGTGACACCATGGAAAACCTTTTCAGCTTCAAAGACGAGGAACTGTTTTTTCATCACTCTCTGGATCCCGTACCGCAGCCGTCGGCATTTGTCGCACACACGCACGACATGTTCGAGCTATACTACTGCATTTCCGGCAGCGGGGTGTTCCATGTGGAGGGCAACGCCTATCCCCTGCGGGCCGGCATGCTGATGCTGATGCGCCCAACCGAGTCGCACTATACGGAGATCGATCCCGCACACCCCTATCACCGTATGGCGCTGCATTTTCGGCAGGAGCTTTTGCCGTCGGACAGCAGCGACCTTTTGCTGCGCCCGTTTCTTTTGCGGGAGGATGGGCAATATAACGCCTATCTGCCGCAGAATTTTGCCGACGATACCTACCGCCGCCTGCTGCACAACATGGTGCGGCCGACAGAGCATGTGCGTATGCAGATTCTCATAAACCTTGCGCCGCTGCTTTTTGAGGTAGAGCGCGCCGCCGTCGCGCGGATACAGGATGCCGCCGCCGTGCCGACCACCGCTATTTATCGCATTATCCGCTATATCAATGAGCACCTTTTTGAGGAGCTGACGCTCGATGCCGTCTGCGACCGCTTTTTCATCAGCCGTTCGCAGCTCTGTCGCAGCTTTAAGCACGCAACGGGCAGCACCGTTTGGAAATATGTACAAACAAAGCGACTCATCGCCGCCAAGGAGCAGATCGGTCACGGCGCATCCGCGACCGACGCGGCAGCCGCCTGTGGGTTTCGCGACTATTCCGCTTTTTACCGTGCCTATCAAAAGGCCTTTGGCACGCCGCCGATACGCACAAAAAACGCGCCGCAATAGCGGCGCGCCGGGCGGTGCGAAAAGTGCAATTTCATGTTTCATTTGTGCATTGTTCCCCCCTATAACAGAGGATACAATGAATGCCGGGAAAGAATAGCTTTTGACGGGAGAAAGGGCGCTTTCTATGACGACTGGGCAAATGACCGGGCTTTTGCCCTGTACTTCTATTTGGCACCGAAAGGCTAAGCGCGTTATGTCAGCGCGATAAACGCCGCCAGGCTGCCGCGGGCAGCGCCGCTGAACCGGTGCGACCAGAAAAGCTGCGGATGGCAGCGGGTGCAGAGATCTGTGACTGTAATGTTTTCTGCCTTTACGCCCGCAGACAGCAAAATGCGGCGGTTGGTCTCCCATAGGTCAACAAAGAATTTGCCGTCCCCGCCTTCGCGGCAGCAGTCGCCATCCGTCACGGAAAGCCCCTCAAACGCCTCTGCCACCGGCGCATCTACCTCAAAACAGCAAGGACCGATCGACGGCGCGATGCCCGCCAGTATATCGTGCGGATCGCAGCCGTAGTCGCTTTGCATCCGCTCCACGGTCTGTCTGCCGATCTCGGCGACCGTGCCGCGCCAGCCCGCGTGCGATGCGGCGACCACATGCCGCACCGGGTCTGCAAACAACAGCGGCACACAATCCGCATACTGTGTGCACAGCACCACCTGCGGTTCATCGGTCAAAAGACCGTCCACATCGACAAACGGCGGACGGGAAAGCCCGATGCCGCGATCGGCGGCGGTGACATTTTTGAGGGTGGTGTGATGCTCCTGCGCGGATAGCACCACATCGGCGGCGGACAGCTTCATGGCGGCACAGATGCGGACAAAGTTCTCATCCACCGCCGCTTTTTCGTCCCCGCGGGTATAGCTGAGGTTCATGGACGCATAGATCCCCCCGCTCACGCCGCCGAGGCGGGTGGAAAAGCCGTTTCGGATAAACGGGTAGGCGTCCATATGCGGAAAGGAATAGTAAACTGCGCCGTTTTCATGCACGGTGAGGGTCTTTGATAGCGGGAGCTGCATCATTTTTTCACCTCCGCGGCGCTTTCACAGGCGTCGATCAGCAAGCGACAGACTTCCTCGCGCCCGAAACGCGCGATGATGCTGTCGCGAATTTTTTGTCGGTCATAAGTCGCTGCCGCATCCAGCATGCGGTACATCGCCTGTGCCATCGTCTCCACATCGTCCACCGGCACCAGCACGCCGGAGTCCTCTGTGATAATGTCCTGCGGGCCTCCGCAGGCGGTAGCGATTGCGGGCTTGCCGCAGGCGGCACATTCGTGCAGCACGCATGAGAGCATTTCCGTGCGGGACGAGCAAACAAAGCAGTCGCAGTTGTTCATGAACGCGCACACCTCGTCGCGCGGCACGGCGCCGCAGAGGGTGCAGCAGTCCCCGACACCCTCGGCGTCGATGATGCCTTGCAGATAGTCATGCAGCCCGCCCGTTCCGGCGATGCGCAGCTCCACCGGTCGATCGGTCAGCTGTTTTAACCGTGCAAACGCGCGAATGAGCGTGTCGTGCCCCTTAATGGGGCGCAGCTGCCCCATCGCAGCAAACACGAAACGGTCGGTCGGCTGCGTTTTTTCGGTGATGCAAAAGCGGCGTTCATCCACAAAATCCGGAATGAGGCGCGTGTTTTTGTCGATCGGCTGCATCACCCGCATCAGCACCGAGCTGACACAGGCGTTGACTGCCGCCGCCTTCATGACGGCGCGCAGTCTTGCGACCGCCGCGCTCCCCTCCCCCTCGGTCACGACAAACGAGGAATGCTCCATGAAAAACAGCGGCAGGCGATGTTTGCGGCAAAGGGCAAGCGCCTCATAGCCCTGCAGGGAGGAGCGCAGATTGACCACATCCGGTCTGCCCCATTCCTTTTCGAGCTTTTTATACAGATGCAGCAGCATCCGCGTGCGCTGAAAACAGCGTCCCTTTTCCAAGCGCGGCGTGAGGTTGGGGCGCACATAGGTGTAGGTATTAACGCCGTTCACCACCTTGTGTGTCAATCCGTTGACACGGCGGGAAAAGCTGCCGCCCACCTCGGCATACAGCACTGCCACATCGTGGCCGAGCGCTGCCAGTGCCTCCGCCTGTTCTTTATAAAATGAGCCGAGCAGCGGCGCGCTTTTCGTGCCGTACCACGACGGAATCATCAAAATCTTCATAGGATAACCTCCTGCCTTTTGGGACAGTATAACACAAAACCGCAGTATCTGCAACTGCAGATACTGCGGTTTGTCTTACTTTACAACGCCAATGCGCGCATGATAAGCAGAGAAATGACACCGGGGATGCCGAAAACGCCGCAGACAGCCGCCGTGAACCATGAAAAGCCGAGCGAAACGCCGGTGAAGATGCCGGCGACATCCACCGCCGCCATAGCGCAAAACCCTTCCACGAGCGATGTTGCCGCCCGGCGTACCGGTTTTCCCGTGCGCACCATCATGACCAAAACCGTCAGTGCCGCTGCACCGCTCAAAACGGCGGCGAGAATGTTCATACCCGTTGTCATATGCTCCTCCTACTATCCTTCCCACGCGAGCCGCCGACAGCTGCCGCTCACATTTTCCTCCTTTGCCCTGCGCAGCAAAAAGCGATATTGCGCGCGCAGCGCCTCCATCTCAAAAATGCATGCCTCGATCAGGTCGTTGTCGCTGAGCATGGCATACTGCGTTTCCATTGCCTCCATGCGTCGGGTAACCTCCCGAATTGCCTGCTGTGTGGGCGCCTCCGGTGTCTGCGGTCGCAGAATAACGCGCTTGAGTACATTTTCCATAGATGGTTCCCTCCGTTTTCAGTGTATTACCAGTATTGTCCAAATATGCCCGAAATAAACAAAAAAGCCGTCCGCATTTTGCGGACGGCTTTCAGAAAGCACTTATTTCAGGTTGGTGACCACCATGGCAGCCAGCACCAAGACGAAGAAAACGATGGAGATCCATTT
The DNA here is from genome assembly GCA_004558485.1 of Ruminococcus sp. Classification (GTDB taxonomy): domain Bacteria; phylum Bacillota; class Clostridia; order Oscillospirales; family Acutalibacteraceae; genus URNF01. The sequence goes on along the minus strand of SFCS01000013.1, from coordinate 18,161 downwards.
CGTCCATTTGGCGAGGAAGGCATTGAAGGTCTTTGCCTTTCCCTTTTCCATGAAGGAGTCGGCAGCACCGGAAATCACACCGAGACCCGCCTCGCGGCTTTCCTGCATCAGAACGATCATAATGATCGCAACAGATAAAATAATCAGCACAATACCAAAAACAATTTCCAAAGCAGACATATCCGTACCCCCAAAGGTTAATAATACACATTCATGTTCATACAGTGTACCACAAACCGCAGAAAAATGCAACTGTTTTTTTATTTTGCACATATTTCCCGCAAAGCGGTGCACACTACGAAGGACAACGGATACAGATTGCGTTTGCGTAGCCGCTGTCGGGATCGCTGCCGGAAAATCCTTTGGACTTCCCGACGGCGGTCTTTTTTTACATCATGGTGAGCTGTTCGCCGTAGTCCTCCGCCAGCGGCAGTGCGCCCGCTGCGGGCAGGTTCTTCGTGCGATAGCGGTTCTCCTTTGTCAGCGATCCCGCGGTATACCGCTGTACCGCCGACAGCCTGTGTTTGCCCTTAAGCGTCATCGCCTGCACGCCGATGGTCGAGCGGGTGGTCTTAGGCGCGATGGCGCCCGTGTGCACCAAAAGGCGTCTGCCGGAGGTGGCGGTGAGCAGCACCTCGCCGTCCTCCTCCATATACAGCACCGCTACGAGCGGGCTCTTGTCGCTGTAGGCGCCGATAAGCTTATGGCGGTTATTTTTGGTGGCATAGGCGGAAAGCTCCACCTTGGCAATTTTGCCGTTTTCAAAGCAAAACAGCATAAAGCCCTTATAATCGGAGGTCGCCACCATATAGCGCACTGCCTCGCCCGCGTCGAATTTCAACTGGGTCGCAACAAAGTCGCCCATGCTGCTCGCCTTGGTGTCGCCAAACTCCGATGCCCGCGTCTTGTAAACGGTCGCGCTGTCGGTGAAGAACAGCAGCTCGCGGCGGTTGCTCCCCTCCACCGTTTGGGTGATTTCGTCTCCCTCTTTGAGCTTGTGCTCGCTGCTCATGCGCAGCGAGGCGGGCGTGATCTTCTTGAAATAGCCGCCCTTGGTGAAGAAGAAGGTACAGGGATAGTCGGGAATCTCCTCCTCCGCCTCCTGCGCCGTCTCGGTAATCTCGGTGGCATAGAGAACGGTCGATCTGCGCGGCATGCCGTATTTCTCCGCCACCGTCTGCAGCTCGCCGATGATGATTTTGCGCACGCGGCTTTCCTTCGCCAGAATGTCCTCCATCTCGGCAATGTCGGCGATGAGCTGCTCCATCTCGGCGGTGCGTTTGAGGATATATTCGCGGTTCAGATGGCGCAGCTTGATCTCCGCTACATATTCCGCCTGGATCTTGTCGATGCCGAAACCGATCATGAGGTTCGGCACGACCTCTGCCTCCTCCTCCGTGCTGCGCACGATGGAAATGGCTTTGTCGATGTCGAGCAGGATCTTGGAAAGGCCTTTGAGCAGATGTAGCTTTTCCTTCGCCCTCTGCAGATCAAAATAGGTGCGCCGCCGCACACATTCGGTGCGGAACGCGATCCACTCGCCAAGGATGCTGCGCACGCCGAGCACCTGCGGCACCCCGGCGATGAGCACATTGAAGTTGCAGGAAAAGCTGTCCTCGAGCGGCGTCATGGCATACAGACGGTTCATCAGCTTGTCGGGATCGACGCCGCGTTTGAGGTCGATCGTGATCTTCAGACCGTCAAGACCGATCTCGTTGCGCACATCGGAGACCTCCCGCAGCTTTCCCGCCTTGACCAGCTCCACCATCTTGGAAATGATGGCTTCGACCGTTGTGCTGTAGGGAATTTGCGTGATGTCGATGCAGTTCGCCGCTTTGTCATACTGATACACGGCGCGCACCTTCACGCTGCCGCGGCCCGTTTCATACAGCCGCTCCATAGCGGCGCGATCATAGACGATCTGCCCGCCGCCGGGAAAATCGGGCGCTTGCAGCGTGTCGGCGATCGGATGATCGGGATCGCGCATGAGCGCGATGGTGGTCTCGCAGACCTCCCGCAGATTGAAGGAGCAGATGTTGCTCGCCATGCCAACGGCGATGCCCATGTTATTGTTGACGAGGATGGACGGAAAGCTCACCGGCAGCAGCGTCGGTTCTTTCGTGGAGGCGTCATAGTTATCGACGAAATCCACCGTTTCCTTGTCAATGTCGCGGAAAAGCTCCGCCGCGATCGGCTCCAGCTTTGCCTCGGTGTAACGCGATGCGGCATATTCCATTTCGCTGGAATAAGCGCGGCCGAAGTTGCCCTTGGAGTCCACGAACGGGTGCAAAAGAGACTCGTTGCCGCTGGACAGACGCACCATCGTCTCATAAATCGCCGCGTCGCCGTGCGGATTGAGCTTCATGGTCGCACCGACGATGTTTGCGGATTTCACCCGCTGTGCGCCGAGCAGGTTCATTTTGTACATCGTGTACAGGAGCTTCCGGTGTGAGGGCTTAAAGCCGTCGATCTCCGGAATGGCACGCGACATGATGACGCTCATGGCATAGGGCATATAGTTGGTGCGCAGCGTATCGGTGATCGCCTGCGCCTCGATCTCGCCGGCGCCCGTGATGTGGGCGTTATCCGGCAGTTTATCCACCGTTTGAACGGCTTTTGTTTTTTTGGCCATCGTCTTTCTCCCCCCTCAGCTAAGGTCGACCATTTCGAGATATTCGGCACCGTGCGCGGCGATATACTCTTTTCTGCCGTTCAGGTTGTCACCGAGCAGAATGTCAAACATTTCCGCCGTCGCCTCCGCCGCTGCAGGATCGACCCGCACAAGCCGCCTTGTCGCGGGGTTCATGGTGGTGAGCGACATCATCTCGGGGTCGTTCTCACCGAGACCCTTGGAGCGCTGAATGGTGTATTTCTGATCGCCGAGCGTCGCCAGCACCTCTGCCTTTTCGCGGTCGTTATAGGCAAAATAGGTGTCCTTCTTGCAGGTGATCTCATAAAGCGGGGTTTCCGCAATGAACACCCTGCCGGTCTCGATGAGCGTCGGCGTGAGCCGGTAGAGCATGGTGAGGATCAGCGTGCGGATCTGGAAACCGTCCACATCGGCATCGGTGCAGATGATGACCTTGCTGAAGCGCAAAAGATTCAGGTCAAAGGTCACCATTTCCTTGTTCTTGTTCTTGACCTCCACGCCGCAGCCGAGCACCTTGATAAGGTCGGTGATGATCTCGCTTTTGAAGATTTTATCGTACTCGGATTTGAGGCAATTGAGAATTTTTCCGCGCACGGGGATGATCGCCTGGAAATCGGGATTGCGCGCCTGCACGCAAGCACCCATAGCGGATTTGCCCTCCACGATGAACAGCTCGCGCTCCTCCACCTTGCGGCTGCGGCAATCGACGAAGGTCTCGACACGGGAGGTGAGATCATTGCCGGATTGCAGCGTTTTTTTGAGGTTAAGACGCGTGTTTTCCGCCTTTTCGCGGCTGCGCTTGTTGATAAGCACCTGTTCCGCCAGCTTGTCCGCGTCCGCCTTATTTTCGAGGAAAAACACTTCGAGATTGTGTTTCAGGAAGTCCGTCATCGCCTCCTGGATAAAGCGGTTGGTGATGGACTTTTTCGTTTGGTTCTCATAGGAGGTCTGCGTGGAGAACGAGGAGGAGACCAGCACGAGGCAGTCCTGCACATCCTGGAAGTTTATCTTGCTCTCGTTTTTGAGATATTTTCCGTTTTGCCGCAAATAGGCGTCGATCTGCGAAACAAAAGCGGAGCGCACCGCCTTTTCGGGAGAACCGCCGTATTCCAGCCAGCTGGAATTGTGATAGTATTCCTGCAGCGTCACCTTGTTGGAGATGCACATGGCGACATTGAGCTTCACCTTGTAATCGGGCTTGTCCTCTCGGTCTCTGCCCACGCGCTCCGCCGACCAGAACTGTACGCCGGTCATGGCGTTGTCGCCGACAAACTCCTTCACATAGTCCTCGATGCCGTTTTCATACAGAAACTCCTGCGTCTCAAAGCCCTTGTCCTGCTGCGTGCGCAGCACGAAACGCAGGTTGTTGTTGACAATCGCCTGGCGGCGCAGGGTGTCCAGATAGTATTCCTTCGGGATGTTAATATCGGTGAAGACCGCCAGATCGGGTTTCCAACGGATGACCGTGCCGGTATCCTTTTTGGCATACGGTTCTTTTTGCAGACCGCCGACATTTTCGCCGTGCTCAAAGTGCAGCGTGAATTTGTAGCCGTCGCGGTGCACCTCAACATCCATATATTCCGAGGAATACTGTGTGGCGCAAGCGCCGAGACCGTTGAGGCCGAGCGAAAACTCATAGTTTTCCGCCTGGTTGGTGTTATACTTACCGCCGGCATACATCTCGCAGAAGATCAGCTCCCAGTTATACCGTCCCTCTTTTTGGTTATAGTCCAGCGGCACGCCGCGCCCGAAATCCTGCACCTCGATCGAACCGTCGGCAAAGCAGGTGGTGATGATGCGGTCGCCGAACCCCTCGCGCGCCTCGTCGATGGAGTTGGAGAGAATTTCAAAAACCGCATGCTCGCAGCCCTCCAGCCCGTCCGAGCCGAAAATGACCGCAGGGCGTTTGCGCACGCGGTCGGCGCCCTTCAGGGAACGTATACTGTCGTTATCGTAGCTGGACTTCCTCTGTGCCATACATTCCATCCTTTTCCCATTGCATTTCATTTCCTTTTATTCTAACCCGAAAAAACGGTTTCGTCAAGTTTCGTTGTGGGAAACCTTGACAAATGTACAAAAATGCCGTATGATAAAAGCCGTTCCACGCCGCTGTGGTGGAATCGGCAGACACAGGGGACTTAAAATCCCCCGGTAGCGATACCGTACCGGTTCAAGTCCGGTCAGCGGCACCAAAAAACGGCAGGCATCCTTTGATGCCTGCCGTTTTTTACCGGCATCGCCCGCGGTTTTCCGCGGGCGATGTGACCAATATGGATCGTTATTTCAGCACCGAAATGGCGTCGGCGATGGTCTTTTCATAGGCCTCCCTGCCATATTTATCGACCTCGGCCTTGTTCTTTTCGCCGTGCGTCAGGCAGCCGGCACCGCCGATGCAGCCGCCGATACACGCCATGCCCTCAATGAAGTTGGCGTCAAGCAGCCCTTTGTCCTTTTTGATGAGCGCGATGCGACATTCCTCGATGCCGTCGCAGGAGCAGGCCTTGAGTTTAAACTCCGTCTCGCCGTGCTCCTTCATGCCCTCGGCGACTGCGTCGGCCAGACCGCCGCAGCGGGCGAAGATACGGCCGAAATAGGATGCGTTATCGAGCACGCCCTCCGGCAGCGTGGTGATGTCGATCTCCTTGCTGTCAAACAGCGCCTGCAGCTCCTCGAAGGTCATGGCAGCGTCCACATACGGTCTCACCTCGTCCCGCTGCACCTCGCCTTTTTTGGCGGTGCACGGCCCGATAAAGACCACCTTGCAGTTTTCCTCATGTGCCTTCAGATACTTGGCGATGGTCGCCATCGGGGAAAGGTTATGCGACACGAAGGGCAGCATCTGCGGGAAGGATTTTTCGATGTAGGACACAAACGCGGGGCAGCAGGAGCTTGTGAGAAAGCCCTTTTCGGCAAGCTCTATGGACTCGGCATCCGCGACCATATCCGCACCGAGCGCCGCCTCGACCACCGTGTGGAAGCCGAGTTCCTTCAGACCGGTGATGACCTGCCCCAGCTTGGCATAGGAGAACTGGCTGGAGATGGCGGGCGCCACCACGGCATAGACCTTATATTTCCGATTGTTCTCACTCTTTTTGATGAGATCGATGACATCGAGAATAAAGGATTTGTCCATGATTGCGCCGAACGGGCACTGGTATACGCAAGCGCCGCAGGCGATACACTTCTTGCTGTCGATCGCCGCCGCCTTATCCTCGTTCATGGTGATCGCCTTGATCTTGCAGGCGTTCTCACAGGGACGCTTGCGGTTGACGATCGCCGTATAGGGGCAGACCTTCGAGCAGGCACCGCAGTTTTTACATTTCGATTTGTCAATGTGCGCCACATGCTGATGGTCGAAGGTGATAGCTCCGAATTTGCAGACATCCTCACAGCGGTGTGCCAGACAGCCGCGGCAGGCGTTCGTCACCTCATAGCCGCCCATCGGGCACTCGTCGCAGGCGATGTCGATGACCTCGATGATGTTGGGGTTGGTCTTATCCCCACCCATCGCCAGCTTGACACGCTCACCGAGGATGGCGCGCTCTTTGTAGACACAGCAACGCATGGTCGGCGTTTTCCCGGGGACAATGGTCATCGGAATATTCATAACATTTTCGAGCAGCTCGTCGTTCCAGGCAAGACGCGCCACCTCCCGCAGCACCTTATATTTCAGGTGCTGCACTTTTGTATCAAACTTGCGCATAGTATTCCTCCCCTTAGAAATAGCTGACTTTGATGCGTTTTCCCATCTGCTTGAGACAGGCGGAAAGCTCCTCCACCAAATTCATTTTGATGTTGAAATTGATCGGCAGATCCGGATTTTGGTGTGCCGGATTGACTGCCCTGCCGACATAGAAATTGATGTCGGTCGCTTCTTCAAACAGCAGACGGCAGATCATGGATGCGCCGTCGCGCCGGATGCTCCATTCCTCATATAGCTCATTTTTGTCAAGGGCATCCTTGGCGTATTCGATCACCTTGTTGATGGTGATAACGCCCTCCGTCACCAGATCCACGCCCTCGATTTCCGCCGTCGGCGGCACATCGCTGCTTTCAAAATTGAGACTGGGTTTCAGCGGCTTTCCGAGATATTTCGCTGCAATGGACGAGGTCGTGCCGCCGCATACAATGTGCTTTCCCTCTTTCGAGAAAAACAGCGACATCATGCGATCGCAGTCGTCGCGGTTGCGTGGCGGGCCGAACAGAATGTTCATCGGCTCGCGCCGCCGGATGCGCACGACACACGCCGTTGCATCGTCACCCGGGCGGCGGTCATACAGGCGGTCACACTCATCCACCAGCATGGTGGCAAGCGTTTTCGCCGTATACCCGACATCGGCGACCGTTTTCATAAAGTCGGCAATGTCCTCCCGTTTCCAGCCGAAGTTGTAGGCGATGCCGATGCCGGCATGGGGGCAGCCGTCGCTCATGGCGACGAACACATCCCCCTCCTGCAAATTCAGTGTGGATTTATAGATGGTCTTGCCATCGATATGCAGCTCGCTCTCCGCATAGGTATAAATCTCGCCGTCCCGCAGCATGATGACATGCGGGTTATCGTATTGAATGATCTCCGCCGTGACATTGTCGATGAGGTGGATGATGGTGAAGGTGGAATAGGCGGCGCCGCGCACCGAACAGATCGGCAGCGTCGCGGCGATGGTCGCCACACATTCCTCCAGTGACAGCCCCTCTGCCATCATGGTGGAGATGATCTTGGAGGTGATCGTTGACAAGATGCTTGCCTTTACACCGCTTCCCAGTCCGTCCGCCAGCACGATGACGGTGGAGTTTTCGTCCTGCTCCACGATGTCCACATGGTCGCCGCAGAGCTGTTCACCCTCATGGTTGATGCTCTTCCAGCCGATGTCTGCACAAAGATTATTCATTGGCGATCGACTCCTTCAGCTTTGAGAGGGCGATCTTGGTTTCCGCAGCCGTTTCACCGAGCAGCGAGGCAATCTCCTGCACGATGCGCATCTGCTTATCCACCACCTTGTCCGCGATTTCCACCGTCTGGCGGCTGATATCCTCTTTGCGTTCCCGCTGCATTTCCTCTTCGGTCACATCACGCAGGATGCAGACAAGCAGGCGATATTCCCGATCATGCAGAACCGTCTCCTCTACATACTTTTCATATTCGGCAAGATACACTCTTTTATTGTAGATGTTTCTGCCGCTGCCGAGAACATCGACAAAATCCTTAGGATCGAGAATGCGCACAATACCGTCGCCGAGAATATCCGATGCCGTGCGCAAATTGACAATTTTGAGTGCTGCTTTATTGATCTGCTGCACCTCCAGCTTTTCGTTAAGCACGAAAAGCCCGTTCGGGGTGTTGCGCACGATCGTGTCGGAAAAGCTCTCCGCTTTATCCTTCAGATACGGCAGGCACATGGAGACCTCCGCCTTTCCCTGGAAGATCGCCACAGCCTTTTCGCGGCAGGTGTTATAGCCGCAGGAGCCGCAGTTGAGCTCATCCGACGGCTTTGTCTTCCCCATCTGCCGCAGAATCTCGGTGATCTGCTCCTCGGTCGGCTGCTGTGAGCGCAGCTCGATTGCCGTAAATTCCTTCTCAAGCGCGGAAATCTCCGGCTGCTCCACGGGAAAATCTTTTTTGCCGGCAAACCGAGCCACCGCCGCATAGTCCTGCACGGGCGAGCGATGGAATTTTTCCATCACGGGACCGCCGACACAGCTGCCGACACAGGCAGACATTTCGATGAAGCAGCCGTGAATTTTGCCGCTTTCAATGTCGCGCAGCGCCGCAATGCAGTTTTCCGTGCCGTCGATTGCCATGTAGGTATACTGCGGGTGGGCTCTTATCAGCGTTTTGAGGATGCCGCCCGTCGTCGGGAAAAACCGTGCGCGGCTTTCTTCGCTGGCGTCGCTCTCCTGCGGCAATTCGATGTTCTCCGCCTTGAGCCACGCCGTCAGCTCGTCGAAGGTCAAAACGGCGTCGACCATACCCTCATAATACTGTGCCTCGTCCTTTTTCGCCACGCACGGCCCGATGAACACGGTCTTTGCGTTCGGATAGCGGCGCTTGATGTCTTTGCTGTGCGCCTGCATCGGCGACAGCACATCGGCAAGATAGGCAAGTTCATTCGGAAAATACTTCTGGATAAGCAGATTGACGGAATGGCAGCAGGAGGTGATAATGATGTCCCGCTCTGCCGCGTCCAGCATTTCCTCGTAGGCATTTTTCACGATCGTTGCCCCGATCGCGGTCTCCTCCACATCGAAGAAGCCGAGCTTTTTGAGCGCCTCCCGCATTGCGCCGATGCCAACGCCCTTATAGTTTGCGACAAAGGACGGGGCAAGGCTCACGATGACGGGATCGCCGGACTGCAGCAGCACACGCACATTTTCCGTCTCATCGACGATCTGCTTGGCGTCCTGCGGACAGACGACAAAGCACTGTCCGCACAGGATGCATTCGTTGCCGATGATATACGCCTGGTTTCCCGAAAAGCGAATAGACTTTACAGGGCAATGGCGGATACATTTATAGCAGTTCTTACAGTTGGATTTTTTCAGGGTCAGACAGTCCATGCTGTCACTTCCTTTCCTGTTCCAGCGGTTTCAGCACCTTTTCGGCAAAGAAGGTGTCAAATTTCTCCGGCGTCACGCCGGTATACACATCATCGTCCACCGTGACAGTCACACCCTCGCGATTGCATTTTCCTGTGCAAAAGCTGCCCGCCAGGGTGATCTCTCTCTCCAGTTTTCTCTCGGCAATCGCGTTCTGAAACAGCTCGACAAGCTCTTCGGAGCCTCTTAAATGACAGGAAGAGCCGACGCAAATTTGAATGACCATTGTTTCATCAAACCTTTTTCAGTATTTCTTCTTCAAAAAATGCTTGCAGCGTGTCAGGCGACACGGAGTGGAAAACGCCGTCTACCGTGACGCAAACACCCTCCTGACACTTGCCCATGCAAAAAGTGCCGGCAAGCTCCGCCTGATCGGCAAGATCATGCTCCGCAATGAGCTTTTGCAGCCCCTCGACCACCTGGCGAGAGCCTTTAATGTGGCAGGAAGAACCGATACATACTGTAACTTTCATAACAAATCCCCTTCGTTTGCAATCGTATTTATATTGAGATACGCAAGAGAAAGTGCCATATTTTCATACTTCACCGTCACCTCCGGCGGCACCGACAGCGTACAGGGAGCAAAGCACCAAAATGCCTTGACCCCGTTGCTGAGCAGGCGGTCACATACCGTCTGTGCGCAGTCGGCCGGAACGGTGAGAATGGCGATGCGAATGTCATGTCGCGTGCAATACGCTTCAAGATCCCGCATCGGCAGGATCGGCTTGCCACAGGCACTTTCCTGCGCCTGCTCCACGGCAATGTCAAATGCCGCGGAAAGATTGAGTCCGTAAGCCTTAAAGCCACCATAGTCCAAAAGCGCTCTGCCGAGTCGTCCCGCACCGACCACCACCACATTGGTGTTACCGCTGCTGCCGAGCCGCGCCTCCAGCGCCTTTATCAGCTCTCGCACCGCATACCCGACCTTCGGGCGACCGGCGCCGCTGATGGCACCGAGATCCTTGCGCACCTGCACCTCGCCGAGACCGACCTTTCCGGCAAGCGTTGTTGCGGAAATGGTGGCGGTCTCATCGTCCAGCGTGCGCAAATAGCTCAAATATAGCGGGATGCGTCCGAAGGTGGCACGCGAAATCTCTGTCTGTTTCGTATACAGCACCTCCTGTCAAAAGTCGGTGTTTTAAGCCTCTACTACTGCCTTGTCCGCCGCCTCATCAAGCTTTTTGTTGCGGAAATACAGCGCCACATCCACGGAGATCTCAATGAAGTTCAGCACATAGAAGAAGAAGCTGAGGAAAAAGATAAAACCGGTCTTGGGTGTGATGCCGAGGAAGCCGCCTGCCTCGATAACCTTCTTGGCGATGCCGCAGGCATAGCCGACGAGTAGGAACACCTCAAAAAACAGGCTCTTGCCCTTCGCAGTGCGCGAGATCCACGATTTGCGGATGGAGATCGGCCAGGAAAGGCCGAAACAGAATATCGTCAGTGCTTCCAAAAGATCCACTATCATGATAAAAACTCCCCTCAGTTGCCCACTTTTTTCTGTTCACTTTTTTCTTCTGTAGTCCGGCAAAAGGAGCGGCGATACCGCGTCCGTTTCAATACCGGCAGCAGCGCGTTCGGCGTCAAATGCCGCAATATGCGCCAGCGTCAGCTTGCCGACCGTGGTCTTTTCCGCAGCCGCAGCGGCGTTCTGACCGGCATTTCTGCCGAAAACAATGACATCGAGCAGCGAGTTGCCCATCAGACGGTTGCGTCCGTGGATACCGCCGACCGCCTCACCGGCAACAAACAGGTTCTCCACATTGGTAGACATGCCATTCACATGGATGTCCAGTCCGCCGTTCTGATAGTGCAGCGTCGGATAGACGAGGATCGGCTCTTTGCGGATGTCGATGCCGTAGTTACCGAACATACGCATCATGGCGGGAATACGCTTTTCGATCGTGCCTTCCCCGCCGATCGCCTCGATCATCGGGGTGTCCAGCCACACGGCCTTGCCGCTGCCGGTGTCCACGCCCGCATCGCGGTCGGAGCACTCACGAATAATGGACGCCGCCGCGACATCGCGGGTCTCCAGCGGATGCATGAACACCTTGCCGTCGCGGTTGACGAGCTTTGCGCCGAGCGAGCGCACCTTTTCGGTCACGAGCGCGCCGAAGATCTGCTGCGGGAAAGCCGCGCCGGTCGGATGGTACTGCAGCGTGTCCGCATACAGGAGCTTTGCGCCGACACGATAGCCGAGCACCAGACCGTCGGCAGTTGCGCCGTAGTGGTTGGAGGTCGGGAAGCCCTGATAGTGCATGCGTCCCGCACCGCCGGTGGCGATGATGACGGTCTTTGCGCGCGCCACCATCAGCTCCTGGGTCTCCATGTTCATCAGCACCGCGCCCGCGGCTTTGCCGTTTTCGTCGAGGATCAGCTCAATAGCGGAGGTGAAGTCCACCACCGGAATGCCGCGGTTCAGAACCTCATCCCGCAGGGTGCGCATAATCTCCGCACCGGAATAGTCCTTCGCCGCGTGCATGCGCTTGCGGGAAGTACCGCCGCCGTGCGTGGTGATCATCGTGCCGTCCGGTGCTTTGTCAAATTCCACGCCGAGATCGTCGAGCCACCGGATGGCCTCCGGCGCATCGCAGACAAGCTTTGCCAAAAGCTCGCGCTTTGCGGCATAGTGACCGCCGCCGAACGCATCCACAAAGTGGATGGCGGGTGAATCGTTGGGCTTGTCGGCAGCCTGAATACCGCCCTCTGCCATCATGGTGTTGGCGTCGCCCATACGCAGCTTTGTCACCACCATGACATCAGCACCCGCCTCATGCGCCTCGATCGCCGCAGAAGCACCTGCGCCGCCGCCGCCGATGATCAACACATCCACATCATAGCGCACATCGCCAAGATCGACATCCGCCGCAGCAATGCGGCTGTGCGCCTGCAGCATATCGCACAGCTCATGCGGCACAGCCTCGCCCTTGTTCGGGCCGATGGAAAGCGCTTTGAATTCGCTCTTTTTATAGTCCGGATGATACGCTGCGAGCAGGTCATCCTTTTCCTTTGCCGTCATACGGGCGGGCTCATAGGCAATGTTTGCCGCACGCGCCGCTTCTACTGCCTTTAACGACTGCTGAAATTCCTTTGCGTACATGATAAGCCCTCCTTATTTCTCAATCTCACGGGTGTTGTACAGCTCCTGAAGCTCCTCGATGGGCTTATCCATCAGCGCCTCAATGAGATCGGTAAAGGTGCCGTCCTTGATCTCCTGTACCCGCTGCTCCAAATGCGCGGACTTGGGAGCAAGATATTTGCCGTTGATACGGCGCGCCAGCATCGCCACCTGCGGATGCGAAATGCCCGCAGGGCAGCGGGACGAGCACACGCCGCACATCACGCAGTCAAAGGACTCCTCGGCGCATTTGTCAAATTCGCCGCGCTGTGCATAGGCGATATACTGCATCACCTTCAGTCCCTGCGTGCAGCTCTTGGTGCAGGCGTTGCAGCCGACACAGGCATAAATCTCCGGATAGAGCTGCATCATGATCTGCTCGGTGGGCTTCACCTTTTCGATGTCATACACCTGCTTCACCAGCGGGAAGAACGGCAGCGTCGCAACATACATGTCGTTCTCGACCTTCGTCTGGCAGGCAAGACAGGCTTTCAGCTCTCTTTCGCCCTTGATGCGGTAAATGGTCGCGCAAGCACCGCAAAAACCGTTGCGGCAGCCGCAGCCGCGGATAAGCTGATAACCGGCATACTCCATGGCACGCATGATGGTCAGGTCATCCGGCACACTGTACTGCTTACCGAACAGGTAGATATTCACCATATTTTCCATGTCTGCATCTCCTTATCAGTATTCATCCGGCAGGGTATCGAGCTCGTCGAAACGGAACACCGGACCGTCCTTACAAACATACTTCGCGCCGACATTGCAGCGTCCGCACTTGCCGATGCCGCACTTCATGCGCAGCTCGAGCGTGGTATACACCTGCGTCTTTTCAAAGCCCAGCTCCTGCAAGCCTGCAAGCGTGAATTTGATCATGATGGGCGGACCGCAAAGAACGGCGATCTTGTTCGTGTCAAAGCCCAGCTCCTTCACATAGTTCGGAACAAAGCCCACATGACCGTCCCATTCCGGCTGTTCGCGGTCGATGGTCAGGTGCACATGCACGCCGCTGTCCTTCGTCCACTCGTCGATGATCTCTTTGTAGTCCACGAGATCCTGCATGCTGCGTGAGCCGTAGACCACATCGATCTCGCCGTAGCGATCACGGTAGTGACGGCAATAGTTGATGACCGAGCGCAGCGGCGCAAGACCGATGCCGCCGGCGATGAACAGAAGGTTCTTTCCGGCAAACTCCGTGTCCACCGGGAACGGACGGCCGTAGGGTCCGCGGATGGTGATCTCCTGACCGACCTCCATGGAATGCAGCCATTCGGTAACGCAGCCGCATTTCTTGATGGAAAACTCCATGTATTCCTCGTTGGTCGGCGAAGAGGTGATGGAAAACATCGCCTCCCCCACGCCCGGCACGGAGAGCATCGCGCACTGACCGGGCATGTGTTCAAACGCCTTTTTCCCATCCGGCGTGACCACGCGGAAGGTCTTGACATCGGGGGTGTCGATGCGGATGTCGGTCACAACACCGATCTTCGGCATCAGCGGTTCTTTCATGTCAACCATTTGCGCGCCCTCCTAATTTCTTCATGACCTTGACGATATTCATATGGATGGGGCATTTCGCCACGCAGCGGCCGCAGCCGACGCAGGAGAACAGACCGTCGTTGTTGGTGGGATAATACACCAGCTTGTGCATAAAGCGCTGGCGGAAGCGTTCCTTCTGGGTCAGACGCGGCTGACCGGCGGACATCTTTGTGAAATCGGAATACATACAGGAGTCCCAGCAGCGGAAACGCTTGACGCCGTGACCGGTGTTGAAATCCTTGATGTCATAGCACTGGCAGGTCGGGCACACAAAGGTGCAGGTCCCGCAGCCGAGGCAGCTTTCCGCAAGCTCCGCCCATTCGGGAGCGTCAAAAAGGGCATCGGTCTTGCCCGCGCCGAACGCATCGGCAGAGAGGTCGGCAAGCGGCAGCTTTGCGAGCCGCTCGCGGATGACCGCTTTCTGCTCCTCGACGGGCGCGGCGTCGGCTTCCTCCGTCACCGCTTCGAGCGCCTTCAGAAGCGCCTCGCCCTTTTCGGTCTCGGCGTCAAGATACAGCGCGTCCGCCGTCTTATGACAAACGATGTCGCCCTCGGGTGCGGCAGCGTCGATGCCGAATGTGCCGCAGAAACAGGTCTCAAGCGGCTTATTGCAGGCAAGGGACACCAAAATGCCGTGCTTGCGGCGATTTTCATAATAGCTGTCGGCGGGTTCAGCCAGGAACACGCGATCCAGCACTTCAAAGGCGCGCACATCGCAGGCACGCACGCCGAAGATCACAAAGTCCTCGCACTCCTCGCGGGTGTCGATGATCTCGATCTTCTTCCCCTCGGTCTTGAAATCCATGAGGTTGTCGGTCTGCGGGAAGAAAAAGTCCTTCGGGCTGCGCACAGTGTTGAGCGCGTCGGACAGCACCTTGCCGTCCTCCCATTTCTCAAACCTCGCGCCCGCCTTGCCGTCGACCGGCAGATACAGGGTGTGCTCTGCGGCAATGGCGGCAAAGAGGGTGTCCAAACGGTCAAGTGACAATTTACGCATTGCCCTCACCCCTCTCCACTGCCTCTCCCGGCTCGATGTCCTCGGTGGTATAATTCACGATCGGGGCGCGGCTGCCAACCTCTGCTCCCGCCTGATATTCCCCGTAGAACCCGTCGATGTCCTTAATAAACTTGCGATTCAGAAGGTGCAGCGGAATGTGCTGCGGGCAAACGCGGGAGCACTCGCCGCAATCGGTGCAGCGACCGACCACATGAAACGCGCGGATGATGTGGAACATCTTTTCTTCAAAGCTGTTTGCCGCCGCCTTGTTTTCCACGCCGGAGTTCGGGTTGTCGAACACGCACTTTTCACAGGTGCAGGCGGGGCAGACATCACGGCAGGCGTTGCAGCGGATGCAGCGGGAAAGCTCCTTCTGCCAGAAAGCAAACCGCTCGTCCGGCGTCATTTTTTCGAGCTTTTCCACCTCGTCGAACCGCGCGCTGTCCAGCACCTCGCCGTCCTCGCCGAGCAGCTCGTCATAGGCGACATGCTTTTTGGACTTGCAGTGTACACAGCGATCCGGCAAAAGCTCCGCTCTTTTCAGCGTCTTTGTGCCGTCATACAGCGTATCGACCAGCACCTCCTCGCCCTCCTCGCGGACAGCGACGATGCCGTCGGCGACCGTGCGGATGCGGTTCACATCCAGCATACCGTTGCAGGGCACGCCGACCGCATATACCTTTTCGCGGTCAAAACGATGCTCGGTGAGGAGCTGATTGAAGCTGTAGGTATCGCAGGGCTTCAAAAACACCAACACCTTGCCGTCCTCTTTGGCGGTCTCTTTGATGAGATACTTGGAGAAGTTCGCACCGCAGAAATCGTCAAACACAAAATCCTTCTCCAACTCCTCGGCGCTGCGGAACACGGCAGGCGTTACATCATAGGCAAACTCCCCCGCCTTCCAGCCGAGCACGCGGGTGACGGTTCCGTCAGCGAGCAGCGCAGCAGCCTTGGAAATGAGAGTTTCGCGCTTTACTTCTTGCATCGCAGATCCTCCAATCTCTTGTTTTCGCCGAGAGCAGCAACCTGCTTGGCAAAATCGTTCATGGTGGCGGCAAACTTTGCGCCCTCCGCCGCGCTCACCCATTCGACGCGCGTGCGCTCTTTCTCAATGCCGAGATAGTCGAGCATGGAGAACAGCAGCGCCATGCGGCGGCGGGTGTAGTAGTTACCGGTGGTATAGTGACAGTCGCCGGGATGACAGCCGCAAAGGATGACGCCGTCTGCTCCGCGCTGGAACGCACGGAGAATGAACATCGGATTGACACGACAGGAGCAGGGCACACGGATGATCTTCACATCCGCCGGATAGGCGAGGCGGTTGTTGCCCGCAAGATCCGCGCCGGCATAGGAGCACCAGTTGCAGCAAAATGCCACGATAAGCGGCCGAAATTCGTTTACTTGCATATTGCATCCACCTCCGCCATGATTTGCTCATTGAGGAAACCGCGCAGATCCATCGCGCCCGACATACAGGCAACGGTGCACGCGCCGCAGCCCTGGCAGACCGCCTCGTTGACGACCGCGACACGGCGCACCTTCGTGGTTCTGTCCGGCATACGGAATTCCTTGTCTACATAGGTAATAGCACCATACGGGCACACCTTTTCACAGGTGGAGCAGCCGTTGCACATCATTTCATCGGAATGAGCGACACAGGGGTTGCCGGTCAGCTTATCCTTGCACAAAAGACCGATGACCTTGGACGCCGCAGCGCCCGCCTGCGACACCGTTTCGGGGATGTCCTTCGGGCCCTGGCAGGCTCCGGACAGGAACACACCCGCCGTCGGGCTTTCCACGGGGCGCAGCTTCGGGTGCGCCTCGGTGAAGAAGTCGTTGGTATCCATGCTGGCGGTCAGCATTGTTGCAAGCGGCCTTGCGGATTTATCCGGCTCGATCGCGGCGGCGAGCACCACCAGGTCGGCGTCAATGTGCAGCTGCTTACCGTAGATGAGGTCAGAGCCCTGCACCTTCAGCTTGTTGCCTTCCGGCGACACCTTGCCGACCATACCCTTGATGTAATGCACGCCGTATTCCTCCACGGCGCGGCGATAGAACTCGTCGAAGTTCTTGCCGGGGGTACGCACATCGATGTAAAAAACATATACCTCGGTGTCGGGGTATTTGTCGCGGATGAGCATGGCATGCTTTGCCGTGTACATACAGCAGATCTTGGAGCAATATTCCTTGCCCTTTTCCTCACAGGCGGCGCAGCGCGAACCGACGCACTGCACAAACACGATCGTGTGCGGATGCGCGCCGTCGGACGGGCGCAGCAGCGTGCCGCCGGTCGGACCGGCAGCGTTCATGAGACGCTCCAGCTCCAGCGAGGTGATGACATCCTTTGACTGCGAATAGGCATATTCATCGAATTTTTCCATGGAGATCGGGTTGAAGCCGGTCGCCACGACGATGGCGCCGTATTTCTCCTCGACAAATTCATCCTTCGCCTTATAGTCGATCGCGCCCACGCCGCACACCTTGGAGCAAACGCCGCACTTGCCGGTTTTGAGCATCATGCAGTATTGCGGGTCGATGGTGGCGACCTTCGGGACAGCCTGCGCGAACGGGATATAAATCGCGCGGCGATTGTCCATGCCGAGGTTAAACTCGTTGGGCACTTTCTTCTGCGGGCATTTCTCGGTGCACAGACCGCAGCCGGTGCAGACATCCTCTTTGACATAGCGCGCCTTGCGCTTGATTGTCACATCAAAGTTGCCGACAAAGCCCTTGACATCCGTGACCTCGGAATAGGAGAAAACACGGATCTTCTCGTTCTGTGCCACATCCACCATTTTCGGTGTCAGGATACAGGCGGCGCAATCGAGCGTCGGAAAGGTCTTGTCGAGCTGTGCCATCTTGCCGCCGATGGTGGGCTTGGTCTCCACGATGTCGACGGGGAAACCGGCATCGGCGATGTCGAGCGCCGTCTGGATACCGGCGATACCGCCGCCGATGACGAGCGCACGCTTGGTGACGGGGCTTTCGCCCGGGGTGAGCGGTGTATTGAGGTTGACCTTTGCCACCGCCGCCTTGGCGAGAATGATCGCCTTTTCCGTGCCGATGGGCATATCCTTATGCACCCAGGAGCACTGCTCACGGATGTTGGCAATCTCTACCATGTAAGGGTTGAGACCCGCGGCAGCCGCTGTTTTGCGGAATGTTGCCTCGTGCATACGCGGCGAGCAGGAGCAGATGACGATGCCGCCGAGGTTATGCTCCTTGATGGCATCCTTTATCATATTCTGTCCCGCCTGGGA
>SFCS01000040.1 GCA_004558485.1 Ruminococcus sp. | reverse complement strand
GTCAAGGTGTCGGAAAGCGCCTGTAAAGCGGGGAGCTTGCCGGTCGCGGCGACGAGACAGACCATCACTTCGCCCGTCCTTTCACCATAGCGAATGTAGATATGCCGCAGGGTGCCGCTCCCCTTTTCCTCGTCATATGGCAAAACACCGTTTTTCTCTGCCCACACCAGCACGAGGTGTACAATATCCGCAAAGAAGGCGGGGTGCAGAGAGCAATCCGTCTGCGGGATTACCCTGTGGCTGCGCGCGGCATAAAACCCGGCAACGGTCTTTCCGTCTGCCGCCGCCACAGGGTATTGCGCCTTGTTGCGGTAGCGTGCGGGATCTTCCGCACCGAGAATCTCCTGCGGCGCGATCGACAGCCCGCCGATGCGTTTGAGGGCGTCGGCGACCTTTTGCTGCTTATACCGCAGCTCCGCCTCGTAGGAAATATGCCGCCAAACGCAGCCGCCGCACTTTTCATACACGGGGCAGTCGCACGCATCCGTGCGGTCGGCAGACGCCGACAAAAGCACCGTCATGCGCCCGTAGGCAAAGCGCTTTTCCACCTTTTGAATACGGCAGGAAATGACATCCCCGACGGCGGTGTGCGGCACAAAGACCGCCATGCCGTCATGCCGTCCGACGCCGTTCCCCTCGCCGGTCACGCCGGTGATCGTCAAGGGGATGATCTGATTTTTTGAAAGCATCTGCTTTTTCTCCGTTTCAATCGAAAAGCCTGTCAGGTTGACAGGCTTTTCAGCATTATTTTGCGGTGACAGTTGTCAGCAAATTGTAGCCCGCAGCCGCCTCTCCGTAGTATACCCATACATTGGGATAGTTCGGCAGCGTGACGCGCGCCACGAGCGTGCGTTGTCCGAGAGCGGCATCGCCCTTGACATCCACCGCTATTTGCAGATCGGATGCCTTTAACTTATTTATCACATTGGCAGGGCCGCAGACCGTGATGTTGTTCAGCGTGTTTTCCATCAACGAGACGGAAACTCCGGCAGGACAGTTGACGAAGGTCGTGTTGCTGTCGGTAAGCTGTGCTGACAGTGTTCTTGAACGGACGGCGCCGAGATTGATCTTTGCCGTGATCTCCTGCACGCCGCCGATCACTTTGAGCGACTCCGGCACTGTCAGTGAAAGAGTCTGCTGCAAATTACTCGGAGACAGCTTATCAAAATCAAAGGTGCACAGCGTACCCAGCTGCTTTTCAAAGCTCTCGATCACCGGCTCCGTTCCCCAGAGTTCAAGAGAGGACGGCGTGAAGGTGACGAGATTTTGCGCGGAGGCATACGCCGCCGGCGCATTGGTCAGCTGATAGGAAAGCGTCGCCTTGCGATAGAACAGCACCGGCACCGTGACGCGCACGCTGGCGTTCTCGCTGTTCATGCTGCAATTTTTGATGTCCGCCGTATTCCCGTTGACATCCAGCGCTTTGAGCGTGGCGTCAAACACCTTTGTCTCGCTGAGCTCTGCCTCGTCGCTCACGACGGCAACCACGGAGGCGACCGTGTCAAGCTCTGATTTCGGGCCGCTGATGCGGATGGATTTATCCTCCATGGCATCGCTCGAAACAACGGGCGTACCGATATGATACTTGGCGGTATCAGCGGAAACAATGCCGTTGATCTGCACCTGCACCTCGATCAGCTTTTCCGTCCATATGTCGCAGGTGATACCGGCAACCGCGGGATCTACGGACACGATCTCATAATCCGACAGCTTACCGTTTTTAGTCGCCTTCACCGTCAGATCGGAATATGTTCCCGGGGAAATCACCGATGTGGTGTCGGCGGTCAGCAGAATATCCTGCGCAGTCAATTGCTCGATGACGGAACGACGACCGTAGACCTTCACGGAGGCGGTCATGTTCTGCCCCTCCACGATGCGCATACCGAGCGTTTCCGCGGCATAGTCGCCGAGGGTGACCGTCACGGGAACGCCGCTTATCGTGCGCTCCTGTTCGTTGCTCGGCCCATATACGACCACAGCCCAAACGACCACGGCAAGGATCAGCGAAAAGATCATCACCAGGCGGTCGTTATGCAAAAAGCGGTTCAGAGAAAACTTGCTATTCATTTCTTTCTCCTCCCCCGCAGCTTGGCGATCGGACGCTTTACTCGCTTTTGTGCCTCATCGTCATCGGCGGAGATCAGCTCGTTGCTCAATTTCATGCGCAGCGACTCCGGCGTGAAATTCCGTTCGAGATTGCCGTTGACGGCGACGGAAATGTTGCCGGTCTCCTCCGAGACGATCACCACAATCGCATCGGAATTTTCACTCATGCCGACACCGGCTCTGTGCCGCGTGCCGAGCTCACGGCTGATGCGCTGATCGGACAGCGGCAGAATGCAGCCGGCGGCATACACCTTGCCGTCACGAATGATCATCGCCCCATCGTGCAGCGGCGCTTTGTTGAAAAAGATGTTGCCGATCAGCTCGCCCGTTGGCTCGGCGTTCACGACCGTTCCCGTGTTGATGATCTCACCGAGCTTCGTGTTGCGTTCAAAAACAATGAGCGCGCCCATTTTCAGTTGCTGCAGCGTCCGCACGCCGGCAGAGACCGCCGAAATCACGCGGTTTGTTTGCTGTGTCTGGCGTTCCTTTTGCTCGCCGGAAAAAATGCCGACGAGCGCCGGCAGACCGGATCGGGAGTTGGCGGTCTTTTCGAGGATACGCCGCAGCTCCGGCTGAAAAATCACCACAAGCACCAAAAGACCGTTGTCAAACAGCAGCTGCAAAAGATACTTCACCGTGACGAAATGACAAAGCCACGACAGAAGATAGGCAACAACCAACAGAAAAATGCCCTTAATGAGCTGCTCCGCGCGGGAATCACGGATCATACGGATGACATAATAAATAATCAGTGCAACCAGCAGAATATCCAAGGTATCCGTGATCCAGTGATAGGAAGAGAAGAAACCGGCAATCGCGTGCCATACCGTTTGGAAAAACTCCGTCATTGCATTTTCCCCTTCCGAAAAATATACAATGACATTATACCATTCTTCCCTCAGGTTTGCAACGCTTTTTGCGCAGTTTGTCGGAGAATTTTTATAACTTTTTGCGTCTCGTCCTCCGTCGTGAATACGCACGGCGCCAAACGCACCGTTCCGCCTCCCTGTGTGCCCATTTTCAGATGGGCGAGCGGCGCACAGTGCAGTCCCGCACGCACCGCAACACCCGCCTCGCTTAGCAGCGCCGCTGTTTTTTCGCTGGGAACGCCCGCGACATTGTAGGAAAGCACGGGCGCAAAGCGTCCTGCCGTCGGACATGGCGTGTAAAGCTGTATGCCTTGCGTATTCTCCAGAGCGCGATATACCGCCACGATGTGCGCAAGCTCCCGTTCGTAGATATGCGCGATCCCGACCGTTTTCACAAATTGCATTCCTGCATAAAGCCCGCAAATACCCACTGTGTTCGGCGTCCCGCTCTCTAAGTGATCCGGAAGATCGTCCGGCTGACGCGGATCCATGGAGCGGCTGCCCGTGCCGCCCTCAATGAAGGACGGCAGCGCATATCTGCCGGAGGTGAGAAGCATGCCCGTTCCCATCGGACCGTATACGCCCTTGTGTCCGGCAATACAGAGAAAATCAATGTTATCGCGCACCATGTCAAGGGGTAAAACGCCCGCCGACTGCGCGGCGTCCACCACAAACGGGATGTGGTGCTCTCTTGCTATGGCGCCGATCTGCCGGATCGGCTGTATCACGCCGAAAACATTGGACACATGGGAACAAACGATGACGCGCGTGTCGGCGGTGACGGCTTTTTCAAACCGCCGCACCGTTTCGGCGGGATCGTCAAGGCTCACAGGCACGGTCGTGTAGGTCACATGCTTTTGCGTTGAAAGTGCATGCAGCGGGCGCAGGACGGCGTTATGCTCTACATCCGAGATAACGGCGTTTCCCCCGTTTGCCAAAAGTCCCTTGAGGACGATATTCATAGCCATGGTGCAGTTCAGCGTGAACACGACGCGCTCCGGCCCATCCGCTCCGAAAAGCTCCGCCGCTGTCTCCCGACAGCGGTAGACCGCCTCTGATGTGGCATATGCCATGGCGTGTCCGCCCCTGCCGGGGTTGGCGCCATAGCGCATGAGCGCCTGTGCCATCGCCTTGCGCACGGCATGCGGTTTCGGAAAGGTCGTTGCCGCATTATCCCAATAGAACACCTCTATCTCCCCCTACCTGCTTTCTTCGCGCGTGATGCGGATGCGGTTTTGCTGCAGCACCCGCTGTGCACGCATACCGTCATGCATAACGGAAATACTGTAACTACAGCCCGCAGAGGCGTTCATATCGGTGTTGCGGCTCACATATGCCTGCATTCCCGCAGCGGCAAGCACATCTTTTCCGCGCATGGCTGCTGTAATTGTCGGAACATAAAAATTTCTGCCGTCCATCCTTGTCCCTCCCCTGCACGCAGTTACTCTATACACAGTATATGCGGTGCGCTGCCTTTCGGTACGCAGGCAAATATTTCACTTGACGAGGGAAAGTTTTCGCTATACAATAGAAGCAGAAACAGGATGATAGGAGAATGAAAGATGGAAGAATACGGGCCGGATCTGGTATCCGTCATTGACGACGAGGGAAACCAGCATCAATTTGAAATACTGGATGCCATCGAGACCGACGAGAGCCGTTATGTTGCACTGACGCCGGTGCACGACGATCCACAGGAGGCGGTCGAGGACGACGGCGAGCTGATCGTTCTTGAGGTCGTGAACGAAAACGGCGAGGATCTTTTGGTGCCGATTGAGGACGACGACACCTTTGACGAAATCGCGGGCATTTTCGAGGAGCGTCTTTCGGATCTCTATGAGATCGACAACGAAAGCGAGACAGAAGAAAACTGAGTGTATCCTGCTGTGCGCGCGGACCTGTGTCCATTAACCCTACTACAAATTTTACTAAGGAAGCCCGGCTCCGATGCCGGACGGCAGACCTCCCCGCTTTGCGGGACGAAGGGAGCCTGAACACATTGGGCGGCTGCCACCTGCTGTTTCGGTAGCAGGTTATTCGGACACTTTACGACACGGCGGGAGAACTGAAAACGAAAATCGGCTGTTCAAATGAACAGCCGATTTTTTTATCCTTTTGCATCGTACCAGGTCTTTCCGATGTGCACATCCGCGAGCAGCTTCACGGAAAGCCTGACGGCGTTTTCCATTTCCTCGCGCAGGATGGCGGCAGCCTTTTCCGCCTCCGCCGCAGGCGCCTCCACAATCAGCTCGTCATGTACCTGCAATATCAGCCGCGACGCCATGCCCTCCTCGCGCAGCCGCGCATACACATGCACCATGGCAATTTTGATAATGTCCGCTGCCGTCCCCTGGATCGGCATGTTGCGTGCGACCCGTTCGCCGAATGAGCGCGTGATCGCATTGCCTGAGCGCAGCTCCGGCAACGGGCGGCGTCTGCCGAGCAGCGTTTCGGCATAGCCCTTTTTCTTGGCAGCCGCAATGAGTCCGTCCATGAAACCGGCGACTGCGCCGAAGTGATGAAAATAGCCGTCGATATATTCCTTTGCCTCTTTGTACGACACGCCGATGTCCTTTGACAGCGAGTGCGCGCCGATACCGTAGACAATGCCGAAATTGACCGCCTTTGCACGGGAGCGCATGAGCGGCGTCACCATTTCCTCGGGAATGCCGAACACCTGCGATGCCGTCAGGCGGTGGATGTCCACGCCGGTGTTGAACGCCTCCGACATAGTGGGATCGCCCGCCATTGCCGCCAGCACGCGCAGCTCGATCTGCGAATAGTCCGCGTCGCACAAAAGGCTCCCGTCCTCTGCAAGGAAAAAACGCCGCAGCTCCCGCCCCACCGCCTGCCGCACGGGGATGTTTTGCAGGTTCGGCTCGGTCGAGGAAATTCTGCCGGTGCGCGTTTCGGTTTGATTGAAGGAGGAATGGATGCGCCCGTCCGCGCCGATCACCTTGAGCAGCCCGTCACAATAGGTGCTTTTCAGCTTGGAAAGCGTGCGATATTCCAAAAGCATGTCCACAACGGGATGCGCCGTGCGCAGCTCCTCCAACACCTCTGCGTTGGTGGAATAGCCGCTTTTGGTCTTCTT
>SFCS01000039.1 GCA_004558485.1 Ruminococcus sp. | reverse complement strand
GATTGGCGGAGAAGGAGGGACAAAAACTGCCCTCTTGCGGTGCCCGAAAAAATCTTCGGGCTGCCGCTTTTCCTCGATTTTTTCGACCGCTGCGCCAACGCCTGCTCGCTGCATCCGCCACTGGCGGCGCGAGCAGGCGTTGCCCGCGCCTTCGGCGCTCGGGTTCGAGTCCCCTTGTTTCATAAATCAAAAAAGACCGCCAAATGGCAGTCTTTTTTGATTGGCGGAGAAGGAGGGACTCGAACCCTCGCGCCGGTTACCCGACCTACGCCCTTAGCAGGGGCGCCTCGTCACCAACTTGAGTACTTCTCCATACATGGCCAAACCGGAGGTGGTGACCGTCCGATCTGTCCTATTCAGTTGAGGTTGGCGGAGAGGAAGGGATTCGAACCCTTGGCTCTTTCGAGTCACCGGTTTTCAAGACCGGCTCCATAAACCGCTCGGACACCTCTCCAAATACACAGTGTGGCTATGATACCACGCTTTTCTGCATTTGTCAAGGCTGATACTCCCTTTTTATTAAAATTTTAGTTGTATCTTCCCGTTCCCCACCACGCCGCTGCAACTTTCGATACAAAACCCCGTATAGATCTCCCCGTTCTCGCTCTCCAACGCACACACGACATGGTGCGCATAGATAAGCGGAGACACATCCTCCGGATGATACTGCTCCTTCGCTTTCCGGTATAACGCTTCCCAAATATCCAAAACTCCTCCGCGGTCGTGCGCAGTAAAGCAAAGATCCTGTCAAGCGTGCTTGACAGGATCTTCATGTGGCGGAGAGAAAGGGATTCGAACCCTTGAAGCGCTATCAACGCTTACACGATTTCCAATCGTGCGCCTTAGGCCAGCTCAGCCACCTCTCCGTAAAGCGCTAGACCATTATAATGAAAAGCGTTGAAAATGTCAAGAGAAAAATCAAAAAACGCTTGCAAAAAAAAATTGCAGGTGGTATACTGTAAAAAACGCGTGGATAGAGAGAGTAGAGACGCCCGCTTTCGGCACAGAGAGGACCGTCACCGGCTGCAAGCGGTCTGCGAAAGGGCGTTTTGAAGTTCACTCCGGAGCGGTCCCTGCTGAACAGCCGCGGCTTTGTAGGCGGGAACGGACGACACCGTTATCGGTCACAAAAGTGTTTGCTTTTGCAAAAAACAGGGTGGTACCGCGGAGCTTATGCCTTCGTCCCTTTCGGGGACGGAGGCTTTTTATTTTCTACACTATCGATTGACATGCTTGCCTTGTCAACCGATGGTACACTCTAAGGAGGATACATCATATGAAAGAAAAACTGGCAGCTCTCCGTGCACAGGCACTCGAGGAACTGGGGCGTTCACAGACCCCGAAGGATCTCGAGGACTTCCGTGTGCGCTTTATGGGCAAAAAAGGATCGCTCACCGAGATCCTGCGCGGCATGGGTTCTCTGCCCGCAGAGGAGCGCCCGAAGATGGGACAGCTCGTCAACGAGCTGCGACAGCAGCTGGATGCGGCGCTCGGCGAGCGCGCCGCCACTCTGCAAAAGGTGCTCCGGGAGAAAAAGCTGGAGGCGGAAAAGCTGGATGTCACCATGCCCGGCAAGGTTCACGAGACCGGCGGACTGCATCCGCTCAATGTCGTTTTGAACGACATGATCGACATTTTCCAGTCGATGGGCTTTGATGTGGTGGACGGTCCCGAGGTAGAGACCGATCACTATAACTTTGAGGCGCTCAATGTGCCCAAGGATCATCCCGCGCGCGACATGCAGGATACCTTCTATCTCGCCGACAATCTCCTGCTGCGCACCCAGACCTCTGCGGCGCAGATCCGCACCATGGAGCAGCGCCGCCCGCCCATCCGCGTCATCTGCCCCGGCCGTGTGTACCGCGCGGACGAGGTGGACGCCACCCATTCCCCCGTTTTCCATCAGATCGAGGGACTGGTCGTGGACAAGGGCATCACCATGTGTGACCTCAAAGGCGTTTTGGAGCAATTTGCACATGAGATTTACGGGCCGACCACCAAGGTCAAGTTCCGTCCCTCCTTCTTCCCGTTCACCGAGCCGAGCGTCGAGGTCGATGTTTCCTGCTCGGAGTGCGGCGGCAAAGGCTGCCGTGTCTGCAAGGACAGCGGCTGGATCGAAATTCTCGGCGCCGGCATGGTGCATCCGAATGTGCTCAGAAGCTGCGGCATCGATCCCGAGGAATATTCCGGCTTTGCCTTCGGCATCGGCCTTGACCGTCTGACGACCACGCGGTATAAGATCAGCGATATCCGTCTGCTGTTCGAAAACGACCGCCGTTTCCTACAGCAGTTTGATAAATAAGGAGGAATTTCCATGTTGATCTCTTTGAATTGGCTGAAACACTATGTGGATATTGATGTGCCGGTACAGGAGCTGTGCGACCGTATGGTCATGAGCGGCTTTGAAGTGGAGAGCATTACGGATCTTGCCTCCACGATGTCCAATGTCGTTGTCGGCTGCATCCTGTCGGTCGAAAAGCATCCCAACGCAGACAAGCTGCAGATCTGCCGGGTGGATGTCGGCGCAGACGAACCGGTGCAGATCGTCACGGGTGCAGACAACATTTTTGTCGGCGCTTATGTGCCGGTCGCGCTCGATAACTCCCATTTACCGAACGGTACGCACATCAAAAAGGGCAAGCTGCGCGGCGTTCCCTCCAACGGCATGATGTGCTCCGGCGAGGAGCTGTGTCTCAAGGACAGTGACTACCCCGGCGCAGAGGTCTACGGCATCCTCATCATGGATGACAAATTCCCTGCGGGCACCGATATGCGTAAGGTGTTACACCTTGACGACTATGTCATCGATTTCAAAATTACCGCCAACCGTCCCGACTGCCAGAGCGTTCTCGGCGTGGCGCGGGAGATCGCCGTCGTTTTGGAAAAGCCCTTCAAGGCACCTGTTCCGACCTTCAAAACGGTCGGCGGCGACATCCGAGACGAGGTTTCCGTATCGGTCGAGGATCATGACCTCTGCCCGCGGTATATGGGCAGAGTGGTGAAGAACCTGCGCATCGCGCCCTCGCCCGACTGGATGAAGGCGTGTCTGAAGGCGGCAGGTATGCGCCCGATCAACAACATCGTCGACATCACCAATTTCGTGATGCTCGAAACTGGTCAGCCGATGCATGCGTTCGACCTGCGCCATGTTGCGGGACATGAAATTCATGTGCGCCGCGCCGCACAGGGCGAGACCATCACGACACTGGATGGCAAGCTGCACAACTTGACACCCGACATGCTGGTCATCGCCGACAAAGACGCTCCCTCCTGCCTTGCGGGCATCATGGGCGGCAAGGAAAGTGAGATCGAGGCGGACACGCCCGCACTGTTCTTTGAATGTGCCAAGTTCCGCAGAGACAGTGTGCGCCGCACCTCCCGTACGCTCGGCATCCGCACCGAGTCGAGCGGACGCTATGAACGCGGACTGGACATCATGGGCACGGCATATGCGCTCGACCGCGCGCTGCAGCTTATCTGCGATCTGGACGCCGGCGACATCGTTGACGGTGTCATCGACCTGAATGACGGGCTGCCGACGCCGCGCACGCTGGATGTCACCGCGCAGAGCATCAACGACCTGCTCGGACTGCAAATTCCGTTTGAAACGATGGCGGACATTCTGAACCGCCTGCACATCGAGACCGAGCTTTGCGAAAACGGACATCTGCACTGCCGTGTCCCATCCTTCCGCGACGACATCGAGGGACGCGCCGACCTTGCGGAAGAGGTCATGCGCATCTATGGCTATGACCACATCATCGGCACGCCGATGCGCGGCGATGTCGTGCGCGGCAGGCTGCTGCCGGAGCGCGTCAAGACCGACAGGATCAAGCGGTTGCTCATCGCCAACGGCATGTATGAGATCACGACCTATTCCTTCATCAGCAGCAAGGCGATCGATACCCTGTGTCTTGCGGAAAACGATCCGCGGCGGCAGGCGGTCAAGCTGCTCAACCCGCTCGGCGAGGAATACTCCACCATGCGCACGCAGCTCACCACGAGCATGCTCACGGTGCTTTCCACAAACTTCAATCGCAAAATTCCCGCTGCGCGGTTCTTTGAAGCGAGTAAGTGCTTCATCGCCGCTGCTCTCCCTCTCACCGAGCAGCCGCACGAGGTGCCGACTCTCTCCATCGGCATGTACGGCGACGGCGAGGACTTCTTCACCCTCAAGGGCGTGATCGAGAGCATTTTTGCCGCCTTCGATGTTGTCCCGACCTACAGTGTTTCCGCCGAGCCGTATCTGCATCCCGGCAGACAGGCGGCGGCAACGGTGGACGGACAGACGCTCGCCGTGTTCGGCGAGGTGCATCCGCAGGTGGCGGACAAATATGATCTTGACACCCGCGTGTATGTTGCCGAGGTGCAGATCTCGCGGCTGTTTGCCATCGAGCAGAAGCCTATCCACTATAAAGCTCTTCCCCGCTTCCCCGCCGTCGAGCGCGATCTGGCGCTTTTGTGCGACGCCTCTCTGCCGGTTGCGGAGATCGAGGACAGCATCCGCAAGGCGGGCGGTAAGCTGCTCGAGACCGTCAAGCTGTTCGATGTCTACCAGGGCTCGCAGATCGAGGCAGGCAAAAAGAGCGTGGCGTTCAGTCTCATGTTCCGTTCGGGCGAAGGAACGCTGTCGGACGAACAGATCGCGTCGCCGCTCAAGAAGATCTTTGCGGCGCTTGCGGAAAAAGGCTGCAATCTTCGTTCATAACCGCTTGCATTTTCGCATAAAATATGTTACACTGGCTATAAATGGATTTCGGACAAGGAGGGATCCCCCATATGCTGGACAAAACGATGACCTTTTCCATCGGCGACAACAAGGAGCTGGAAATGAAGGCTGTTTTGACAACGGTCTACGATGCGCTGCGCGAAAAGGGCTATAACCCCATCAATCAGATCGTCGGCTATTTGCTTTCCGAGGATCCCACCTATATCACCACGCACAACAACGCGCGCACCCTGATCCGTAAGATCGACCGCGACGAGCTGATGCGTGAGCTGGTGCGTTCCTACTTAAATAACTAGTCCATTCGGGAGGATTTTTTATGGCTGAAAAGCAATCGGCATTTCTGATGTACAAGGGGCATCCGCTGGTACGCTCCGGCAACACAATCTATTACGGCAGCTTGGCGGACAAGTGTGTGGTCATCATGCAGGTGCTGTCCAACAAGACCATCGGCGACATGACCGCAGCGGACAAGATCCAGCTGCAGCTTGTCTCCACCAACGAGGAGCTGCTCATGAAGGATCGCGTGCTGAAAAAGAGCGAAAAGCGCGGACTGTACGAGGCAATGGACATCGCCAGCATCTGGCTGGAGCGTGCCCTCGCCGAAAAGTGAACATCACATAAAAAACGGGCGGCTTGGATTTTTCAAGCCGCCCGTTTTTTTGCGCCCTATTATTCCTTCACCGCATACGCCGCACCGTCGATGGCGCACAGCGCATCCACATTCACATCGGTCTCGCCCTCGATGAGGATACTCAGTCCGACATTGCCGTCCTTTTCGCTTTTCGGAGCGATGATCTGACAGGAAAAATCGGTCGGCAGCTGCTGCCGCAGCGCCGTGATGACGGCATTAACCTTATAGAGATCGTCCACCTCCAGATATACCGCCTCAGTGGTCTTGCGTTTGCGTTCGACCTTGGCAAACAGGATGGTCGCCGCCAAAAACAACAGCGTCACCACCGCCGCTCCGACATAGAACCCATAGCCCAGCGCCACACCGATGGTGCCGGTCGTCCAAACGCCTGCGGCGGTCGTCAAACCGGCGATCATGTTGTTGCTTTTGAGGATGATCATGCCCGCGCCGAGAAAGCCGATACCGGAAATGACCTGTGCCGGGATACGGAAAACATCCCCGTCTATCCCCGCTGCCTGTGCCACAAAAACGCTGGTCATAGAGGTCATGCACGCACCGAGGCAAACGAGGATGTGCGTGCGCATGCCTGCAGCGCGTCCGTGCCGTGCCCGCTCGCTGCCGATAAGTGTACCGACCAGCACCGCTGCCAGAGACCGCATGAGAACCCAAACCACCATATGTATCCCTCCAAAAAACGCTGCGAGAAAAAAAGCGGTTCCCCTGCCGCAGATCGGCAGGGGAATCATCACTCTCATCTCTTTTGCCAGTATAGCACAGCGTTCTCCATCCGTCAACAGTCGCCGCAAAAAATGCGCAAATGCGCAGTTTATGCGGCGGCTTTTTCGCTTGCCGTCTGCGCCCGCTCCAGCATATTTTCCGCAAAAATGGCATAGCCCATGGTCGGATCGTCCAAAAGCACATGGGTGACCGCGCCGACCAGGCGCCCGTCCTTGAGGATGGGGCTGCCGCTCATGCCCTGCACGATGCCGCCCGTTTTTTCGAGCAGCACAGGGTCGGTCACGCGGATCGTCATATTTTTTGTGAGCGCTGTTTCGCTGTAGCGGATCTGCACGATCTCGATGTCATACAGCTGCGGCGTCGTCCCCGCAACGGTCGTGAGCATCTGTGCGCTCCCTGTCGACACCTGCTGCTTCATCGCGACCGGCATG
>SFCS01000038.1 GCA_004558485.1 Ruminococcus sp. | reverse complement strand
CCGCCTTCCTGAAGGACGTTTCCTGCGAAGGCTGCGGCTCATTTTCGAGCGTCTGCCCCGTTTTTTCATATTCCTGCATGGTCTCACCTCAACATAAGTTTGCCCCATGCACTGTAAAATATCGCCGTTTTACAGAATTTTCTCCATGCCGATCTTCTGCACCCGCAGCCCCAGCTTTTCATAGAAGCCCACAGCCTTCACATTGTCCGCCCATACATTGAGCGTCACATTGTAAAAGCCCTGCTCCTTTGCAAAGGCGAGCACATATTCATAGAGCTTTTTGCCGATGTGCAAACCTCTGACCTGCTCGTCGACGCACAGGTCATCGATATACAGCGTGCGCACATCCGTCATGCTGCGGCTGCCGACATGCTGCTGCGCGATGCAGAACGCATACCCCGCGATCCCGTCTGCCGTCTCGGCGACGAAAACGGGCGTTTTTTCGTCTTTCAGAATGTCGCGCAATTCTTCGTCGGTATATTTTTTCGCACCGCTTTTGAAAAGGTCGGGGCGCACATCGCTGTGCACCTTGTGTACCTCAAAAAGCAGACGGTCAAGCGCCGGAATGTCGCCGTCGCTTGCTCTGCGGATGGTGATGTCCATGGTTTTTCCTTCTTTCCTTAGCATATGGAGGTATAGGGAATATCATAGCGCAGCCGAAAAAAGTTTGCAACTTTTTCTTGACAAATCGTTCCTTTCGGTATATCCTCTAGGTGTACTAACACAGATAGTACACCTAGTACACAAAGGAGGTGTCCTATGTTTCAGATCGATCCCTTGTCCCGCAAGCCCGTCTATGAGCAGCTTATCGAGCAGCTCGAACGGCTCATTTTGTCCGGCGTGCTGCACGCAGGCGATCAGCTGCCGTCGGTGCGCAGTCTTTCCATCGAGCTGTCGGTCAACCCGAACACCATTCAGAAGGCCTATGGCGAGCTGGACACGCGCGGCATCATCTATTCCATTCCCGGCATCGGCTGCTTTGTCGCCGAGGGTGCAGCGGCGCTCCTCTCTGTCTTTAAGCGGCGTCGGCTCTCCGATTTTTCCGCGCTCGTCGAGGAGCTGGCGCTTGCCGGTGTGGAAATGTCGGAACTGCAGGACATACTGGAAAAAGTATACAAAGAAAGAGGGGTTTCCCATGATTGAGGTAAGGGGACTTACCAAACGGTTCGGCGATTTCACGGCGCTTTGCAATGTGACCTGTACCATCCCCGAGGGCTGCGTCTACGGCATGGTCGGCTCCAACGGCGCAGGCAAGTCCACGCTTTTGCGGCTCATTTCCGGCGTCTACCGACCGGATGCGGGCGAGATTTTCATCGACGGACAGCCGATCTATGAAAACACGGCGATGAAGGCACGCATTGCTTTTGTGCCCGATGAGCTGTATTTTCTCGGCGGCGCCGATATGCGGCGCATGGCGCGGCTGTATGCCGCCGCCTATCCCACCTTTGACAAGGCGCGCTTTGCGGCACTCACGGCGTCCTTCAGGCTCGACCCGACAAAGCCACTCTCCACTTTTTCAAAGGGCATGCGGCGGCAGGCATCCATCATCCTCTCGCTTTCCTCCCGCCCGAAATACATTTTCTTCGACGAGACCTTTGACGGACTCGACCCCATCATGCGCACGCTCGTCAAAAAGCTGATCGTGGAGGATGTGCTCGACCGTCATGCGACCGCCATCATCACCTCCCACTCCCTGCGGGAGCTGGAGGACACCTGCGACCAGCTGGCGCTGCTGCACAAGGGCGGCCTTGTGCTCGAAAGCGATGTGCAGAACCTCAAGACCTCGCTGTTCAAAATTCAGATCGCCTTCAACCATGACTATGACCGCGATTTTTTTGCGGGGCTGGACATCCTGCACTACACCCGTCACGGCTCGGTCGCGTCCTTCATCGTGCGCGGCGACCGCGAGCAAACGGTGGCGGCACTGCAAGCGAAGCTGCCGGTGCTGCTCGACATCCTGCCGCTGTCGCTCGAGGAAGTGTTCACCTATGAAATGGAAGCGCTCGGCTATATCTTCAACGAAGAGGAGGGAAAAGCATGAAACGCACACGCTTTTGGGACTTTAACGCCCGCATTTTCGGCGAGGGCGTCCGCCAACTGAAGACCGTCGGCATCCTGTTCACGGTCGTGATGTGCCTGGAGGCACTGCTCATACCCATCGGCATGGCGATCAGTATGCAAAATGATGTGAATATGACCCGTGCACTGGTGACATTGTCCGGCGTGCACCCGCTCATTATCCTGCCGATGTACACACTGGCGCCCGTCGGCGTTCTCATCCTGTTTTCTTTCCTCAACAAGCGGCGCACAAGTGATTTCTATCACGCGATCCCCGTCACCCGCGCCGCACTGTTCTTTTCCCTGCTCGCGGCAGTGCTGCTTTGGGTCATCGTGTCCATCCTCGCCTCCACGGCGGTCTCCGTCGTCACCTGTCTGTGCCTGCCGCGGTATGTGCAGCTTACGCTCTCCGGCATCCCCATGCTGCTCTTAAACACCCTCCTCGGCGCCGCCTTTGTCGCGGCGTGCGTGGCGCTTGCCATGAGCATCACCGGCACGCTGTTCAACAACATCGTGGTCGCGGGACTGATCTTCTTCACGCCGCGCCTGCTTCTCTCCGTCTGCCGTCTGCTCATTCACAGCAATGTGAACATTCTTTCGCAGAGCGCCGACGGCATCCTACTCGACGCGAGCTACAACATCCCGCTCGGCATCCTCACGACTGCTATGTCCTCAACGGGTGCCTCCTCCATTCTCCATTCCTACAGCAGCGCTGCTTATACGGCGGTGGTGACATTCCTCTATCTCCTTGCCGCCAACCTCCTGTTCCGCGTGCGCAAAAGCGAAGCGGCGGGTAATGCTGCCGCCACGCCGATCCTGCAGCATGTCTACCGCATCATCATCACCTTCCTCGTGACGCTGATTCCCGTCTCGATCATCTTCACCGATCTGTTCAACAACGACACCAGTGAAACCAACCTTTTCTATGTCATCGTCCTGTATATCATTTCCGCCATCGCCTTCTGTGTCTATGAGCTGATCACGACGAAAAAGCCGAAACAGCTCCTGAAGGTCGCGCCGAGCTTTTTGCTGGTGCTGGCGGCGGACGGTGTGATGCTGCTTTGCGTGTTCCTCGGCTGCCGCAATGCGCTCGCCTTCCGCCCCACCGTCGATGAGATCACGGGCGTTTCGCTGGTGGCGGAAAACAGCCATTCCTATTTCACAAAGCGCGGCGAGGACATCATTCTGCACAACAAGGACGCCTATGCCATCATTGCCGACCGCCTCAAGGTCTGTGCCGAAAACAACAGCATGACGAGCGGCCTTGAAGACGGCGGCATGGGGTATCGGGTCGTGCGGATCTATACCGGCAACAACAGCGTGCACGAACGCTGTCTGGCGCTCTCCGACAAGCAGCAGGAGGTGCTCAAAGACGCCATCATGGAAAATGAGGCATACCGCGCGATCTTCACGCTCCCCAAGCGCGACAGCAGCGTCTCCCCCAGTCATTCGCGGCTGACCACCGACGAGGCAAACGCCGTGTATGACGCCATGCAAAAAGAGGCGCAAAAGCTGAGCTTCGATCAGCTCTATGATCTTTTGGGCAACGGGGAATATCCGGATCTGCACTATACCTTCACCTCCCTGTCACTGGAGGTTTCCTATCGGAACAAGGTCTATTCCTTCGGGATCCCGCTCACCGCCGACTATTTCCCCGAGAGCTACCAGCTCTATCTCTCCTATCGCTATAAAAGCACAAAAGCCATGCAGGACATGCTGCTGGATGCGATGGACAACGGTGTTAATATCGAGGCATACGATAACAGCGCCGGTGCACGGCAGCTCCTCCTGAGCTCCTTGGAAATGAGCACCGCGCAGCGTGCCGCGTTCAAGGCAGCACTGCTGCGCAAAGCCCCCACAACGAATGACGCCTTCTGCCGTATGTGGTATGAGGAATATGAGAGCCGCGGCGGCTATACGGTCTATGAGGCGTTCTTCACGCTGAGCGACGAGGCGCTCGCCATTTTGAACGCCTGTGATCCGGATAAAGTCATAACCGATGCAGTGCCGGTGACGAAGCCCTCCAAATAAGGTTGAAAGCGCACGCCCGCGGGCGTGCGCTTTCTTCTTGTATTCTCAGAACTTCACGGGGCGGCAGTGCCAGATGCGGTCGCTGTAGTCCTTGATGGATCGGTCGGAGGCGAACACGCCGCTTTGCGCCGTGTTCGTCAGCGCCATCTTCGCCCAGTGCTCTTTGTCGGCATACACGCTGCCGGACAGCGTCTGTGCGCGACAATAGTCCTCGAAGTCCGCCAGCACCATATACGGATCCTTGCCGGTGAGAGAACCGGCGACCTCGGCATAATTGCGGCCGCCGAAGCCGTGATACATGGCGTCGATAACGCGGTGGATGTTCTGATCCTGGATATACAGCTGCTGCGGGTTATACTGTGCCTTGCGCGCCTGCACCTCCTCTGTCCGCATGCCGAACAGGAAGATATTGTCGTCGCCGACCGCATCGTGGATCTCCACATTCGCGCCGTCGAGTGTACCCAGCGTGACCGCGCCGTTCATCATGAGCTTCATGTTGCCGGTGCCGGACGCCTCCGTGCCCGCAAGCGAGATCTGTTCGCTGATGTCCGCAGCGGGCATGAGCAGCTCTGCCAGCGTCACGCGGTAATCCTCCACATACACGATGCGCAGCTTATCCCGCACCGCCGGATCGTTGTCGATCTCCTTGGCAAGGTTGCAGATGAAACGAATGATCTCCTTGGCGAGATAATAGCCCGGAGCGGACTTCGCGCCGAAAAGATAGGTGCGCGGCGTGAACGGCATGTTGGGGTTATCCTTCAACTGCAAATAGGTGTGCAGGATATGCATGGCGTTCAGATGCTGCCGCTTATACTCATGCAGGCGCTTGACCTGCACATCGAACAGCGAGTCGGGATCGACCGTCACGCCGTTCATTTCCTTGATATACCTGGCAAGGCGCTCCTTGTTCTGCCGCTTGATCGCCATGAAGTCCGCAAGCGCCGCTTTGTCCTCGGTGAGCGGCTGCAGCTTTTGCAGCTCCTCGGCATGATACACAAAGTCGCCGCCGATCTTGTCGGTGATGAATTTGGCAAGCGCGGGGTTCGCCTGGCACAGCCAGCGGCGGTGCGCAATGCCGTTGGTGACATTGGTGAATTTCTCGGGAGCCACGGAATAGACCTCGGGGAACACCGTGTGCTTCACGATCTCGCTGTGCAGCTTGGAAACGCCGTTGACCGAATGGCACACCGCCACGCATAGGTTCGCCATCTTGATCTGCCCGAAGCTGATGATCGCCATGCGGCTGACCTTCTGCGTATCGCCGCCGGTCTTTTCCATCATTTCCTCGCTGAAACGGTTGTTGATCTCCTTGACGATCTGATAGATGCGCGGCAGACGCGAGGCAAACAGATCCTCCGGCCAGCACTCCAGTGCCTCCGCCATGACCGTGTGGTTAGTGTAGGCAAAGGTCTTTTGCACGATCGCATAGGCGTCCTCCCACGAGTAGCCGCATTCATCGAGCATGATGCGCATAAGCTCAGGGATCGCCAGCGTCGGATGGGTGTCGTTGATATGAATAGCCGCCATTTCCGGCAGGTTATCCAGCGTGCCGTAGGTCTCCAGATGCCGCTGCACGATGTCCTGCACCGACGCGGAAACGAGGAAATACTGCTGCGACAGGCGCAGGGATTTGCCCTCGCGGTGATTGTCCGCGGGATACAGCACCTGCGTGATGACCTCCGCCATCGCCTTCTGCTCCATGGCGCGCATATATTCGCCCTGATTGAAAAGCGACATGTCCATACCCGGTGCGGTGGAGCGCCACAGGCGCAGCGTCGAAATGCCCTTGCCGTCCTTGCCGGCGACCATCAGATCATACGGCTGTGCGACAACAACGGTGGCGTTTTCGTGCTCCACATGGTGGAAATCGTTGTCCCACCACTCGCGCACATTGCCATCAAACAGCACCTTTTTCGCAAGCTCCGGACGCGGCAGCAGCCAGCTCTCGCCACCCGGCAGCCAAAAGTCCGGCAGCTCCGTCTGCCAGCCGTCCACCAGCTTCTGACGGAAGATGCCGTATTCATACAACAGCGAATAGCCGATCGCGGGCATCTTTGCCGTCGCCAGACCGTCGAGGAAGCAGGCGGCAAGCCGTCCGAGACCGCCGTTGCCGAGACCCGCATCCGGCTCCAGCTCATACAGCGCATCCAGTTTTACATGATATTCTTTCAAAACGGCAGCCGCCGCATTTGTCAGATTGAGATTGTAAAGCGTATTTTTGAGCGACCGCCCCATCAGGAACTCCATGCAGAGATAGTATACCTGCTTTGCGTTCTGCTCGTGTGTTTTCGAGATATATTGAATACGGCTGTTGCGCATTTCATCGCGCAGCACCAGCACCAGCGCATTATAAAAATGCTCGTCGGTCGCGTCCTCCGGCTGAACCGAAAAGCTGTGCAGCAATTTTGCACAGAGCGCTTCCTTCAATTCTTTTTTTGTCATGCGGCTTCCCTCCAGAAATCAGGTTCTTTTCCAGTATACCGCATTAAGCGGCGA
>SFCS01000037.1 GCA_004558485.1 Ruminococcus sp. | reverse complement strand
CCGCCGCCGGTGCGGCACAAAGCGCCGCAGCACTGGAAAATGTCGGTGCGCTGACGCTCATCGACAGCGTGACGCTGACGGAGGAGGTTGCCGAATACATAAAAGACCTTCCCGCCGAAACATACCGCGAGGTGTATGTGACGGCAACAATACAGATCGGCGGTACTATCAGCAACAAGCTTGTGCGTTTTATTGTGCAGGACGGCTATCGCGTTTGCGGCATAGACTTCAAGACTTCTGCCGGGAAGACAGTGTACATGGCGGCACACATGGTGACGCTCCCGGGAAAGGGGCACGCCGGCATTATCGGCGTTGGTTTGGGCTCATGGATAAACGCGGAAACATCGATGTCGCCAGGATTTCTCGAGTCCGCAGAACAGGATGAATACATTACACAATGTAAAGTCATGGTCAGCGCTGCATATGCCGACTACGGTACGGCTTGGATGGCGGCGGGAACAAAAATCATGATATGGGGGAGATAAGCATGAAGAAATATGAAAACGGCCGCTATGTTGAAATGACGGCGGAGGAGGAGGCAGCGCTTGTTCCCACCGAGACGGCGCCGCCGTCGGCGGAGGAGCGCATCGCGGCGCTGGAGGCGGCGCTTTTGAGCATGGTGTTGGGAGGTGAGGAGAATGGTTGAATTCCTTGCGTTACAGTATCGCATGGGCAAGGTCACGCAGAGTCAGCTTATGCAGGCGGTCAACCGTCGGGTGATCTCGGCGGCGGAATACACAGAAATTATAGAAGGGAGGAAATAAAAAATGGCAGAGGAAGTGGAGCGCCTTGCGACGCTTGAAGCGAACATCCGGAACATCTTTCATCAGCTCGACGAGCTAAAAGAAAATGTCGGAGATCTGCATCGTCTGACGACCGCAGTCGAGAAGCTGGCAACGCAGGGGGCATCTACTGCGAAGGCAGTAGATAAAATTGACAAGCGCCTGGAGGTGGTTGAGCGGATGCCCTGGGATGAGGCGCGGCACTACAGACGGCTCATCATCGGTGCGATCTGTTCCGGCGTCATCGGTGCGCTGATAGGCGCGATCATGGGGGTGGTGCTGCGGTGAAGACAATGGATCTGATCTTGGTGATCGTCGCGGTGCTGCTCATCGCCTTCACGGTGTGCATGATCGTGATGTATGCGACGACGGGCGGAATACCGGACACGCTGTGCACCTGTGTGTTCTCCGCGCTCGGCGGAGAGTGCGGGGCGTGCGCGTGGATCAAGACAACGAAGGAACGCAGAGAGGATCGCCGATGGCTGCGGCAGGACAGAAAGGAAGAAAGAAAATATGGCAAAAGTAATGACGAGTGCGAAATTCATTGAAAAGCTGAAAGACGCGGCAAAGCACAAGACGCTGTATGTGCTCGGCGGCATTGGCTTTCCGCTCAACATGCGCGGCAAGCAGCGGAGCAGAAAAAACGAGTTTAACCGCCACGCGGATCGGGCGTCCAAAATAAGCGCCGCGTCGGACGACACCTTCGCGATGGACTGTGTCGGGATGATCAAGACAATCCTGTGGGGATGGACGGGCGATCCCAAGAGAACCTATGGCGGTGCTGCCTATGCATCAAACGGTGTACCGGACATCGGCGCGGATCGCATGATTACGGTGTGCAGCGATGTGTCGACCGATTTTTCCACGATCACGCCGGGCGAGGCAGTGTGGATGCCCGGGCATATCGGCGTATACATAGGCGACGGACTGGCGATCGAGTGCACACCGATCTGGAAGGACGGCGTGCAGATCACCGCCTGCAACCGTTCGGTGGCGGGATACCACCGCCGCAACTGGACCAGACACGGCAAGCTGCCGTATATCGACTATGCCGCTGCGGAGGCGCCCACATCTGAGGACAAGACGGCCGCGCTGCACTTCTTCGTGCAGTCCAACCGCGTGTGGCAGGCGCGGGACAAGGTCGGCATTGTCGGGCAGGCGATCACGGGTATTGCCGTCGAAGGCGATGTGCGCTATCGCGTGCATGTCCGCGGCGGAAATTGGCTCGGATGGATCGAGAAGTGCGATCTCAATGACTACTACAAAGGGTATGCCGGAAACGGCAAGCCGATCGATGCGGTGCAGGTGCAGAGCAAGAGCGGAAAGGTGATTGCCTATCGTGTGTCGCCGCTGAAGAAGGGCTATTATCCGTGGCAGGAAAACACGGTCGTGAAGCGCGGCATGGACGGCTATGCCGGAGCGTTCGGGAAGACCATCGACAGGCTGGAAATTAAATAAAGGAGAGAGATAAGGAAAATGAAAATTCTGATGTTCATTGCAGAAAACTGGGATCTTCTGCTTTTATGCGCGGCGGCAATCGCCGCACTCGTCTACGCCGTGTTTCGCGGCAACAAGGGCGTTGTCATGAAGATGCTGTATGCGATGGTGATGGAGGCAGAGAAGGAGCTCGGCGCCGGCACGGGTGCGCTGAAGCTGGCGGCAGTGATCAAACGGATCTATCCAAAGCTGCCGGTCGTCATCAAGGCGTTTGTCACAGAGAAGCGATTGCAGAAGTGGGTGGAGGTAGCCCTTGTCGCCGCCAAAAATGCCTGGAGTACCAATCCGCAGATCGCGGCGTATGTGGCGGTGGAAGGTAAAGAATAAGTATTTATAAGGTCTAGCATATATAGCCATATTCCTCTGTGCCGATGTCCGTCAGGACGGCCTTCAGCTCGGGGTAGGGCATGGCTATGCGCTGGCTGAGGTAGCGCAGCGATGCGCCGAGCTCGCCGTCCGGGCCACCGTATTGTGTGATGATGAGCTGGGCGATCTTTGGATTGGGGGTTGCGATGTGAACGGGGTATTCCAGTTTTTTCTCATATTGCCACATGATTTACGCCTCCCTACAGAATTCCCAGGGCCACGGATCGTTTACCCATGTAAAGCGATCTCCCTGTACATCGCTGACGGTGGCGACATACGGACCGAACTGTGCCTCATAGGTCGCTACCAGCTTTTCCCGCTTGTCCCGATACATGTGGAACAAGCACAGTGCCTGTTCGTCCTGCGGGTGCGTATCCAGATACAGATTCAGCTCCACCATGGCGAAATCATAGGCATGGATGCGGTCTGTGACCGCACGACGGTTATCCACGGCGGCAGCCCCCTCTCGCAAACGGCTTCAAAAGCTCCGGAAACAGCGTGCCGCAACGCCATGCGTTTTCCGGCTCATATACAGCTTGCAGCTCCTGCCACGGTACATATGCCATGACCGACAGGAACGCTTCTTCCCGATCGCAGGCGCGATCGGCGGTTCTTTGCTGATTCAATGTTGTTGCTCCTTTCGTGTTTTGTACAGTATCATGATATGTCCGCACGGCGAAAAGGTGATTGCATCATCCGGCTATATATGATATGCTAAAGGGGACGAAGGGGGGCGATTTTTTGCGCATTATGGCAGTGGATCTCGGACGGGTGCGCACCGGCCTGGCAATCTGCGATAAAGAGGAGATCTTAGCGTCGCCGATCGGCACGCTGACCGAGGGCAATCCCGAGAAAGTGCCCGAAAAGGTCGCGGCGGTCGCAGCGGAACAGAGGGCGGAAATGATCGTGGTGGGAAATCCGAAAAACATGGACGGCAGCAGCGGGGAGAGCGCGCAGCGTGCCGCCGCATTTGCCGCAAAGCTCAGAGAGCTGACGGGACTTCCCGTAAAGCTCTGGGACGAGCGGATGACGACGGTCTCGGCGATCGGATTTCTCAACGAGACCGATGTGCGCGGCAAAAAACGCAAGGCGGTGGTGGACACGGTTTCTGCGTCCATTATCCTCGAAAATTTTTTGCAAAACCGTAAAAATACAATGCATATCGATAAATGCAATACCGATATGCAAAAATGACAATTCTCAATGTACAAAATCCGTGGTATTCTGTATACAGCGTATTTTGTCGAAAGTGCGCGACCGTGCGGCAACGCGAGAAAAATTTGTTTTGGAAGGTGTATTATGAACAAAGTATCTATTATCGGAACCGGAAGCGTCGGCTCTACCATCGCTTACACTCTGACTGTGATGGGTCTTGCCTCCGAGATCGTCATGATCGACATCAACAACGAAAAAGCGCTCGGCGAGGCGCTGGACATCCGTCAGGGAACACCTTTTTGCAGCGCCTGCTCCATCTATGCGGGCGACTACCGCGATGCTGCGGACTCCGACATTGTCATTCTGACCTCCGGCATTGCGAGAAAGCCCGGTCAGACCCGTTTGGAGCTGGCACAGACCAATGTCAACATCACGAAGATGATCATTCCGGAGATCACCAAGTATGCGCCGGATGCCACCTACATCATCGTCAGCAACCCTGTAGATATTCTCACATACACCTTTAATAAGCTCTCCGGCCTGCCGGAGAACCGCATCATCGGTTCCGGCACGATCCTGGACACGGCGCGTCTGCGCGCAAGACTTTCCGAATACTACAATATCAGCCAGAGCAATGTGCACGCCTATGTGCTCGGCGAACACGGCGACTCCTCGTTCATTCCGTGGTCGGTCGCAAACATTTCCAATGTGCCGATCTCCGAGTGCCAGAGGCTGCTCACCTCCTCGGGCATCGAGAATCCGCGCCTTGACTTTGAAGAGATCGAGCAGTATGTCCGGAAGTCCGGCGGCCGCGTGATCGCGCGCAAGGGCGCGACCTTCTATGCCGTATCCGTCTCGGTCTGCCACATCTGCAAGTGCCTCCTCGGCGGCCTTGACACCACGATGACTGTTTCCACCATGATGCACGGTGAATACGGCATCGAGGATGTGTGTCTGAGTACGCTGAACCTCGTCGGCAACAACGGCGTGCGCGGCAAGGTCAACCTGTCGCTCACCGCGGATGAGGTCGTCAAGCTGCGCCGCAGCGCCGACACCCTCAAGGGTGTTATCAAAAGCCTGGATATTTGAGAGGGGAGACAAACGATGGAATATCGCATAGAACATGACTCCATGGGCGAGATGCGCGTTCCCGCCGATCGCCTTTGGGCTGCGCAGACGCAGAGAAGTCACGAAAACTTTGAGATCGGCGTCGGCATTGAGACCATGCCGCGTGAGATCACGCATGCCTTCGGTATTCTGAAAAAGGCGGCGGCGCTTGCCAATGCCGAGCTGAAGCCCGAAAAAATGACGGCGGCAAAGCTGTCCGCCATCACGGCTGCCTGCGATGAAGTTATCGCGGGCACCCTCAACGATCATTTCCCGCTGGTGGTGTGGCAGACCGGTTCGGGCACACAGTCCAACATGAACGCCAACGAGGTCATTGCCAACCGCGCCAATCAGATCGCGGGGGAGAAGCTCTGCCATCCGAACGATGACATCAACATGAGCCAGTCCTCCAACGACACCTTCCCGACGGCGATGCACATTTCCGCGGTCATTGCGATCGAGGATAAGCTGCTGCCCGCCATCGAAACGCTCATTGCTACCTTCAAACGCCTGGAGGCGGAGAACGAGGGCATCGTGAAATCCGGCCGCACCCATTTGCAGGATGCGACGCCGATCAAATTCAGCCAGGAGATCTCCGGCTGGCGCGCAAGCCTCGAACGCGACGCAGAGCTTTTGAAGCTGGCGGTGAGGCCGCTGCATGAGCTGGCACTCGGCGGCACTGCCGTCGGCACGGGGTTGAACGCGCCGAAGGGCTTTTCCGAGCTGGTCGCGGCGAAGGTCGCCGCACTCACCGGTAAGGCGTTCGTCACCGCGCCGAACAAGTTCCATGCGCTGACCTCCAAGGATGAATTGGTGTTTGCGCACGGCGCGATCAAGGCGACCG
Organism: Ruminococcus sp.; assembly: GCA_004558485.1. Lineage (GTDB taxonomy): Bacteria > Bacillota > Clostridia > Oscillospirales > Acutalibacteraceae > URNF01. The sequence goes on along the minus strand of SFCS01000037.1, from coordinate 1,905 downwards.
CCTGCGATATGCTGAAGATTGCCAACGATGTGCGTTGGTTGGCGAGCGGCCCGCGCGACGGACTGGGCGAAATTCATATTCCCGAAAACGAGCCCGGTTCTTCCATCATGCCCGGCAAGGTCAACCCCACGCAGTGCGAGGCGGTGACGATGGTCGCCGTGCAGGTGATGGGCAACGATGTCGCGGTCGGTATGGCGGCGTCGCAGGGCAACTTCGAGCTTAATGTGTTTATGCCCGTTGCGGCGTATAACTTCCTGCAATCTGCCCGCCTGCTTGCCGAGGCGATCGTTTCGTTCAACAAGAACTGCGCGGTCGGCATCACGGCGAACAAGGAAAAGATGTATCACAACCTGCACAATTCGCTGATGCTGGTGACGGCGCTCAACCCCTATATCGGCTATGAGAACGCCGCCAAGACGGCCAAGAAAGCATACAAAGATAACATTTCGCTCAAAGAGGCTTGTGTCGCCCTCGGTTTTCTGACGGCAGAAAAGTTTGACGAGGTATTCCATCCCGAACAGATGGTGTGACACCGCAAAGATGGGAGGAAAACAATGAAAGTCAGTTATTTCCCGGGTTGTACGCTGCGTACCAAGGCGAAGGAGCTCGATCTGTATGCGCGAAAGAGCGCTGCCGCCCTGGGCGTGGAAATGTGCGAGATTTCGGATTGGCAATGCTGCGGCGGCGTTTTCGTGAGCGCGTCGGATGAGATCGCCTCAAAGCTCGCCGCTGTGCGGGCGCTCGTCGCCGCCAGGGATGCGGGGCAGCCGCTTGTGACGGTGTGCGCCGCCTGCCACAATGTGATGAAGCAGACCAACAGCGCGTTTTTGACCGACCCGCATTTTGACGATGCCGTCAATCGCTATATGGCGCAGGAAAAAGAACCGGCAGCGCCGTATCACGGCGAAACGCGCGTTCTGCACTTTTTGGAGCTTTTGCGCGATGAGATCGGCTTTGACGCGCTGAAAAAAGCGGTCAAAAATCCGTTGACGGGCAAGAAGATTGCCGCCTACTACGGCTGCATGCTGCTGCGTCCCGGCAAGGTCATGCAATTTGACGATGTCGAGAACCCGCAGATGCTGGAGGATCTCATCCGCGCGCTGGGCGCAGAGCCGGTCATGTATCCGATGCGCAACGAATGCTGCGGCGGCTATGTGGCGCTTGAGGATGCGGCGTCGGCGAAGAAAAAATCAAACGCGGTCAGCGACAGCGCCGCGGCACACGGCGCCGAACTCATGGTGACGGCGTGCCCGCTGTGCAAGTACAATCTTGTGAAGAACGGCAGCGCTGTGCCGGTCGTGTATTTTACCGAGCTGCTCGCCGAAGCGCTCGGTGTGAAGGAGGATACACATGCAGAATAAAGCGGAGCGTGAAAAAGAACAGGTTTTGCGCATGAGCGGCGTCAACCCGCTCAAATGTATGCGCTGCGGCAAGTGCTCCGGCACCTGTCCGTCCTATGACGAAATGGAATACCATCCGCACCAGTTTGTGTATATGGTGGAAAACGGCGATATCGAGACCCTCATGAAATCGGATTCGGTGTATAAATGCCTTTCCTGCTTTGCCTGTGTGGATCGCTGCCCGCGCGGCGTCGAGCCCGCAAAGCTCATTGAGGCGCTGCGCCTGTGTGTCATTCGGCAAAAGGGTGCCAATCATCTGAAAGCGGACGACATTCCGGCGCTTTTGGATGAGGATATGCCGCAGCAGGCGCTCATGAGTGCCATGCGTAAATATTCTAAGTAAGACAGGAGAAAGGATCATGCAAAGAATCGGAGTTTTTGTCTGCCATTGCGGTACAAATATTGCCGGAACGGTAGATGTGAAAGCGGTTGCAGAAGCGCTCGCGCATGAACCCGGCGTCGTTTTCTCCACCGACTATCAATACATGTGCTCCCAGGCGGGACA
>SFCS01000036.1 GCA_004558485.1 Ruminococcus sp. | reverse complement strand
GTCGTGATCGCCCGCATTATAAGCTCGCTTGCGAACTTTGCCATCAACCGTAAGCTGGTGTTCCAAAATGACGGCCGTTTACTGCGGTCCGCCGCAAAATACTATGCAGTTGCCATCCCCATCCTGATACTCAACTACTACGGACTGAAGCTGCTCAATATTGTGTTGGAAGTTCCGCTGTTTTTGGCAAAGCTGATCGTGGAGGCGGTTCTGTTTACGGCAAGCTTCATTTTACAGCGTTTTTTTGTATTTCGTAATAAACCCACAGCATAAGGAGAGTGTTACCTATGGCAGATACCCTGGCACAAAAGCTCATTCGTTCCCATCTTGTCTGCGGCGAAATGACCGTCGGCAGCGAAATCGGTCTCAAGATCGATCAGACGCTGACGCAGGATGCCACCGGCACCATGGCCTATCTCGAATTTGAAACGATGGGCATTCCGCGCGTCAAGACCGAGCGGTCGGTTGCTTATATCGATCACAACACGCTGCAAACCGGCTTTGAAAATGCCGACGACCATCGGTATATCCAGTCGGTGTGCAAAAAGCACGGGCTGTATTTCTCCCGTCCCGGCAACGGCATCTGCCATCAGGTGCATCTGGAGCGTTTCGGCATCCCCGGCAAAACGCTCATCGGCTCGGACAGCCACACGCCGACCGGCGGCGGCATCGGCATGCTGGCGTTCGGCGCGGGCGGCTTGGATGTGGCGGTCGCTATGGGCGGCGGTACATACTATATCACCATGCCGAAGATCGTCAATGTGGAGCTGCGCGGCAGCCTGCAGCCGTGGGTGACGGCGAAGGATGTTATCCTGGAGGTTCTGCGCCGCATGACCGTCAAGGGTGGCGTCGGCAAGATCATCGAATACACCGGTGAGGGCGTCAGATCGCTTTCCGTGCCGGAGCGCGCCACCATCACCAACATGGGTGCGGAGCTTGGCGCTTCCACCTCTATCTTCCCCTCCGACGATATTACCCGTGAATTCATGCGCGCACAGGATCGTGAGAAGGACTTTGTCGCGCTTGCGGCGGACGAAGGAGCGGTCTATGACGAGCACATCGTCATCAATCTGTCCGCACTGACGCCGCTTGCCGCTTGCCCGCACTCCCCCGACGCGGTGAAGCCGGTCAGCGAGATCGGCGAGATCCGTGTCGACCAGTGCTGCATCGGCTCCTGCACCAATTCTTCGCTGCAGGACATGCTGAAGGTCGCCGCCATTCTGAAGGGCAAAACGGTCGATCCGCGTGTCAGCCTGTCCATCGCCCCCGGCTCCAAGCAGGTCTACACCATGCTGGCGTCCTGCGGCGCACTGGCGGACATGATCGCGGCGGGCGCGCGCATTCTCGAATGCGCCTGCGGTCCCTGCATCGGTATGGGACAGTCCCCCAATTCCGGCGGCATTTCGCTGCGCACCTTCAACCGCAACTTTGAGGGGCGCTCCGGCACAGCCGACGCCCAGATCTATCTTGTCAGCCCCGAAACGGCTGCCGCCTCGGCACTCACGGGCGTGCTGACCGATCCCCGCACCCTCGGCAAGGCGCCGGTCGTCAAGATGCCGGAGACCTTTGAGATCAATGACAACATGATCGTTCCTCCCGCCACCGTTTCCGAGATGAAGAATGTGGAAATTCTGCGCGGGCCGAACATCAAGCCCTTCCCGCAGACGCATCCGCTGGAGGAGACCATTTCCGCCGATGTGCTGCTGAAGGTCGGCGACAATATCACCACCGACCATATCATGCCCGCCGGCGCAAAGATCCTGCCGCTCAGATCCAACATTCCCGCCATTTCCGAGCACTGCTTCACCCGCTGCGATCCGGAATTTCCCGCACGCTGCAAGGCGGCAGGACGCGGCATCATCATCGGCGGCAGCAACTACGGACAGGGCAGCTCCCGTGAGCACGCCGCCCTGGCACCGCTGTATCTCGGCATCCGCGCGGTGATCGTCAAGTCCTTTGCCCGCATCCATGTCGCCAACCTCATCAACGCGGGCATCCTGCCGCTCACCTTTTCGAACGAAGCGGACTATGACCGCATCGATCTCGGCGACACGCTGGTGCTCGAAGACATCCGCAAGAGCATCCAAAACGGCACGCCCGTGGTGCTGAAAAATGAGACGAAAAACGAAAGCTATCCGCTGTGCAGCGAATTTTCCGACCGTCAGCGCGCCATGCTGCTAGCAGGCGGACTGTTAAACTACACGAAGGAGAACGCATAAATGCAGACTTGTAATGTTTTGGAGGCGGGCGTCATCGCCGACGGCATCACCTCCTGCGCGGCGGCGCTGCAAGCCCTCTTTGATGCGCACAAAAAAGACACCGTTTTCTTTTTCCCCGCAGGGCAATACTATCTCCGCGAGGCGGTGCGCGTGCAGGGGATGAAAAATGTTACCGTCTGCGGTGACGGCGCGACGATCATCACACATTTCGATCCTTGCGATGACCCGAGCACCTATAACCATGCATTTCTGTTTTCCGACTGCCGTGAGCTGACGCTGGAGGGGTTCACCTTCACGACCGACGCCCCCGTCAACACCGTCGGCACGGTTATCGGCAAAAATCCGAAGGAGCACACCTATGATGTGCTCATCGACCCCGAATTTCCCGTCACCGGCTTTGAGCATCTGTACGGCTCGGACACGGTGGACGACGAGGGGTCTCCCGACTATGCCCTTGAGACCTATGACAAGATCGAAAAGACGACCGTCACCGACGAAAACGGCAAGGAGCGTCTCAAGATCACCGGCGTTGTCTACACCGTCATCGGCGACCACACCATCCGTGTGCAGCTGCCCGACTGGGTGAACTATGACCGCGTGCATGTCGGTCATCGTATCATGTACCGCTATCTGATCTACGGTAACGGCACGCTGTCGTTTGCGGATTGTCACGATGTGACGGTGCGGCATATTGAAATTGCCCGCAGCAACAGCTTCGGCGCACATGTTTCGCCGCGCTCCTCCAACTTCACCTTTGAGGATTTCAACATCCGCTCCCCCAAGGGCAGCAAAGCCGTTTATGCGAGCAACGCGGACGGCATCCACATTCTGGGGCTTTCCGGCTATCTCAAGATGAAGAACTGCCACTTTGACGGGCTCGGCGACGATGCACTGAACATTCACAGCATTGCCGGCGAGATCGCGTCGATCTCCGAAGATAGCAAGCACATGCACTTTACACGCGGCAACGACAGAGGCTTGCCGCAAAAGTGGGCACAAAGCGGCGATGTGATCCTCGTGTATGACAAGGAAACGCTGCATGTCAAGGGTCGGCTGACGCTTTCACAGTATGCGGACAACGGCGATGCGGAAATTGCCGCGGCGGAAGGCACATGCGCTGTCGGTGACATCCTCGCCAACGACGCCTTTTTTGCCGCTGTCACCATCGAAAACTGCTCGGTACGCAACACCCGCGCGCGCGGCTTTTTGCTGCAAACGCGCAATGTACTTGTCGACAACTGCCATATCTACGGCATGGCGCTCCCTGCCATCATCATTTCGCCCGACATCAACTATTGGTATGAGGTCGGCCCTGCCGAGAATGTAGAGATCCGCAACTGCACCTTTGAAAAGTGCTCCTGGATCGTCAAGGCGAGCAATGTCGGCGCGGTGGTCGTCAAGACCTGCCACGATGACAAGCTGCCGAACATGCCGACCGGCGTGCATCACGACATCCGTTTTATAAACAACACCTTCAAGCGCTGCGGCAACAGCGGCATTTTCGTCGCCTCCACCGACGGTGTGACCGTGCGCGGCAATCGGTTTTCCGCGCTGGCGCAGGCGGTATTTGACCGCAGCCGCGAGGGGCTGTATCACGCCGTATACCTCTATAACAGCAGCCATTTCACCGTGCAGGATAACGAGAGCGATATGCCCGACAAAATGCTGTTCACCGAGGGGTGCGAGAAAAACGATGGATAATGTAGAGATCGAGCGCAAATTTCTCATCGACAAATTCCCCGACACGCTGCCGCTTCTCGAAAGCGCCGAGGTGTGGCAAGGGTATATTTCCACAGAGCCGGTCGTGCGCATCCGCAAGAAGGTCACGAAAAGCGGCGAAAGCTATCGCCTTTGTTTCAAGGGTGCGGGCGGACTTGTGCGCACCGAGGTGGAAATGCCGCTTGCCGCCGAGAAATATGCGGCGCTTTTGCCGCTGCTCGGTGCGCCGCCTGTGCACAAGGTGTTTCGCGTCTATGCCCTGCCGGGCGGCGAACGCCTGGAATGCAGTCTTGTGGACGGACAGTATTATTATGCCGAGGTCGAGTTTTCCACCGTCGATGCGGCGAACGCCTTTTCGCCGCCCGCCTTTCTCGGCGCAGAAAAAACGAACGACCCCGCTTTCACCATGAGTCATTATTGGCAGACGCGAAAATTTCCCGTTTGACCGAAAAAAACCTCCGCTTTGCGGAGGTTTTTTTCATGTGTTACGGTAGTCACTGGGGCTGACGCCGGTATAGCTTTTGAACGCAGCGGAAAACGCCGGTGCAGACGGATATCCCACCGACAGCGCCACCTCCTGCACGCGCAGCTCCTTTTGCCGCAGCAGTGCCAGTGCGCGCTGCATGCGGATCTGCACCAAATACCGCTGCGGCGGGATGCCGAACTGCTTTTTGAACTGCTTGCACAGATATTTTTCGCTCCAGTGCACTGCCGCGGCGACCTGCTCCATCGTGATCGGACGCGTGTAGTGTCGCTCGATGAACCACGCCGCCGTCTGCACGGCGGACGCCGTGACCGCCGTCGGCGCGGACAAAAGCGGGAAAAGCGAAAGCAGTGCTCCCCTTGCCAGGGCGTCCGTGCTGCCGTCCGCCATGCAGGCACGAAAAGCAGTTTCGAGCATCTTCCCCGCCGTCTCGGGATATTGCACCGAAAAACGCATGTGCTGCCGCAGCGGGATGGAAAACGCCGCCAGCAGCGCGCCCACACCGCTGCCGTCAAACGCCAACCAAAAGTGACGGTACGGCGGAGAGACCGTGAAATGGTGCAGGCTGTCCTTGGCGATCAGAAACGCCTCGCCCGCGCAGGCGTCAAAGCCGTCAAAATGGCAAGTCCCGTCCAAAACATAGTGGAGAATATAGGTGCCGCGCACCCACGGCCCCACCGCACGCGGCTTTTGCGGCGCGGAAAAACCAAACTCCGTGACATACAGGGCGCTATCCTGCGTCGGGAAAAAGCAGATCTCCGACATCTCCCCGCCCCCTTTCGCTATCATTGTATCACAGCGGTGTTATATTGCAAGAGAAAAGCGTGATTTTTATATGTAAAATGCCCCCAATTTGTGGTAAATTGCAAATATAAGAGTTATTTCGGAGGGATGAACATGCTATATCGACATACAGGAAAGCCCGACGGCTATTTCCCGCCCATCCTCGGCAACGGCGAGATCACACTGTCGCCGGACAAGGAGGGGGTCCTCTGCTATGACCGTCTGGACTACGGGGAGAAAAATGAGGTACAGGATGCGGTGATCTTCCGCGCCGGACGGCGCACACCGCTCACGCACAGCAAAGCGGGCGCTGCAGGCGGCAAGCTGCTGTCCTTCGGCAAGTGCGCGTTCGATTGCGGCGAAAAACCCGCCCGGTGGACGCAGGAGCTGTTGCCGGAGGAAGGAAAGCAGCGCATGGTCTGCACCTATCCGAGCGGCGAGGAGATCGTCACCACCGCCCTTGTGCACCCGCAGCACAATGTCTATGCGATGAAAAAGGCGTTTGCGGGCACGGCGCGAGAGGTGTGTTTTTCCTATACCCTGTGCGGCTATGACGAGGAGACCGAAAACGCCATTCTGCACACCGACATCGTCGCGGAAGAAAACGGCGCACGCGTGAAGTTCACCATGCTGGGGATTGACCGCTATGTCGGTGAGGTCGCGGTGTTTGCCGACCGTCCCGTGAAGGTGGAGACCGCAGAAAAGACGGTCACGCTGCGGATGCAGGTCAAGGCCCGGGACACCGTGGCGCTCTACATCGCCATCGCCGATGATCTGTACGGCGAGGACGCCGCAGCGGTCAACGACGCCGTGCGGGCGCACATTGCCGCTGTCGGCTTTGACGGACTGGAAAAAGAAACGGCACAGCACTTTGCCGCCTTCTTCGGTGAGGGCTTTGTTGCCACCGGCGACGACAAGATCGACAGCGTCTACCGCACCGCTCTGTATCACCTGCTGTGCTACACCACCCGCTGGTCCATTCCCGTCGGGTTGAACAACTGCTCGTGGCACGGCAAGTTCTTTGCCTTTGACGAATACTACAGCTTCCTAGGGCTTCTCACCGCCAACCGCACAGCGCTGGCAAAGCATGTGCCGGATTTTCGCAACGATGTGTGCCTTGACAAGGCAATCTACCGCGCAACGCAGTCCAAAACCGAGGAACAGGCGCACTTTTTCTGGGAGACCAACGAATACGGCGAGGAGATGTCCCCACCGGGATTTTGGTTCGACCACATTTTCCACATGGCGGTCGTGGCGCTGGGCGCATACCAGTATTATGCGTTCACACAGGATAAGCCGTATCTTGCGCACTGCTACCGTCTCATCCGCGCCTGCGCCAAATTCTATACGATCCATATGCTGTACACCGACTCGAACGGGCGCGTGTATGTCGGCAAATGCACCGACCTTGAACGGTTGGGCGCTTCGGTAGAAAATCCGTTTATGACCGCCTGCGGCGTCATTGAAACGCTCGAATGTCTTGTGAAGGCTGCGGATGTGCTGGACACCGACCGCGACTATCGCAACGAATGTGCGGCGCTTGCCGTCAAGCTGCGCGAGAGTCTCCCGCGGGAAAACGGCGCATATGTGCCGTTTGTCGGCTGCGAGCAAAAGAGTATCGCCGTGTTCTCCGGCAAATTCCCGTTCGATGTGTTGGAAAACGACGACCCGTGCCTGAAGCCCGCCTGGGATGCGTTCATCAAGGATCTCAACCAGGGTGACTGTGCTGTGCTGTTGTCATTTGACAACGCCTTCTACAACTTTCATGATATGATCTTCTTCGTCAAGTTCTGTCGTAAGTCGGAAATCAGGATTATCTCCATCGCCGACGGACTTGACACGCAAGATGAACTTTACCCCGGGTCGAGAACGGCGAACACTCTTGATCTCGTCTGCCAGGTATTCAGCAAGCGTGACCGCAACAACCACGATGACCTGGAGGCTGAGCTGTATTCCAACACCTATAGTGACCGAAAACTTAAGCGTTACAGAATGGTCATCAACATGTATAAGGCTGGCTACGGAATCAAAGATATAATGGCCCGTACAGGTTATCGCAGCAAGAGCAACCTCTACAGGATTCTCCACATGTATGGCGTGCAAATGGAATATCCGTCGATGTCCAGGGCCGCTATGTCTGTGGCCAAGGTATAGAGAATCTTCTCCCTTTTTGTAAGCCCGATAAATTGGGAATGATTAAAGAATGGGTTGGAACAAAGCGGACGGCAAATATAAAATTCAATACCAACAAACAACTTTTATTCATCAACAATTTCAATTACAAGCTATGAAACATTTGAACAAGATTCGTGTTTTATCTTTTGTCCTCATGCTGATGGCCGGAGGATTGTGTTCAACTGTCAGGGCTAATGATGCCGACATCATCGAGCCTGACACAACTGCCACTGACCTTATGTTTCTTGTTGGCGCTGACAACAGCCTGAAAGCCCTTCCCATGGAGAGTGGCAAGATGGAGAAGCACAAGAATAAGTTTGGTAAGATTGCATCCATCGTCAGCACTGCAGCCGGCGCAGCGGGAGCCATAGGTGGAATAGGCATGATTGCCGGAGTAAGCGGCTCATCCATAGGTGTCCTGACAACCGGTGTTCAAGTAATGGGAACCGCCTCCAACGTCGGTGCACTCGCTGAGTCCGCAAACACACTGGCTGGCGCTGAGGGTATGGACTTTACCTTTGGCGGGGCTTCATCGTCCTTGAAACTGAAGAATGAAGGCAAAAACATCCAAGTACTGATAAACCTCAGAGCTGAGAAGTATGAGGACGGACTGGCGCTGTTCAAGGTCGTGAGATTCGAGTCATCGAAGAAAGACCGCCGCTTGCAGTGGCTGCAGACAAAGGCAGCCCTCATCAACACAGACAAATCGGAAAAGGCGGACAAGGCCGGTTACCTGTCATTCGGTTATAAGAATTTCGGTGAGCACAGTTCCATCATCACGATTCCCGCCTCACAGCTGAAATCCGGCGAATATGCCGTCTTTTTCCTTGGCAATATGATAACCCCGTCTCTGTCGAGCATCTGCTATTCGTTCTCTGTAGAGTGATTTTTTGTAGCGCTGGAGGGGTATGCTACAAGATATATCTTTTCGCTATCATCTGATAATCAGCTAATTAATCTATAGTTACTCTTTACGCTACAGCGCTACAATAAAATTTGTGTATCTTGAACATTACACGTAATAATGAAATCAGCCACCTGTGAAAGGATTTTCCAGATGGCTGATTTCATTTGTTTGTCATTCGTCTATAGGCTCAGCTTTGTCATCTTTCTTAGCCTTACCTTTATCTTTTTTGCCGTTATCCTTCTCCTCATCCTCGGGACCATCATAGATCATATTACCCTCAAAATTGAGTGTG
>SFCS01000012.1 GCA_004558485.1 Ruminococcus sp. | reverse complement strand
AACAGTCTCCACTGTGTTTTTACAACAATTTTTATATAATGCTTTCACCTTCGGATAGTTATCTAACTTACCCATATAATAGTTCATTCTTTGTTCCAGTGCTTTTGGTATTTTCATAGCCATCCTCCATCTTTCTTCTGCTCATTTATGTCATGATATCATATTTCGTTTCAAAAGCAAAGCTTGCGGTATATTTCTCCCATAATTACAGATAATCACAACACAATTTGTCATTTAAGGAGAAATGTATATATGAAAGCAACTGGGATAGTTCGTAGAATCGACGACCTCGGCAGAGTGGTCATTCCGAAGGAAATCCGGCGCACCATTCGTATCCGCGAGGGCGACCCGCCTCTGATAACATTGACACCTTTCGACAAATTTATATATGCTATTACCAGACTTGCAGAAAGATTGAATATTACATAAAAAAGTGATATAATCAAATAAAGAGGTGACATACATGGCTTTTAAGGATATTGACCAACGTTTGATAGATGAATGTAGCAAAAATATCATTGACCTTGATAAAATCAAATCCTTGATTTCCAATGGCGCTGACATCAATGCTTTTGACGAGGAATATGAACAAGAATTATATAATGCGATTTTAGATTATTACATAGACGAAGAAGAACTAAATCTATTTAATCTTTATGAAATTACAAAACTTTTTACAGAAAGTAATTTGATTTTAAATCAAAAGCCGGAAGACAGCGATTATTTTATACCAGATAGATTTAGATTTTTACCGCCAACAAAAATAAGTATCGATATATTTAAAATGCTATTGTCGAAAGGGAATTTTTCATTTGATGACCTTGACAATATAATAAACAATGCCACTTTGGATTTGCATTTAGGCGAATTTTATTTTTACGAAGATACTCAATATTCAAAGGAAGATAGTATAAATTATTATTTAGAATTGATATATTGGGCATGTGGATATAATGTCAAAGTATATCCACAAAAATGCGAAAAAGATTTATTGCTGTTTGATTGGTTTAATAGAGAGAAAAACAAGGTTGAATTAGTTCGTGAAAATCGTTCAACTTCAGTATTTGTCAAAAGTTTAGAAACGCATCAAAGAACTGAAATTCAAGGTTGGTCGATGAAATACTAATTCGTTTCGTTTGTAAGTATAAAACTCCTTTGTTGACAGATAATAGAAATGTTATCAAATCAACAAAGGAGTTTTTATTGCGAGGGTACCGAGCAACAAGGTTCTTGGCACCTTTCAAAAATCTCCGATTTTTAGAAAGGTAAGGTTCTTATATATGAAAGCAACTGGAATAGTTCGTAGAATCGACGACCTCGGCAGAGTGGTCATTCCGAAGGAAATTCGGCGCACCATTCGTATCCGCGAGGGCGACCCGCTGGAAATTTTCACGGACAACGACGGCGAGGTCGTGTTCAAAAAATACTCGCCGGTGGGGGAGCTGTCGCCGTTTGCGGTGCAGTATGCGGATGTGCTGTCGCGTGCCTGCGGCATGACCATTTTAGTTTGCGACAGGGATCGCGTCGTTGCGGCGGCGGGGAACAGCCGCAAGGACTTTTTTGAGCGGCGCATTTCGGGTGCCTTGGAGGAGCTCATGGACAAGCGGCAGACGCATGTCGCCCAGCCGGGCGGACAAAACCGCCTGCAGCCGGTCGAGGCGGTCGAGCGGTATGCGGCGGTGGCGGCGCCGATTTTGGCAAACGGCGACATGACGGGCGCTGTGTGCATGGTGCAGCCGGAGACCGGCGCCGTGCCCTCCGAGGGGGACATCAAGTTAGCGCAGGTCGCTGCCGCTTTTCTCGGAAAACAGCTCGAAGAATGAAAAAGCGTTTTGTCAGGAAATGAAGTGACACCAAAAAGTCAGACAAAGAATTCGGATAAAAATTGTTCAAGCTACCGAAAGGGCTTGCTGTCTGCGCATTGCAGGCAGCAAGCCCTTTAGATTTGCCGTCATTCTGTGATTGTTGTAATAGGCCTAATATTCGATCGGTTCCTGCTTGAAGTGTTCCATTGGGCGAAATTCCTGCAGATACAGCAGTTCGCTTTTGAGCAGTCCAAATAGGTATTTGACGATGGTCGAGGTTGTCGATCACGCAGGCGATGCCAGTGATGAGCGTAGAGGGAACGGCATTCTCTCCCGCCGCAAGGCGGTCGCAGACAGCCCCCCACGGTTGGCGAGGCGACAAAAACGAGCTCTTGGCGGAATATATGAAAAACGGCGCGCTTCCCCATAGCACAAATTTCGCAGGAGACAGCGAAAAAATCGACATCCGGGATCGGTTATGTGAGGTGCGAAATAAAAGAGCAATTCCTATCCCCCGATGCAATACCGGACTCATGCCAATCCATTCCGTATTTCATTTTGTCTAAACCTTGGGGTTCACTTCAATTTCATTATATCGCCTATTTATTCAGGTAGTTTGTGGACACAAATCGCGAGCGCCATTCGATGGGCGCAACGGTTGCAAATTGGCGAAACTTTCGCGAAAAGTAGGAATAGCTGTTGTAGCCGCACGCGGCGGCAATTTCGGTTAGTTCGAGCTTGTCCTCCTTGATGAGGTGCTGCGCATATTCGATGCGGCACATGTGGATATAATCGGTGATCGGCAATCCGAGGTTTCGCTTGAACTTACGGCACAGGTGCGATTTGCTGTAGGAAAATTGCTCGGCCAGCTGATCCGTGGTGATGTCTTCGGTGAAGTGCTGTTTAATGTAGTCAAGCAGCGCGCCGAAACGGTCATCTGTGCTGGAAAAGAAATAGGTGCTGCTCATATGATGCTGCATCAGATAAGAGACAAATAGGCAAAGCTGCCCCTTTTCGGCAATCGGCTGCACCAGCCCTTTGGCATCGTGCGCCTGTACGACGGCGTCAAAAAGGCGGTTTGCTTCGGCGTCCCGAAACCTTGCCTCAAAATGATAGGTTCCGTCAAGCAGATCGTGCAGCATTTTTTGTTCAAACGGCGTATTGCCCAAAAGTTCATTCCATTTGAATTGCAGGGCGCGGTAATAGCAGCCGTTTTCGCCTGTGCGTCCGGCATGAACGACATTGGCGCCGAACACGACCATGTCCCCGGGGACAGCGGTGAAACGCTCACCCTCGTATTCGATATGGATCTCCCGGTCATAGATCTGCAAAACCTCAAACGCATCATGCCAATGTGGCGTGAACACATCGTCAGCCGCATTGCTTTCGTTAAGAATTGAGCTGACAATGAAATCGCCGTAGCTGACATAGATCCTTTCCCGCAGGTTTTCATCCACATATATCACCTCCAAGACGGCAATAGCAATATAGTTACTGGTACATTGCGCGATGGACATAAACGGCAAACGGCCCTGTCCACAATGAACAATGCACAAGAAAATCTTAGCATATTTTTATGTGTTATGCAATAGAAAGCGGCTTTTCCACCCGTATTTGGATGGCTTTTCCCGCAAGAGGGCAAAATCGTTCAAAAATATGCAAATAGCGATGTAGAAATTTTCCGATGAATTCGCTAAAATATAATCAGCAGAGGTTTCTCTACATCCCGTAATGCTATTTTAAGGAGGAAAAAGTATGACGCATCCTGGCAAACCAAGGTCAACCAAAGCAATCGCCGTTGTGATGGCGATTGTCATGACCGTCGCATCTTTCGTGATTGGTGGAAGCGTTTGGGCGGCGTCCATCGAGAGCTTCAGCGCAGATTTCAAGGGTTCGCTCGAGGATCTCAATGCCAAAATGAACTTCTACAAAGCCACAGCGATCGCTAATGAAAAGGTGACGCTGACGGATGAAATTGCTGGTGGCGAGGACTGGGGACGCCTCTTTTCAACCATTGCCGGTGAGAGCTATGTGATGGTCCCCAAAAACAAATTCGACAAAAACGCAAAACTCGAAAATTTTGAGGCGAGTTTTCGCATGTCGTTGCATGCAGGGCGGAAAGTCGTTCTGACATTCAGATCCCCACATGCTGTTAAGACATACGACTCTGCCGACGCCGGAGAACTGGTCTCGGTTATCCTGACCGGAACCGGTTATACGGTCGTTGACACGGCAGGAGCGGGCAGTCCCGCCGAGACACCTTGGAATGACGGTGTACAGAATCCGACATGGTGCACAATCAATGCTAAGGTGGTCGGTGATAAGCTGTCACTGCGCGTGAATGGCAATGAGATTAATGATAAGGTTATTGCGGAAACCGATGTGCAGCTCCAGACCAAGGGCGAGGGCTATATCAATCTGAGCGTTGACGGTAACTGGGTCGGTGTTTGGTTCTTCAACTGCACGAAGCTGGATGCAAACGGTGTCCCGATCGATTGGAATGAAGGCGTTGTAGAAGAAACGATCAGGACCTTTGAGGCGCCGCTCAAAGAGTCCTGTGCAGCTCCCGCTGTGATCGATAAGACTGTGAATGTGTACTACGATCAATCGGTCTCTGCAGGCGGAGAACACAAATTGATCCGTGTAGACAGCATTGCTGACAACGTAAAGGCCGAGAAATACGGCGGCATTTATGATACGGAGTACACGTATGACAAGGAGGAAAAACCGGGCTGGCCGTTGATAAAGACTACGAATAGAACCGGCTACCTGCTGAAAAATGCGACCTCCTTTGTGCCGAAGCTTTCCGACGGTGAAACGGAAGCTAAACTGATGAACTTTGAAACGAAATTCGGTTTGATGGTATTCAATGACGGCAACATGGGCGTGGCACTCAGCTTCCATTCCGACAAAGCCGGCGCCATACTTGACGATGCCGGTGACAAAGGGTATGCCAACAAGGTCACGCTCCTCTTCAACCATGCCGGTTGGAGCGTATACGACGGAACTGCTCTTAACTATGCTAACCCCGTCACGACGAACACTTGGGGAGATACCGTGGATGGCCAGATACTCGATGTCTATGTGAAGGTCGTCGGGCAAAGTCTGACCGTCAAAGCCAGTGTGGGTGATAAGACTCTTTACGACAATTCCGATTCTCCCTATCAACTCCGAGAGAACGGCGTCGGCTATCTCTACTGGTCTATGCTGTCCAACTGGACATGGGCGGGCTATATGGAGTGTACTCGTTTGGATGAGTTCGGAGAGAAGGTCGATTGGGATGATGAAAGCGGCAATGTTTCGAGCCGCAAGATCTTCCACTGCGATTTCAGTAATGCGATCTCGATCGACGAGGCCGTGGATGTGTATTACGACCAGTCGACCGAACCGAACGACCGTAAATTCGCAAAAATGGACAGCATCGCCGACAATGCTGCCGGCGAGAAATATGGTCTGCCCTTTGAAACGAAATACACCGGCGGGAAATGGCCGATGATCGAAACGACGAATCGGACCGGTTTCCTGCTGAACAACTCCACCTCTTTCGTTCCGAAGCTTTCCGACGGGGTAACGCAGGCTAAGCTGCAAAACTTTGAAACAACGTTTTCCCCGCTGATCTTCGAAGGTGATGCGAATATGGGTTTTGCCATCAGCTTCCGCTCCGATAAGCCGGGTGTGATGCTGAACGATAAGGGGAGTGAAGGCTACAGCAATAAGGCTACGCTGTTCATTAACTGCGAAGGTTGGCAGATCTATGACGGAACGGCGATGAATTATGCCAATCCGAGCGTCAATCGATGGTCCACTGCGATGGTCGGTTCCCCCAACGTCAGCATTTACCTTAAGGTCGTGGGTGACAAGATGATCTTTAAGGCCACCGTCGGATCCACCGTGCTGTATGACAACACGAACGATCCGTATACGCTTATGACGGGCGGAGCGGGATACATCTATTACACCTATGTGACCAACTGGAGCTTTGTTTCCTCTCCGCTGATCTGCAGACGGCTCGACGGCAACGGTGAGGTGATCGATTGGGATGCACAGAATGAGGGCAAAGTGACGATCACCAGGGTGGAGTACCCGACGGAGCTGACCTTTGATCGCTCCAAGAAAGAAAACTATCAGCTGCCCAGATTTGTGACCGGCTTCGACGCCGACGCGTTTGCCTATTCGCTCCCGGTGGTTTGGGAGAATGCGGAATACCGTTCGTACAAGTCCGGTAAGTTTGAGTTTACGGGTACGCTCGTTGCGTCAAGCGCTTACGATGTCAGCGGCATTTCCGATCTGACGCTTACCGTCAACAACATCACGGATGAAGTGACGGCGGCAGATGGCAAGATTGCCTCGAAGACATGGTATTTCGACACGGAAAACGACTTCAAAGACTTTATTTGTCATATGACATCCCTTGACCTGTCCGGTACGGAGAGTGAAGTCGAGGTTAAAATGAACGAGGCCGATCCGCTGAAGTATTGGACAGTTAAAGACGGTCGTGCGACCGCAAACTATCCGAACACCTCCAAAGCCGGCTGGAACGGCATTGGGCGTGCCAGCAATGTATCTACGATGGTGCTGAATGATAACGATATGGCGCTGATCAATTTCCAGCTTGATATCGACTATACTCACGGCACAGGCTGGTATCCCTATGTGCTGGTCGATGTACAGGATCCGGCACAATTCTTTGGCGATGTATATGTCGATCGCAGTCTGGCCAATTTGAACACCGGCGAACATACTGATTTGCATTTCACTGATAAGACCAAAAAAGGCGGTGTTTGGGCGTTCCTGGAGCATGAAGGCAACTTCAACTTCTGGGGTGCGATCAAGGGTGATGAATATGGTCGGATCATCTACGAACGGGATATATCGGACGGACAGGATTTTATTCAGACATACGATCCGTCTAAGCAGCATCATATGACAATCCGTGTGCTTGACGGTCTCGTAGCAATGCAGGTAGATGATTCGGATATCTATTACGCCGAACTGGATGATGCGATCCTTGGAGGCTTTAGCGGCTTCGGCGCCTGCGGCAACTATGTTACTTATGATAACCTTAAGATCACGGCGCTGGATGAATTCGGCGAGCCGATGAGCTTGGCTGATGCGGAAAAGGGCTTTGCTCCCGAACCGACACCGGACACCTACGCCGGTTGGCTGCCGTTTGAAACGGATTGGGCGTTTGATTGGAAAACACCGTATACCTTTGACTGACAGGCACTAGGAAAGGAGTAGTTTTATGATGACAAAGAAGTTCAGACTGGCGGCACTGCTTTTGAGCGCTGTCATGGTCGGCTCATCCCTGGCGGGCTGCAGCTTGACGAAGAACAACACCTCGGACATGTATTCCGAGTGGACGGAAGTGGTGACCCGCCCCGGCGAGACGCTTCCCACCGACGGTGACGGCAACACCTATGTAACGGATAAGGACGGACAAACCAAGAGAGTCACCAAGACCACGAAAAAGAACAGCTCCGGCAACGAAAATAAGGATAATAACGCCAATAATGGCAACGGCAATATCGATGTTACACACACGACCCGCAAACCGGGCAGCCCCACATTGGATTTCACTCCGGTGGCGGATAAGGGCGCGAACTACGATGTCAAGGGTACGGTGACGATCGCTGTCGATACCGCGCGTCCGACCGACTATGATGCCATGTTCGATGTTATGCAGAAGCTGTATCCGAATGTGAAAATCAAGTTCGATTACTGGGCGCACAATAAGAGCGACAGCTCTGTTGAGTATTTGACCACCCGCGCATCCACCGGCACGATGGCGGACATCGTCTTTGATGATGCCGGCTGTTTGCCCTCTTACATCATGCAAGGCTGGGTATATCCCATCACGAAATTCGTAAATGCGGATGCAGAAGCCTCCAATCTGCCTGCTAACCTGCGCAAGGATTATACCTACTGCGGCGAGCTGTATGCTCTGCCGAATTCGGCGCATTTTGATGTGGAAGTGTTCAATACGGATCTGCTTAACAAGCTCGGCTTGAAAGCACCCGGTATGACATGGACAATGAAGGATTATGAGGACTACCTGCACATGTCCGTTATGCCTGGTACTCCGCCATGGAGAAGGGTGCGCACTACGGCCAGTGGGGCTACGACTATAACACCCAGCAGGTCGACGCTTCCATTCTGACCGAGGGCACGAAGATGGCATATTATTGGCGCACGATGATGTCAGGCGTTGAGGCGTGGTATGAACAGACGCAAAAGGGCGCAAACGGTGTGACGCAGCTGGAGGCCAATCTGGGACTGAGCGACTATAATGCCGCCTTTACTGCCGGCAAGGCACTGATCATGGACTGGAACACCGGCGGCACGAACAAAACAAGCCTCAAGTACAAGTTCAAACATGCGGTCTTACCTCCGCCGAACACCAACGGCCGCATGTCGATGCATGTGGACTGCAGCTTTATGACCACGGCATGCAAGGAGGAAAACGCGGCTGCTGCCTATCAGCTGCTTCGCTTCATGACCTTCTCGACGAACGGCAACCTTGCCCGCCTGACCATGTATGAGGATTCTCAGAAGGGCAAGTATTCTCTCAACAGCCGCATCTATTATCCCACGACCACCAGCAAAACCGTGCTTGACAAGTTCAACAGGATGTCGGTTGTGACCGAGACCGACAAGTATCTTGTGGCGAATATTCCGAATTCCTCCCGGTTTGATGCGCACAAGCTTGTACCGAATATGTATGACAGCTTCTTTAAGACCGCCGCCTATGCGTATAACGACATCATGTCCGGCAAGGACAAGACCGGTGCCGGCATGACGGAGGCAGTCAACAAATGGAACACCATGATCAAATCGAACATCGACACGATGAACACGGAGATCAAAAAGGCGCAAGCGGAGTTCAACAAGACGCACAAGTGATCGGATATATATCCGCCCCGGGCAATCCGGGGCGGCAGAATGGGGGCGTAAAATTTGAATAAATCCTTAAATAGGTTGATTGCGGCTGTTTGCGGTACCGTCATCGCCGCTACGGCGACCTTTTCGGTTTCGGCCGCCACACTGAAAACGGATTGGCCGGGTGCGAAGATTCCAACCCCGAAGAATTACACCTGGGCTGCACTCGGAGAAGTGACCGGCACCGAAAAGGGTACAAACTATTTTGTGATTCATGCCGATACAATAGACAGTACGCACGCGGAGTCACTGTATGTATCCCTTCCGAAGGAGGGTGGGTTCCGTATTCAGTCTCTGCATGAATTGCAGAAGCAAAACGGTGCTACCGCGCCGGAGGTCAGCAATGTCGGTCTCTTTGAGCCGTCTGCGCTGCAGCGGATCACCTATATCACTGACGGCAACGCCGTGGGCATGAAGGGCACCGACGGTACGGTAATCAAATACACGCAGAGCAACAGCGGCTTTGCACTCACGATCTGCAAGGCAAGCGGCGACAGGATCGTGTCGCTGACAAACAGGCAGTTTTCCTTTGCGTATAACCGCAAGGGCGAAGTTGTGCGCTCGATGGTGGAATTTCCTCTGGCAGATAAGGAAGCCATCTACGGCGGCGGTGAGCGCTTCAACGGCGCCAATCAGGTAGGCAAAACCATCTCACTGACAAACCTGGATTGCTGGTCACTGCCCGAGTATTCCTATAATAATGTACCGCTGTTCCACAGCAATCGCGGTTATTCCGTCTGGTTCAACATGAGCTATGTCGGTGAGGCGGATATCGGCGAGACGAACAAGCACAAGTATTCCGTCAAGTTCGATGGTTCTAAGTTGGATTTGTACCTATGGCAGGGCATGCCGCTGGACAACCTGAAAAAATATACCGCGCTGACGGGCACCTCGGGCGTTTCGGAAACATGGACCTATGGTTTCTGGACGGGAGCACAGAACGCGGCTTTTGAAAAGACGGGGCTTGGCAACACCTATGCCAACATCATGGAGCTTATTAACGGGTATAAAGAACACTATAACTTTTATCCTGACGCCTGCTATGCCGAGGGCGCAGCTGCACGCAATGCACAGGTAACTAATTTTCTGCGGCGCAACAATATCAAAACGCTCGGCTGGTTCTCGCCTGATCTTTGGAAAAATCTTGGGCTGGGTACAATCAATGATATTTTGCCTGCCCACAGCGAACTGCCGGTATTGGATGCCTCCGGCAAAATCATCGATTCAGGACAGCCGTTCGGCTATGATTCGATGTTCTTAAAAACCTACGGTAAATACCGCATCAGCAGTAAAAACTATGTTGATTTCTCCAACCCCTCGGTGGTCGAGTTTATCACCTCTTGCTGGCAGCAGTACTGGGATTGGGGTATCGCCGGAACGATGGATGACTTCGGCGAGTGGTATCCTTTCAATACTACATACTTTAACGGACTTTCCGGCGATGAGATGCATAACCTGATGTCTTATTACTACGCCAAGGCGTGCAACGAGGCGTGGACAGCCGGAAGAGGCAACGACTATGTGCTGTTCCAACGCTCCGGTTGTGCGGGCAGCCAATATTACTCCGGTAACTTCCTTGGCGATAACGTCTCTACTTACAATGGCGGCTCTAGCCCCGACAACGCGAAAGAAGACGGCTATGAGCACAATGGCTACAACGCCGTCATCAGCGCGCTGATCTCCATGGGTGCCAGCGGCTTTAACCTGTACGGCGCAGATCTCGGCGGTCTCGGCGGCACGCCTTCCAATGACCTTTGGAACCGCTGGGTGTCCCTGTCGCTTTTCTCGCCGTATATGCGGCAACACGGTTCGGTGATCCATCAGCCGTGGAACTACGGCATGCTGGCGACGCAGAATTTCGGCAATGCCTACTATCTGCGCAAGAATTTGGTGCCCTCGATCGAAAGCGCCGCCATCAAGGCGGAAAAGACTGCCGATCCGATCATCAAGGGCATGATGGTGGCATACCCTTACCAGCTTTCGCTGGCAAAGGTGGAGAACCAGTATCTGTTCTGCGACGATTTCCTGGTCTGCCCCGTCACGACGGAAAATGTCTATTATCAGACGGTCAGTCTGCCGAAGGGGTCCACCTGGTATGAGCTGTACACCTACAAGGCATATGACGGCGGCCAGACCTTTACCGCCGAAGCGCCGACCTCCGATTTTCCGGTGTATGTCAAGGGCGGCGCCGTCAAGGCGATCGACCTGCCCGAAAGCATGAGGCTTGCTGCAGAGATGCACGATGACAGCGAGGACGAATTCACCAACCTGCCTGCGCTGCTGATCACTCCGCCCGACAAGGATAACACCGTGGTGATCTATGATAAGCAGGGTGCGTCCACGGACTATCACACCTACAACGCCAAAGAGGAAACCTATGTGAACGCCAGAACCTCCGACACCGTTTTCACGGTGACGAACACGGACGGCTCTGAGCGCAGCATCATCCTTGCACTCGGCGTTACCGCCGGCGGCATCGAGGTCGACGGTAAAGCACTCACCCGCCTGTACGGCATGCCGAACTATCAGGCAAAGCAGTATGGCTACTTCATCGACGAGGACGGTCTCACCACGATCTATGCGCCTGCCGGTTGGAAGACGCTGACTGTGAAAAAGGGAGCCGTCAAATCCTCCGCCGTTAAGCTCACCGGCGTGGGCGACAATGCGACAAAGATGGAGGCGATGTTCGACGGCGATGTGACCACCTCCTTCGAGCTGCCGCGCTCCACGGGCGAATACACGACGGTGGAGCTGGCAGGCAAGACGAAGATCGACCGTGTGAAGATCAACTGGACGGTGGGCTTCAGCAACAGCTATGACATCGAGTATTCTGCCGACGGTGAAAACTGGGCAGTCATCCTGCCGCAGAAAGACGCGGAGCATACCGTTGTTAATGGCGGCGGTTCGCGCGACGAAGTACGCTTTGATGCCGTTGAGGCAAAGTATCTGCGCCTCCGCACGGTACAGCGCGGCGACGCGGGCGTGCCGGCGATCCACAACATGTCTGTCTATACGGCAGCTGCCAAGCAGCCGGTTATCGATCCTTCGACGGATGATCCCGGCAACAGCGGCATGTGGGACGACTTCGACGATAACAGCTATGACGACGATGTGGATTGGGGCGACGATGACATCATCGATGACCCGACAAATCCCGAAAATCCAAGTGATCCCGACACCGTCGAGGTCATCAAGAAACGCAAACGCAAGGTCATCGGCGGCACAACGCTGACTGCGTGGGCGATCGCCCTCATCATTGCCGGCGGTGTACTGGTTCTTTGCGGTGTTGCGCTCGTGATCATTCTGATTGTCAGGAAAAGAAAAAGAAGCAAGCTATTAGACCAAGAAGAAACGGAGCCGCCTGCTACGGAATAATCGCAGCGGCGCGCTCGAAACGGTCGATACCGCGCGCTGCAGAAGTCCTCTCAGTGCCAGTAGGAGGCAAAGATATGAAAAAGGCAAAAAAAATACTTTCCGTGTTACTGGTGCTGTCGACGGCACTTTGCACAGCGGCATCTTATCCCGTCGCAGCAGCGACGGACAAAACCTCCGGAGCCGTTGCGGCATCCGGTGATTCATCCGATACACCTCTCTCTCTCGCGTCGTGGGTCGGCGCGTCGTCGTTTGACGGCGCGCTGTCCCCGGTGCACAATACGGTAACGGCGGACGGCAAGGCAGCGGCGCTGGACGACGGCATCGACCTTGCGGCGAAAAAATCGCTTTCGTTCGATGTGCAGGTTGCTGCAGCGGGTACATATAAGATCGGAGTGATGTATCGGTCACTCGACGCATTGTATACCGATCTGCTTTTCAACTATTCCTGCGGGGATGTGAGCGGCATTGCTGCGCTGCCCGTTCTGTGGGCGGATGCCGACACCGTGTATGCCACCGATCGACTCGGCAACGAGCTGATTCCGGATCAGAAGGCGATCGACGCCCCGTATCGCGACTTTTTGCAGGACTACGGCGACACCGACAGCAGTGCGCTGACGCTGGCCCTCGATGCGGGCGTGCATCACATCACCCTGACCTCGCAGGCGCAGGCGGTCAGGATCACGCAGATCTGCCTTGTGCCGGTGCGGGATGCGGTGAGCTATGCGGAATATGCACAGGCGCACGCGGATGCTGCGCAGTATGACAAAATGCTCCCCTTTGAGGCGGAGCGCTACAGCATCAAATCCGACTCCTTCATTCGCGCCACCTCGAAAAAGATCGCGGCGCTGACCCCTTATGACACCTATCACAAGCTGCTCAATGTGCTGGACGAAAGCTCGTGGAACAGCACCGGACAGAAGATCCTGTGGGAGTTTTCCGTTCCGCAGGACGGCTTATACACCATCGGCGTGCGGTATCTCCAGAACTCCGACGCCGACAAACCGGTCTATCGCAAAATAGAGATTGACGGCGCCGTGCCGTTCGCCGAGTGGGAAGCGCTGGCTTTCACCGGCACCAAGACCGGAAAATTTGCAAACACGACATTGAACGCGGGCGATACGCCTGCGCAGATATATTTGACCGCCGGTTCTCACACGATCGCCATGACGGCGACGATGGGACCGCTGAAGGCGGTTTACACCGAGATCGTGGCACTGATGGACGACATCAATGCCCTCGGCATGGACATTCAGAAGATCACGGCGGGTCAGACCGATCTGAACCGTACCTGGAACATGGAATACTATCTGCCGAATGCGGTGGGGGATCTGACCGCTTTTGCGGACCGCATTGAAAAGATCTATGAAGAGCTGGGAACGATCGGCGGCAAAAAGGCAAGCTATGCGGACAGCTTAAAGTATGCTGCACAGCGGCTGCGCAAGCTGGCGGAGACCCCGAATCAGATTCCGAACAAGACCGATCTCATCAACCAGGGCGACAATTCCGCCACCAAATACCTCGGCAACGCGCTTGAAAAGCTGATCGGCACGCCGCTCGGCTTTGATGCCTTCTTTGTCGGTGACACAAGCGATATGCCGTCGGCGCAGCCGTCATTCTTCAAGACGGTCAGCGAATGGTTCAAGGCGTTTTTCTGGTCATTCACGGCGGATGCCTCGGCGGGCGATCACGCTGCCTCGACCGACAACGGCAAGGAGCTGACGGTGTGGGTCAACCGCTCCGTGCAGTATGTGCAGGCGCTGCAGCAGCTGGTGGACGCGGACTATAATGCCAAATACGGCACGAATATCCAGCTTTCCATCATGCCCAGCGAGCAGAAGCTGATCTTGTCCAACGCCACGGGCGACAATCCGGATGTGGTGCTCGGTGCGGGGCTTTCCACACCGTTCAACCTCGCCATCCGCGGCGCCGCGAAAAATCTTTTGGAATATGACGATTTCCTTGAATTTTATGCCGACAGCTACAGCTTGCAGTCGCTCGTGCCCGGTGTGCTCGGCGACGGGGTATACGGTGCGGCGGAAGCGCAGGATTTTTATGTGCTGTTCTATCGCAAGGACATTCTCAGCATGCTCGGTCTTGCCGTTCCGGACACCTGGGACGATGTCAAGACCATGATGCCGGAGCTTTTGCGTTATGGCATGAACTTCAATTTGCCGCTGTCGAGCGGTGCAGGCTATAAGGGCTTCGGCATGACCGGTCCGTTTATCTATCAGAACGGTGCTGCCTATGTGTCGGATGACGGCACGGTCTCTGCGTTTGACAGCGATGCTTTTATTAAGGCAATGAAGGAAATGACGACGCTGTACAGAATTTACGGCATGTCGACTTCCATCCCGAGCTTTTATAACAGCTTCCGCAGCGGAGAAGTGCCGATCGGCATTTCGACATTCTCCACCTATATGCAGCTGCAGGTTGCCGCACCGGAGCTTGCCGACAAATGGGGTATCGCGCTGACGCCCGGCACAAAGCGGGCGGACGGCTCGGTCGTGCGGTATCAGCCGGCGACGGCAAACACCTGCATGATCATGCAAAACACCGAAAAGAGCGAGGAAGCATGGCGGTTCCTCAAATGGTGGCTGAGCACCGACATTCAGACCCGCTATGCCTATCTGCTGCAAAGCCGCTACGGCTCGGAATACCGCTGGAATTCCGCCAACCTGAAGGCGTTTGCGCAGATGCCGTATTCCGCCGAGGATCGGGAAACCATCCTGACCCAGTGGAAGGATCAGCGCGAGACCGTCAACCATCCCGCCAACTACATGATCGAGCGCGAAAGCAGCGATGTCTGGAACGGCGTGGTCGTCGACAACGAGGCGCTGATCGAGGAGATCGACCGCGCCACCACGCTGACAAACCGCGAGATTCGCCGCAAGCTGGTCGAGTTCGGCTTCTGCGACAAGGACGGCAATCTCATCAGAGAATATTCCATGAAGGCATATGAGATGCTTGTGAACAAGCTGAATGAAACACAAAAAGGGGACGCAAAATGAAAAAACGGAATTTCTTGAAAAAGCAAGCGTCTCCGGGACAGGGGATAAAGAGCGGCAGCTTCTTCATACGCCACGCGACGCCGATTCTGCTCGCTCCCTATGCGCTGCTGTTCATCATTTTCATCGTCGTGCCCACCATATCGGCGATGGGGCTGTCCTTTACTTATTATAACACCATCCAAACGCCGAAATTTACGGGCTTTGACAACTTCATTGATCTGTTCACGAACGACGAGGTGTTCATGCAGCATATTCTGCCGAACACCGTTGTCTATGCTATCTGTGTGGGCATCGGCGGCTATGTGCTGGCGTTTTTGCTGGCATGGGGTCTGTCGCAGATCACAAAAGGTCCGCGCACGATACTGGCGCTGATTATCTATTCGCCGTCCATGACAGGCAGCGTGCTTCTGAGCACGGTGTGGGGTGTCATTTTCAACGGCAGCGAGAGCGGCTATCTCAACTACCTACTGATGAAGTTCGGCATCATCGACACGCCTGTCGTGTGGCTGTCCTCGGAAAAGCACCTTCTGTGGATCGTTATTCTGGTGACCCTGTGGAGCAGCATGGGCATCGGCTTTTTGTCGATGCTGTCCGGCATCCTCAATGTCAACGAGGAGCTGTATGAGGCAGCTTATATCGACGGCGTGAAAAACCGTTTTCAGGAGATCATGTATATCACGATCCCGTCCGCCAAGCCGCAGATGCTGTTCGGCGCCGTGATGGCGATCGTGAACACCTTCCAAAGCGCGGGCATCGGCACGGTGCTGTCCGGCTCCAACCCGACGCCCGGCTATTCGGCGTCCCTCATCGTGTCGCATATTGAGGACTATGGCTTTTTGCGCTATGAGATGGGCTATGCGGCCTCCGTTTCGGTCGTGCTGCTGTTCGGCATTTACCTGATGTCCCGAGGGGTAAACCGAGTCCTCGGCAGCCGTGATGAATGAAGGGGGCGAAGAGGTTGAAAAGAAAGAACCGTTTGAGAACCAACGGGATGAACCCGCAACATTTTTCGCTCGGTCAGATCAAAATTTATCTTTTTCTTCTGCCGATCTGCGTGGTGATGGCGCTGCCGATTATCTTCATTTTCGTGAACGCTCTGAAACCGCTTGACGAGCTGTTTGCCTACCCGCCGCGCTTTTATGTCCGCAATCCCACGCTGAACAATTTTGCGACGCTGTTTTCTCTCTCGTCTACCAGCAACACCCCTGCCGGTCGCTATCTGTTCAACAGCATCCTTGCATCCTTGCTGACGGTGGTGTTCACGCTGATCATCGGCACAAGCGCGGGATATGTGCTCTCCAAAAAGCACTTCCGCACCCGCAACGCGCTGCTGGAGATCAACAACCTGGCGCTGATGTTCTGTTCTGTGGCGGTGGCGATTCCGCGCTATTTCGTGATTGCCAAGCTGGGGCTTTTGGACACCTTCTGGGCAAATGTGGTGCCGCTTTTGGCAACGCCGGTCGGCGTGTTTCTGATCAAGCAGTTCATCGACGGTCTGCCGGATGCCCTCATCGAGGCGGCATATATCGACGGCGCGAATGATTATCAGATCCTCTTCAAGATCGTCATGCCGCTCATCAAACCGGCACTGGCGACGCTGACAATCATGACCTTCCAGGCGTCTTGGGGTGCGACCGAGGCATCGACACTGCTCATCAACAACGAAAGCTATAAGAACTTTGCCTTCTATCTGTCCACGCTGAGTGCGAACGGCACGATTTCCGGACAGGGCGTTGCGGCGGCGGCATCTCTGATCATGTTCCTGCCGAACCTCATCATCTTCATTTTCATGCAGTCCAAGGTCATGAGCACGATGGCACATTCCGGTATCAAGTAAAGGAGCTGACAAAAGTGCGAAAACCGATCGCAATTCTGGTTCTGTTCGCTGTGCTTGTCAGCTGTTGCTGCCTCACGGTATCGGCGGGCGAGAATACGACCTATACCTATACGCTATCTTCGGGCAAGACATGGATCAAAACCCAGGATGCCTATTTACCCGGCAATATCTATCTCAAAAACAAGGGACTTTCCCAGCCGGCAGACATTTTCATCCACGGCGACGACATGTATGTTGCCGATGCAGGCAACGCGCGAATCTTCATTTATTCCATCAAAACGGGCGAGAGCCGAGAGATAAAGGACGACGCCATGGTTTCGCCGTGCGGTCTGTTTGTGACGGCGGCAGGGGACATCTATGTTGCCGACAGCGGCGCGCCTGCCGTGTTCGTTTTCACTGCGGCGGGCGAGCGCAAAATGACGATCGAGCGCCCGCAAAGCAAGCTGTTCAGCGAGCTGAGCGACTTCACGCCGAAGGGTGTGGCGGTCACCACCAACGGCAACATTTATGTTTGCAGCGAAAATGCCTATGAGGGGCTCATGCAGTTTGGTCCCGACGGAGAGTTTGAGGGCTATTTCGGCGCAAACCGCAAGCATCTGACGGCGGCGGAGGTTCTTTCGGATTTGTTGCTCACGGACAAGATGAAGCAAAATGAGCTGATGCGCCGTCCCCGCACCATTCAAAACCTCGACATCAATGAGGAAAACCTCATCTACACCGTCACCCAAACGAACGAATACGATGCCGAAACGCAGACCCATCTCACAAAGCAGGAAAACTGCCTGAAGGAATATAACCTTGCGGGCGTCAACATCCTGTCGCCGGGCACCTTTATGCAGGACGCCTGGAATTTTGTGGACGCGGCTGCCGGGCCGAACGGCACGGTATTTGCCCTGACGAACACCGGTCTTGTCTATGAATATGACAGCAACGGCGACCTGATTTTTTCCTTCGGCGGCCGTGCGGTGTCCAGCGAGCGCAACGGTCTTTTCACCTATGCGACGGCGATCGACACGGACGACCAGGGCTTTATCTATGTGCTTGACCGCGAAAAGGCGTTTGTCGAGGTGTTTTATCCCACCGACTTCGCCATGATGACGCATCAGGCGATCTTCGATCTCGAAAACGGCAACTATGCCTCCGGCGAAAAATCCTGGGGCGCGGTGCTGTCGCTCAACGGTATGTTCTATCTCGCCCGCATGGGCTACGGCAAGGCGATGCTGCATCAGGGCCGTTATGCCGAGGCGATGGAGCAGTTCGAACTGGCGAGCGACCGCGCATATTATTCCGACGCCTTTTGGCAGCAGCGGGATGCGTGGCTGAGCAACAACATGATTTGGTTTGTGGTGTTGCTGTTTGTGTTGATGATCGCTGCTGTGGTTCTCGCGTTTTTGCGGCGCGGCAAGCCCCGCAGGGTCGAATCGTACATAAAGCCCATCCCCAAAACACCGGGCAAGCGCTTTTGGCATGACATCACCTATTTCGGCTATATGCTGCGCCATCCCGTGGACGGATATTACTATCTGAAGCGCGGGGAAGCGGGCTCTGTGCTGTCGGCAACGGTGATGTACCTGCTGGTGTTCATCGTGTATGTGGCGGACACCATGGGGCGCGGCTTCATTTTCAGCTTTTCCGACGGCAACGCTACGGGCATTGCGCTGATGGGCTCGGCATTCTTCCTTTTGTGCGGGCTGTTTGTCATCGGCAACTATCTGGTTGCGTCGATCAATGAGGGCGAGGGCTCACTCAAGAACATCTATATGATGCTGCCGTATGCGCTGTCGCCGTATCTGGTGATTACGCCCTTTGTGGTGATCGCCTCGTACATCCTGACACAGAACGAAGCCTTCATTCTGTACTTTGCCTGGCTTGTCGCGCTGGTTTGGTCGGTCGCGCTGATCTTCATCGGCGTGCGCGAGGATCATGCCTACACCTTTATGGAAACACTCAAAAACATTCTGCTGACGCTGTTCTTCATCGTGATCGCTTTGATCCTGATGGCGGTGATGTATCTGCTTTGGTCGCAGGTGTTCGCCTACTTCCGGGATACTGTAATGGAGGTGCTCTATCGTGCGCAGTACTAAACAAGTTGTGTTGGCGTCCGTAGCCATGGTGCTGACGGCTGCTTTGCTGCTCGGCACGGTGGCTTTCGCCCAAAACGGCGGCAAAACGACCTATACCCTGCCGGACACGACCACGGCGGAGACCGGCACCAACCGCTATGCCATGATGAGCACCCTTGCCGCAGAAGCGGGAAACGGGCTGTCCACGGACGGCTATCATGCGGTCGTGGAAAACAGCAGCCTTTCTCTGTGGCTGGATGAAAGGGGCACGAGCCTGCGTGTGCTCGATAAAAAGAGCGGCTATGTTTGGGGTGAATCGCCAAGCGGCTATGAAAATGACCTGAACGACATGTGGAATGCGATGGCAAACACCATCCTCACACTGTTCTATTATGATGCCGACAACAGCGAAAACCAGTACAGTCTGCCGGAGGAGGGCGTGAGCACGACCTATACGGTGGACGGCGACACGGTGCACTTTGATGTCAGCTTCGATCAGATCGGCATCCGCCTGTCGTTCACGCTGCAGCTGTTCGACGATCGGTTCGAGCTGCATATCGTGCCGGACAGCCTGCAGGAAAACGTTGAAAACCGCATCTCCCGCCTGTATTTCCTGCCGTTTTTCGGCAGCACCCTGCACGGCGGCACGGACGGCTATTTCTTCGTGCCGGACGGCAGCGGCGCACTCATGCGCTTTGACGCGAACACCCTGTATGAGTCGCCGTATATCGTGCGCATCTACGGTCCCGACAGCGCCGTGGACACGATCAACGGTGTCAGCGATCTGCAGGCAAAGCGCCCGAACGACTATTTGACGGATGAATATACGGCATCGGTGCCGGTGTTCGGCGTCGTGCACGGCGCGGAGCAGCATGCCGCGATGACCGTGCTGACGGACAACGCGGAATATGCATCTATTTCGGCATCGCTTGCCGGCGAGACCATTCCCTATAACTATATCGGCGCGTATTTTGAATACCGCAAAATGTACAATAAACCGGTCAGCGAGTCCAACCGCGTGTATCAGCCGCAGGAAGAAGCGGCGGACATCACGCCGGGGCTTTCGGTCTACCTGCTGTCCGGAGAGGACGCGTCCTACAGCGGTATGGCGCGCAAATACCGCAGCATCCTGGAGCAGCAGGGGGTGCTGACAAAGCAGGAGAGCAGCGAAAAGGACATCCCCCTGCGGGTGGAGACGGTTGCCGCCGAGATCAAATCGGGCTTTCTGTTCAACGGCACGCGCACGCTGACGACGCTTGACGAGGCGGAGAAGATCTACGGGAAGCTGAATGCAAGCGGTATCAGGGATATTTCCCTTGTCCTTACCGGTTGGCAGAAGGGCGGCTTAAACGGCAACCGCTACGGCTCCGTCGCCATGCAGCGTTCGGTGGGCAGCACCGCCGAGCTGCAAAAGCTTGCCGACTATGTGGCCGGACAGGGCGGACATTTTTCGCTGGCGCTTGACCCGATCCACATCAACAAGTCACAGGGCAAGATCAGCTATCTTGTGGATACCACGGCATCAAAGGAGCTTTCCAACTATTATCGTCAAAACACCTCGGCAATGTTCCAGGAGACCTATGTTGTCAGCCCGCGCATCGCCGCGAGTACGCTGGCGGATATGGCGGGAACCTTGAAAAAATATGATCTGAGCCTTGGAAGCATCGGTAAGGAGCTGCCGAGTGACTATTCGCAAAAGCAGCAGATCAGCCGCACGGACAGCCTGTCACTGTTCCGAAAGACGCTGACCGATGTCGGTGAGAACCGCAAGGTGCAGGTTGCGACACCGAATGTATACCTGTGGCAGCATGTCGATGAGATCACCGCCGTGCCTATGATGAACAGCCAGTTCACGATGGAAACGGACTCCGTGCCGTTCTTGCAGATGGTGCTCAAGGGCTATATCCCGTATTATGCGCCCTATGCCAACGACGGCTTCTATCGGCAGACCTGCATTCTGCGCACGATCGAATACGGCGCCTATCCCTCGTTTTTGGTCATGGGCGCGGAAAACAGCAAGCTGCTCAACACGCCGCTTGTCGACAGCTTCTCTCTTTGCTTCGACGATTGGGCGGATACGATCGACTCGACCTACAAAGAGGTGAACGCGGCACTTGGTGCCGTCGAGGGCGCGGCGATGCAGGAGCATCGGGTGCTGGCGCCCGGGGTGGTGCGGGTGCGCTATGATAACGGCGTTTCCATCTATATCAACTATAATGCCGATACCGCCACTGTGGACGGCGTGACGGTTGAAGGTCTGGATCTTGTGGTGAAAAGAGGGTAAGGAATGAAAAAAGCAAAACACGGCTTGACACCGAGGGGCAGAGAAGCGCTGCAGGGCTATGGCTTCATCGGCATTTGGATCGTCAGCTTTTTCCTGTTCGTGCTGTATCCGGTCATCTATTCGATGATTCTCAGCGTGAATGCCATCAAGATTCGACCGGAGGGTATTGAATATACCTTCAAGCAGCTGTTTTTCTATGACTATGCCCTCAACGAGCTGCCGCACTTTCGGAACTGTCTGGCGGTGCAGCTCAAAATGGTGTGCGGTATGACGCCGGTGATCCTGGTGCTTTCGCTGATCATCGCCTTACTGCTCAACGGCAAATTCCGCGGCAGAGCGCTGTTTCGCGCTATCTTCTTTGTACCGGTCATCATCATGAGCGGACCGGTCGTCAGCTCGCTTCTGACGCAGCAGCCGCTGGATTTCTCCGTCGACTCCTGGATCATATATGATCTTTTGGACTATTTGCCGTCGGCGTTGTCGTCGCCGGTAAAATATGTGCTGGACAATTTCGTGCAGCTCCTTTGGATGTGCGGTGTGCAGATCCTCATATTCCTTGCGGGACTGCAAAGCATCGGCAAAGAGGTGTATGAGGCGGCATCCATCGACGGCGCAGGCGCGTGGGAAAAGTTCTGGCAGATCACGCTGCCGCACATTTCCCCGATGATCCTCATTTGTGCCGTCTACACGGTGATCGACACCGCCAACTACAACGAGGGCGGCAACATGAACGCCCTCATCAACAGCCAGATCTTTGACGCCAACTATATGTACAGCTATGCGGCGGCAATGTCCTGGATGTATTTCGTCGTGATCGCTTTGGTGCTGGTGTTGGTGCTGCTCATTTTCAAGTTTTTCGGAAGGAAGGGTAAGGCCAAGTCATGAAAAACATTCTGAATGCCGACAAAGCCAAACGCTTCTTTCGCGGAACAAACGAGAAAAACGGGTTTCTGAGAACCTTTGTGATCTATTTCCTTCTGATCGCTCTTGCGTTTATCTGTCTCTATCCGATGCTGTATATGATTGTGAACAGCTTTTTCTCGCCGGAGGATCTGGTGGATCCCGCTGTGACGCGCGTGCCGACAAAGCTGTATTTCGGCAACTATGTGCAGGCATACCACACGCTGGATCTTTTGCGCAGCCTCGGGACATCCGTTTTGATGAGCGTTGTGCCGGCGCTGCTGCAGACGCTGTCTACCTCGATCATCGGCTATGGCTTTGCGCGGTTCCGCTTTCCGCTCAAAAGGATGTGGCTGGTGTTGGTGGTGTTCACCTTTATGGTGCCGACTGTGGTCATGCGCATCCCGCAGTATATGATGTTCGATTCCTATCATATGCTCAACACCGTTTTCCCGTTCTTCATTCCGGCGGGTATGGGGCAGGGCATCCGCAGCGCGATCTTCATTCTGATCTTCTACACCTTCTTCAAAAGCTACCCCATCTCGTTTGATGAGGCGGCGGAGCTGGACGGCGCCGGAAAAATCCGCATTTGGTACACGATCGCGATGCCCGCGGCAAAGGGCGCAATCGTTCTGTGTATGCTGTTCAGCCTTGTGTGGTATTGGAACGAAACGGATGCGCTCAATCTGTTCGCGCCGAATATCAAAACGCTGCCGATCCGTCTGATGGAGTTTTCAACGAAATTTGCCGAGCTGTACGCGAATACCGCGTCAACCTCCGGCGGCAGCGGCACGGTGGGAAATGTCAATCAGTCTATCATATTGGCGGGCACATGTCTTTCCGTGCTGCCGATGTTGATTCTGTATTTGTTCTTGCAAAAGCAATTTGTCGAAAGCGTGGAGCGTTCCGGCATCACGGGGGAATGAGCCGCTCCGGTGACAGGAGGCAGCTTTCGGGAAAAGGAGGCGGTCAAAAAACTCGTTTTGCGCATTTCCGGCATAGACCAAAATCTGAAAGGAGATATTCGATATGGCAAAGAACCTCTTTAGAAAAATCGGATCTTGGCTTGCGGTGGCAGCGCTTTCCGTCGGCATGCTGTCTGCGATAGGCATTCCCACGCTGAAAGCAAGGGCAGAGAGCGAAGCAAGGCTCTTCACGGCAGATTTCAGCTCGATCCGAGACGGCGTGATCGACACCGCCGACAGCGAGGCTGTCAACACGATCAACAGCAAATTCTATGTCTACAATGCCCAGCGTAATGCGAGGGACGGCTACACCTCGTATTTTGAGCGGGGCAAGGTCAACGACTATCTGGTAGATGATCAGTATCAGGCAAAGCCACGGTATCCGGATACGGCGGCGTTTCCGGCGTGGAACTTGGACGGCTGGGATAAGCACTCCGACAAGACCAACGCCGATAAGCCGGTCCCGATGTGGCGTGTAGACGGCAAGTGGCTGACCTGTGACGCTTATTCCGGCAACGATGCTTTTCTCTTCCGCGAAACAAACTTGCTATATGTGAAGGGGAATACCCCCTCTGAGTTTGCATCGTTTGAAAACTTTACGGCGCAGATGGCCTTTAAGTTCAAGCCTCTCAGCGATAACGTGGCCGAGGGCAGTGACGCGCTTGTGCTTGTTTTCCGCGCGATGAGCGCCGGCCAGGCTACCGACCCCAATCAAACCACCGTTGCCATTAGCGCAAGCGGCGACCTATATGCGGGCACGTTGGGTTGGACGGAAACGCCCGGCTATAATGACGCACTGAAGGATGCGGACGGCAGCAAGGCGGCGCTGGTCAAAGACAAGGAGTATAAGCTCGTGCTCTCTGTGCGCGGCACCGTGCTTAAACTGGCCGTTTATGACGGCAGCACTCTTGCTGGCAGCTGTGAAAGGAACGACATCCGTGCCGGACGCGGCCTTTTGGGCTTCGGCGGTTCCAACGCCGGAGCCTATATCGCCGATGTGCAGATTGCCCGCGAGGACGAAAACGGCAAAATCGTGGACATCAACGATAATGGCAACGGCTACGGCTTTGGCTTTGATCCGCAGACAACAGCCACCTTCCGGTATCTGTACTATGTCTGTACCGGCCCCGCTAACGCTCCGGAACAGGTTTGGAACAACTACTATTTTCGCACCGATACGGACACATACTGGATGAATTTCTGGAACAATCGTCGCGGCGAAACCACTTGGTTCGGCAATGGCTTTACCAAAGAAACAGCGGCAATGAACAGCCTGATGGGGCTGTATTATGAGCAGTACGGCACTGCCGGCCGAGCTTTCCGGAAAGTCGGCTTTGTTGACAGGAACAATGCAGAAATTAACCTTGGCGATGGTACTGCCGGTCAGTTTGTGAATATGGATCACGGTAACCGTATATTGGCTATTCAGGACAACAACATCGGTCCCGGGTATATGCTGAAGGAAATGACCACCTTTGCCCCGCTGACTGCTGACGGCAAGGATGCGCAGGCCGAGAACGCCGAGCTGTTCTTCAACACGCTCCTCGTTTCCGATAACCCTCAGCGCACATCCGCTATCACATTCCGCTCCAAGGAAGCGGGTCGGATGATGGCCGATGATGGGGGCGGCAGTTATACCGGATATGCGGATAAACTTACGGTGCTGCTCAATGGCAAAGGCTTCGCTGTTTATGACAGTATGGCGATGCCTTATAACGGAGATCTCATCACTTATACTCCGTGGAACGGCAATGCTATGATCAACGGCGGCTTTGTTGATGTTTGGGCAAAGCTTGTGGGCAATAAGCTCTACCTCAAAGTATCCGATGTGAACAACGTATATTATGATAACACCTCTTCTCCGATGACCGTGAATACAACGGGTGAGGGCTATATGTATTACACCGTTCTTGGCGGGTGGGGGTACATCACCGACTTTAAGGCGGCGCAACTGGATGAAAACGGCGATCGCCTGCCCTGGAATTTCAAAATCGGGGGCGAGGCTCTGAGCGATCTCGCTGGTCAGGGGCTGCTCAAGACTGTCGGCCGCGCCGGCTTTGTGGGCGACGACTTCCAGATGGACTGGACAAACTCCGGCTTTGAGATCACCGGTACGCTTTCCGGGGATGTGAGCATGATTGCCAAGCGCACGGACAATCCCGGGATGGAGGGTATCGACGGCTGCTATGTGGATGTAATCGTAGACGGCGGCGAGGCGACCCGGGTGAAGATTCCGAACGGGACGAACACGGTGAAATTAGTGAGCGGACTTGCCGAGGGCAAGCACACTGTGCGTGTGCTGACGGCTAATTCGGCGGCTTTCGGTACGCTTTCGGTCAGCCATGTCGAGTTTACCGGCGCTCTGGAGGTGCCGAAGACGGAAAACAGTAAGCTGCGCATTTTGGCGATCGGCGATTCTATCACTACCGGTTACGGTTTGTACGGCAAGGACGGCGATTCGACCGCTCCGGCGAATAAGATCGAAACCAGCGACGGCTACTATTCCTATGCGGCGGTGGCGGCCCGTGATCTGGATGCCGAGCTGAGCGTTGTGGCAAATGAGGCCGCTCCAATCAGTGAGGTACACGGATTTGTAAACAAACTCAACCGTCGTGAAGGTGCTCCGAACTGGGATTGGACAAAGGACAAAAACGACGTTATCGTCATCAACCTCGGAACAAATGACGAGTGGATCCCCGACAAAACGCCCGAAACAGCGCTTGCCGATGCCAAGGCATTGCTTGATGATATGCGGAAAAAGAACCCGGATGCTGAGATCATTTGGGTCTACGGCATGATGCGTAAGGATTATGAGGCATCCTATAAAGCGGCTGTGCAATATATGAACGATAAGAGCGACAGCAAGGTACATATTCTGGAGATGACACCCGATACAACGGCTTTGGAGGGTCACCCCGACAAAGCGGCGCACATGGCATACGGCGAGCAGCTTGCGGACTATATCCGCAGCCTTGTGGGCGATACCTATGCTGCACATAACGACACGCTGAAGGCTCTTTATGATACGGATAAGCTGACTGTCAGCGGTCGAGGCAGATGGAATGACACGGCGCTGGCTTCTACGTTGGGTGCTGCGGGCTTTACGGTCAAGGGCGAGCTTGCCGATGATGTCGTGCTGCAGGTTAAGCAGACCGATAACATGGTGAAGCTGGCAGTGACCGTAGACGGCACCATGCGGACTGTGGAGGTACAGCCCGGGGAAAGCACCGTGACGCTGGCTGCCGGTCTTGCCCGCGGCACGCATACGATCACAGTGCGCCGTGCCACCTCGGATACCGGCATGACGGAGCTGCAGTCGATCGAATACACCGGCACGCTGACGCAGCCCGGGAAAAAGGCGCTGCAGCTCGAATTCCTCGGTGACTCCATCACCGTCGGAGAAGGCATGCTCGGCACCAACAATGATTATGTCGGCAATCAGAATACGATGCTCGGCTATGCAGCCAAGACGGCAGCAAAGCTGAACGCCGATTTCTCGATGGTCGCGCATTCCGGCATCACGACTGCCGGCATGCTGACCTCGCAGCAGCAGTCTTACACTACGGCGAACGAGACCCTTCCGCTGAACAGCAACGGCAAGCAGATCGTGGTCATCAATCTGGGCACCAACGACATCGGTTTGCCGGCAAGCTGCGACACCGCTGCGCTGAAAACGGCGATCGGACAACTGCTGGATGCCGTAATCGCGCAGAATGACGAGCACACCTGCGTTGTGTGGGCATACGGTATGATGGCCACTAAGGGCTTGGATGTGATCAAAGAGGCGGTCGAGTCGCAGGCAAACGGACGGAATGTTTGGTTCTGTGATCTGTCTGCGGCAAAGGATAACGGCGGCTGGGGTGAGCACCCGTCTCAAGCCGGCAATGATAGGGCGGCAGATATCCTCTCGCAATTTATCACCGACAATTGTCTGCCGGTGATCGCGGCGGGACATACGCCGGTCAAGACCGAGAAGAAGGACGCCACCTATTTTGCAGAAGGAAATATCGAATATTATACCTGCTCTGTTTGCGGCAGGCTGTTCCGCGATGCAGCCGGAACAGATGAGATCACGCTGAAGGATACGGTGATTGCCAAGCTTGTTCCCACCTATGATAACGGCGCCGCACAAACCGCAGAGACGGTCTCCGGCAAAAACATCATCACCACCGTCACGGTGACGCCGCATGCGGGCTTCGAGCTGAAAGCAGGCTCGCTCATCGCCGTTGATGCCGACGGCAACCGTTATGTCCCGACGCGCGTCGGCTTCCGAAACGGCGGCAACGCATCGCAGTACACGGTGACTGCTCCCGCCTCTGTCATCTTCGAGATGAAATTTGTGAAGCCTACAACGGCAGAGCCGAACCTCGGCAATGTCGGTTTTTCGGTAAACGAAGAGAAATACGGCGTGCGCTTTGTGTCCCGCTTGAACCGTACAGAGGAGAACGGCGTCGAGTATATCCTGCTGGATG
Organism: Ruminococcus sp.; assembly: GCA_004558485.1. Lineage (GTDB taxonomy): Bacteria > Bacillota > Clostridia > Oscillospirales > Acutalibacteraceae > URNF01. Next base: position 29,444 of record SFCS01000012.1, on the reverse strand, counting down.
GAGCGAAGGTTGCCGTGAAGGACTACGGTATGCTGATTGCCGCAGAGTCGACGGTCGGCGAAGGTGTATTGCTGACCGAGGAACTGGCTGCGGAGAACAGCTATGTCCGGAAGCTGAGTGTTCGTGACCGCCGGATCTATTTTGATTTCTGCGAGGACTATGTGGATATGAGCATCTGTGTTACGAATGTTGACAAGGTCGAGGGCGGTTTGTCTATGAGGCTTGTCGCCCGTGCCTATGTTGTCACGGAGAATGGAACGATCCTGTATGCCGACATGGTGAGCAGCACCTATGAAAGTGCTTTGACCCTGTCGTAACCATCACTGAAGTGCGTACACACGCTTGAACGGGAGTCGCAGTCATGCGACTGAAAGCATGACTGCGACTCCCGGCGGGTCGATGACCTGCCGCTGAATTTGAAAACAACTTCTCGAACCGAGAGAATAAGGATATATTACCCTGTGTCTCAAAAGTATTGGAGGACAAGAAATGAACAAGCGACTGGAGCAGATGATGAACGGACAAGAGGGCAGCTATGTGCTGCCGTTTTTCTGGCCGTATGAGGGGCATCCGGAACTGGCAGAACCGCAGATCGAGGCAATTCGCGCCTGCGGCATCCGTGAGATCTGTGTGGAGGCGCGCCCCTTTGAGGACTATGCCGGTCCGGGCTGGTGGGAGCAGATGGATCGGGTTCTTGCCGCTGCCAAAAAACGCGACATGCGGGTATGGATATTGGACGATAAGCATTTCCCCACCGGCTATGCCAACGGGTTGCTCGAAAGGGAGCACCCGGAGCATTGCCGCCACTATCTGCGGGAGCACCATGTGGATCTGATGGGACCGGCGACGGACGCCTCCGTTCTTGTGCCGCTTGCAAACGATAGAGAGAGCCTGCTTTGCATCGTTGCCTTCCGTCGCACCGAAAATTTGGAGGAGATTACGGGGCAGCCCATCGTGCTGCACAAGGATGAAGACTCCGATTTTGCCTTCTTTGATCTGCCGGAGGGCTGCTGGCGCGTGTTTATGATTTATGACACGCCCTACGGTTCACCCGGTGACCATCGCTGGTTCATCAATATGCTGTCCCGCGAATCGGTGCAGCTGCTGATCGACGCCGTATACGAAAAACACTATGCCAGATATGCCGACGAGTTCGGCAAGACCATTGCCGGCTTTTTCTCCGACGAACCCAGCTTCGGCTGTGAGCATTTAGGGCCGTTCGGCAGCGATGTGCCGTTTTACTATCGCACCATCGGGCAAGCCGGTACGGCGCTGCCGTGGCGCGAAAATGTCGCAGAGCGGATGCGGGCGGACGGAATCGATGACCCTGTGGCGATGATCCCCACGCTGTGGTATCCCTATGCCGACGATCCCGCCGAGGTGCGGCTTTCCTATATGAATGCGCTCACCCGCATTTGGAATGAGAATTTTTCCTATGCTCTGGGCGATTGGTGCCGTGCGCACGGGGTGCGGTATATCGGTCATATCATCGAGGATATGAATGCCCACTCCCGCATCGGCGGCAGTGCGGGACATTATTTCCGCGCACTGAGCGGGCAGGACATGGCGGGCATCGACATCGTGCTGCATCAGACCGTGCCCGGCTTCGGGCAGTATCCTACCTCGTCGCCCATCGCGGGCGGTGTGGCAGACCCGAAATTCTTTCACTATATCCTTGCGCATCTGGCATCTTCGCTTGCGCGTATCGAGCCGCATATGCACGGGGATGCCATGTGCGAGGTGTTTGGTGCTTACGGTTGGGCGGCGGGGACACCGCTGATGAAATGGATCATCGACCACCTGTTGGTGCGGGGAATCAATCACTTTGTACCGCACGCCTTTTCGACGCAGTACCCTTATGAAGACTGTCCGCCGCATTTTTACGCGGACGGCAATAATCCGCAGTATGACGGCTTCGGCGCATTGATGCGCTATACAAACAAGGCGGCGCATCTGCTGTGCGGCACAGAGCGCACCGCTCCCGGCGCTATATTCTATTATGCGGAGAACGAATGGATGAGCGACGGCGACTTTGCCTATTGCGACGATGCGGCAAAACTGCTGTACGATGCCCACATCGACTACGATATCCTGCCGCTGGATGCACTGAAAACGGCCGAGTGCCGGGACGGCAAGCTGATCGTCAACGGACACGAGCATACCTTCCTCATTGTGCCGGAAGCAAAGCATTATCCGACGGAGCTGCTCATGCTTTCGGAACGCTTTGCGGCTGCCGGACTGCCGGTGTTCACGCTGGAAAGCGCGCCCTGCCGCTATCCGCAGGCGGTCGGACAGCGGGCAAGCGGCACGCAGCTTTTGCAAACAATCCGCGAGAAGAGACTTGCCCATGACTACGGCACCTTTGAGCCGTTTGTACGCATCGCTGAATTCAAGGACGGCGACGACCGGTTCTATATGCTGATGAATGAGGCGCCGTACGCGGTGGAAAACGCCGCGGTCTCCTTGCCGGTGACCGGGGACTGCCTGCGCCTGCGGCTGCATAACGACGAGATCGTGCGCCTGCACACACAGGACGGTACGGTGCGTGTCAGCCTGCAGCCCGGTGAGTCGGCGATCTTCTGCTTCGGTGCTTTTGGCGCGGCACAGTTTGCCGCTTTGACCGAAGTGACGGAAACCCGGCCGCTGGATCTTAAATGGGACATCGCGCTGCGTCAGAGCGGAATGGAAAAGGTATTTACGCCTTATCGCAGGGAGAGCGGGCTATTCAACATCACCGGCAAAAACGGACTGCCGGATTTCTCCGGGGAAATGCGGTATACGGCGACATTCACAATGGAAAAAGCGGGGCGGTATATGCTGGATCTCGGCAAGGTCGGCCACACAGCACGACTGAAGGTCAACGGGCAGGATCTGGGCATCCGGATCAGCGAGCCGTATGCTTGGGACATTTCCGCAGCCGTACAGGCAGGCGAAAACACGCTGGAGATCACTGCCGCCAACACGCTGGTCAACCGCATCCACGACCGCTTCTCGATCTATCTGCAGCTGCTGCCCGGCGGCGTGATGGGACCGGTGACACTGAAAAGCCTGAAATGATCAGGAGGAAACACCAATGACATGGCGATCTGTTCTTACTCTGCATGAAGATCCGCAAAAGCTGCACATCGGCACGCTGACGCCGCACGCTTATTTTATCCCGTTTGCCCGCGGACAGGAAAACGGTCGGCGGGATAGCTCGGCGCTGTTTACCTCGCTGTGCGGCAATTGGAGCTTTGATTACTATGAGTGTCCGGACGATCTGCCGGAGGATCTGCTGACCCGCCCGGCGGTCGCCAGCCTTCCCGTACCGTCCAACTGGCAGCTGCACGGCTATGGCAAACCCCAGTACACCAATATCCGATACCCCATCCCCTACGATCCGCCCTATGTGCCGGATCAAAACCCGGTGGGCGTGTACCGGCGCAACTTTTCCTACACGCCGGACGACAAGCGCCGGGTGCTGGTGTTCGAGGGCGTAGACTCCTGCTTTTATCTGTTCATCAACGGCTCATTCGTCGGATACAGTCAGGTATCTCATGCGACCAGCGAATTCGACATCACCGAGTATTTGCACGATGGGAACAACCAGATCGCCGTCGTGGTGCTGAAATATTGTGACGGCACCTATTTGGAGGATCAGGATAAATGGAGGATGTCCGGCATTTTCCGTGAGGTGTATATCCTTGCCCGAGAGAGCGGCACGGTGCGTGACTACCGGATAACGACGGTGCTGACCGATGATAGGGCGCACGCTGATATCCATGTGAAGATCGACAGCCAAAAGTCCTGTACCGTGTGTCTGTTCGCTCCGACCGGTGAGCTGCTAGGTGAGCAGGACGGTAAGACAGTTTCTTTTGCTGTGGAGCAGCCGCGGTGCTGGACGGCAGAAACGCCCAGCCTGTACCGGTTGAAGATCCTGTGCGGAGATGAGATCCTCTATGAACAGGTCGGCATCCGCAAGATCGAGGTCAAAGACTGCGCTTTGTGGCTCAATGGTCGTCGAATCAAGCTGAAGGGCGTGAACCGCCATGATTTTGATGCAAAAAGCGGCTTCTATTGCTCCTACGAGGCCATGCGTCACGATCTTGAACTGATGAAAAGCCTGAATTTGAACGCCGTGCGCACCTCGCACTATCCCAATGCACCGGAGTTTTACCAGCTGTGCGATGAGTTGGGCTTCTATGTAATTGATGAGGCCGATCTGGAAACGCATGGTTGTGTAGAGGTGTATAACACCTTTGAATGGAAGGACGAGTATAACGGGATCGCCCTGATCGCACAGGACGAGCGGTTTACCGATGCAATTCTGGATCGGCAGCGGCTGTTGGTGAGCCGGGATATGAACCGCCCAAGCGTGATCCTGTGGTCGCTGGGCAACGAGAGCGGCTACGGCGATAACCTGCGTGCGGCTGCTCGGCTGATCAAAGAGCTGGATCCCACACGCCCCACGCATTATGAAGGTTTCCGTAACTGCTTGGACGGCAAGGGCGAGCATGAATTGGATACGGTCTCTAAAATGTACCCGACCTATGAATATGTGCGGGACTACCCGCAAAGCGAGCCGAATGCCAACGGTCGTCCGCTGATCGTATGCGAATACTGTCATTCCATGGGCAACGGCCCCGGCGATCTGGAGGTCTATCACAAGCTGATCGACGGAAACGATGCCGTGGCCGGGGCGTTCATTTGGGAGTGGTGCGATCAGGGCATCTATCTGGGCGATACCGCTGACGGACAGCCGAAATACGCCTATGGCGGCGACTTTGGTGAGTTGGTCAATGACGGCAACTTCTGCATCGACGGCATGGTGCTGCCGGATCGGCGGCTGCACGCCGGGGCACTGGACGCCAAGAATGTCCACCGCCCCGTGCGGATCGCCCGCACAGAGAACGGCTACCTTTTCCGAAATATGCTCGACTTTGCCCCGATCGACGAACAGTACACCTTCCGCTGCACAGTGGCCGATAACGGCCGGGTGCTGAATGAGCGGCAGATCACGCTGATCTTGCCGCCACGGCAGAGCTGCACCGTAGCGATCCCCGAAGCCGAAGGTGTGCAGGGGGATCATGTGACGCTGGATATCGACATCCTGCGGGATGGGCAAGAGGTCGGCTTTGAGCAGTTCACGCTTTGTCAGGCAAAGCCGGTGTTGCCGGCGGCCGCCAAAGGCACGGTACAGGAAGAAGACGACCGCTTTATTCTTATCGTAGATGCTATCACCGTCACCATCAGCAAGAGAAGCGGCATGATCGTGTCGTTCATGCGGGATGGGCGGGAACTGCTGGCCAAGCCGATGCAGCTCAATGCCTACCGTGCGCCGCTGGATAACGACTGCAACATCCGGGATAACTGGAAAAAGATCTTTGCCGATCGGATGATTCCCAAGATTTATCGGATCGAGAGCGACGGCGACCGGGTATCCTGCCATTTGGCGATGGGGTATTCCTCCTACGAGCCGGTGTGCCGTGCCAAGATCGAATATGCGCCCTGTGCCGGCGGGATTACTGTGGCGATCCACGCCACAGTCAACGAAAAGCTGCGGTATCTGCCCCGCTTTGGTGTGCGTCTGTTTGTGCGGCGGGATATGGAGCAGCTGGACTATCTGGGCTACGGGCCGCAGGAAAGCTACATCGATAAGCGCAATGCCGCCAAATTCGGCCGGTATCGCTCCACGGTGGATGAACAGTACACCTGCTGCATCCGGCCGCAGGAAAGTGGATCACACTATGGCTGCGATCGGCTCACGGTGTGCGGCGGGGGCGATAGCCTAAATGTCACGGCCGACCGGGCGTTCTCATTCAGTTGCCTTGGCTATACGCAGGAGGAGCTGGCAGAGAAAAAGCACGACTGGGAGCTTGTGCGTTACCCGGCCAGTGTGCTGTGCGTGGACTATAAGATGACCGGTGTGGGATCGCAATCCTGCGGGCCGGAGATCTTAGAGGAATATAAGCTATCTGAAAAGACGATTGACTTTACGGTGGCTCTGACAAAGTGACGGTTGCCGTTGGAAAGAGACAGACCATGCACGATTTTTCAAAAATGTCAGGCTATTTGGACAGCCTTGTGCAAAATGGGCTGCCGGGGTCGGTGACACTGAAAAGCCTGAAAACCGAATGACATAGCAAAAAAGAACTGGCATTTGCGGGCGGTTGCGCTGCCGTCCGCATATGCACGGCATCCGAAAGAAACGAGGGGAAAAGAATGAGCATGTATTTTCGTTTTCCGTATTTCAAGCTAAAAGCGCTGACGCTGAGTTATGACGACGGCAGGGAATATGACCGTAAAATGGTAGAGATTCTCAATCGAAACGGCATACACGGCACATTTAATCTGAACAGCGGAAAGTTGGGAACGGCGGGTTTTGTCAAGGCGGAAGAAGTATCAAAGCTGTATGCCGATCATGAGGTCGCAGCACACACACTTTCTCACCCGTTTCTCCCGGAGATTACGCCTGTGGATCTCGTCAACGAGATCATGGAGGACAGAAAGCGGCTCGAAAGGCTTACGGGAAAGATTGTGGAGGGTCTTGCCTATCCGTTCGGACTCGATGAAACAAACGGTGAACCGGAGACGGCGGCGCTTTGCGGCATAACCTACGCGCGTACGACCGTTTCGACCGGAAAGTTTGATCTGCCGAAGGATTTTATGCGTTGGAAAACGACCTGTCATCACACCGAGGATCGCCTTTTTGACTTGGTTGACCGCTTTTTGCAGCCCCTTGCCCCGCAGGTACGGCCGGCGCGACCGCGCCTGTTTTATATGTGGGGTCACAGCTATGAGTTCGGCGACAATGACAGCTGGGAGCTTTTGGAGAAATTCTGCATGAAGGTGGGCAGACAGCCGGATGTGTGGTATGCTACAAACGGGGAGATCGCGCGCTACATAAGGGCATACAGAAGTCTGCAAAAGAGCTGCGACGGATCGCTCGTTTTCAATCCATCCGGCATCCGCATTTTCGCCGGTGCAAACGGCAAGAACATCATTTTTGAGCCGGGTGCGATGACAAAGATTTGATTTGAAAGCATATAAAGCATTATAAATGGAGGAAACAGGATGATAAAGCGTTACGATTTCAATTTGACCGATGAGCCGGATAAGAACGGGTTTCAGCCTTTTATGTCGGCGTGCATTTTGAGCGGCGATGACGGCGAGGCGTTGCGTCCCGCCGTGGTGATCTGCCCGGGCGGCGGCTATGAGTGCGTGTGCGAATACTGGGAGGGTGAACGCTACGCTATGGCTTATGCCGCTGCCGGATTTAACACTGTTGTGGTCAATTACACCACGCGGGGCGGCGGTGTGTACCCCCGCCAGCTCAGAGAGGTTGCCCGTGCGTTTGAGATCACGCGGGAACACGCGCAAGAGTGGCACATCGACCCCCACAAGATCGCCGTGTGCGGTTCTTCAGCCGGCGGACATCTGGCCGCCTCGTTGTCAACGCTGTGGAATAACGAAACGATCTTTACCAAAGAAGAGATCAACTCTCGCAACCATCGACCGGACGCCACGATACTTTCCTATCCGGTCATCACCTCGGGCGATAAGGCGCACAAGGGTTCTTTCCGAGCGCTGCTGGGCACCGAGGATGAGCAGGAATCACTGTGGGACTTTGTTTCGTTAGAAAAGCGGGTGAACGACGATACACCGCCCGCCTTTTTGTGGCACTGCTTTGACGACCCCGATGTACCGGTGGAAAACAGCCTGTACTATGCAAAAGCACTGCGGGAGCACAACATCCCGTTTGAGCTGCACATCTACCCAAAGGGCGGCCACGGCATCCAACTGACTACTCAACGAATTTTGCGCAGCCGCTCGATGTTCCCGCGGGACTATAACTGGCACAGGATGTCGGTTGACTGGCTGGCGGATACATTCGGACTGTGACCGACAGAAAGAAGACGAACGAATGAATATTTTATTTGGTGGCGACTATAATCCGGAGCAATGGTCACAAGAGGTCTGGAACAAGGACATGGAGATGTTCCGTGCGGCTTCGGTGGATACGGTGACGCTCAATGTGTTTGCCTGGGGGCTGCTGCAAAAAAACGAAGAGGAATATGACTTTTCCGCCCTTGACGAGACGGTGCGGCGACACGCGCGGGCAGGACATCACATCATTATGGGGACCTCGACCTCGACCGTGCCGGCGTGGCTTTCTCGACAGCATCCTGAGGTGCTGCGCTCCGACTATCGCGGGGTGCGCAAAAAATTCGGCAAGCGCCACAACTTTTGTCCCAACAGTCCGGTATACCGCCGGTACGCCGGGGCGCTGGTGCAGCGTTTGGCCGCCCGCTATAAAAACGAGCGTGCCATTGTCTATTGGCATATCGGCAATGAGTTTGAAGGCGAGTGCTATTGCGAAAACTGCGAAAAAGCCTTTCGGGTATGGTTGAAAGAAAAATACGGCACCATTGAGGCACTCAACGCCGCTTGGAACACTGCCTTTTGGAGCCACACATTCTACGATTTTGACGAGATCGTGGCACCGAGCGAGTTAGCCGACGGCGAGGCGGGGCTGGCCTTTATGAGTGCTATCAAGCTGGACTATGCCCGCTTTAACTCCGACTCGCAGCTGGCTTGTTACAAGGCGGAGCGGGACATTATCAAGGCCGAGATTCCGGACGCCAAGTGTACTACCAACCTGATGGGCACCTGCCGCACGATGGACTACTTCCGTTGGGCGAAAGAAATGGACATTGTTTCGTGGGACTGCTATCCCGGTTACCGCGCCCCGTGGAGCGAAACAGCCATGACACATGATCTGATGCGGGGGCTGAAGGATGCGCCGTTCCTTTTGATGGAGCAGGCGCCGTCTCAACAGAATTGGCAGGCGTATAACACCCTGAAGCAACCGGGCGAGATCCGTGCGCAAAGCTATCAGAGCATCGCCCACGGCAGCGATGCGGTGCTGTTTTTTCAGATGCGGCAATCCGTGGGCGGCTGCGAAAAATTCCACAGTGCCCTTATTTCCCACTCCGGACGCAGCGATACCCGGGTTTTCCGGGAGCTGTCCGCTCTCGGCGCAGAACTGAAAATGCTCGGCGACAAAACAGTGGGTGCCACCACGCGCGGACAGGCGGCGATTGTGTTCGATTGGGACAGCTACCAGGCACTGGAGATGAGCATCGGACCCAGCCGAGATCTGCGCTATGTGCCGGAAATTTGGCGGTTTTATGATGCGCTGTATCGGCGGCACATCCCGGTGGACTTTATCCCGGCGGATGCGTCGGCGGACACGCTGGCGGCATATCCGTTGGTGCTGTGTCCGGTGCTGTATATGGTCAAGGGCGACACCGCCGCCAACCTGACCGCCTATGTGCGGCAGGGAGGCACACTGGTCACCGGCTATATGAGCGGTATGGCCGACGGCAACGACAAGATCTATACCGGCGGCTATCCCGGACCGCTGCGCGAGGTGTGCGGCCTGTGGCTGGACGAGCGGGATGCGCTGCCGCCCGATGAAAGCCGAAAGCTCAGCGTGGGCGGCAAAGACGACTACACCTGCGGGCTTTTGTGCGACTTGATTTGCCCCACGGGCGCCGAGGTCAAGGCACGGTATGGGAGCGGCTTTTATGCCGGCACGGCGGCAGTCACCGTCAACCGGTACGGGCAGGGGCAGGCGTGGTATTTCGGCACGAAGCCGGATGACGCCGCCTTCGACCGTTTGGTGGACGAGGTGGTGCAGGGCAGCGGCGTACAGCCGCCGGTCGATGAGCCGACAAAGCTTGAGATCACCTGTCGGGAAAAAGACGGCAAAAGGTTCTGGTTCGTACTCAACTTTACGACCGAGCCGCAGCCGGTGCCGCAGGCTCTGAGCGGTCTGCCGGATCTGCTGTCCGGCAAGATCACAGGAGAGAATACACAGCTGCCTCCATATGGCGTGCTGCTGCTGGAGGAATGAGGAGGAAAAGCAATGAAGAATATCGTCTTTCAGGGCGATTCGATCACCGATTTCGGGCGCAACTATGCCGATCCGTACAATGTCGGGTCAGGGTATGTGCTGTTTATCCAGGCGATCCTGAACCGCAAATATCCGCAGCAGTATACCTGCTTTAACCGTGGGCATAACGGCGACCGGATCAGCGATCTGTACGCCCGTGAGCGGATCGACGGCATCTGTCTGAAGCCGGATGTGGCGAGCTTCTTGATCGGCGTGAACGATGTGTGGCATGGTCTGGATAACGATAACGGCACCAGTCACACCCGCTATCGGGATGTATATGAGATGATGCTGGAGGATTATCTGCGGGAGCTGCCGGCGCTGAAGGTCATCATCCTGGAGCCGTTCATGCTGCCGGGTGAGAACACCGCCGCCACACCGGAGCGGCTGAAGGCCTTTACCGAGGATGTACACGAGCGGGCACGCATCTCCCGTGAGGTGGCGGATAAATTCGGCGCAGCGTTTATTCCGCTGCAAGAGCGCTTTACGGAAGAGGCCGAGAAATACGGCCCCGGCTATGTGCTGAACGACGGCGTGCATCCTACCACATTTGCCAACACGATCATTGCGGAAGAATGGGTCAAATGTCTTGAGCGAGGGTAAGGTTTTGGATAAGGAAAGATTTATTTGGAAAACACGACCGCTGGCAGCGGCGGAAAACATAGTGACCTGCGGCAATGTGCGTGTCACGGTGTTGACCGACTGCTTGCTGCGGATAGAATACAGCGACACCGGCGTATTTGAGGATCGGGCAAGCCAAACGGTGTTCTACCGTGACTTTGCCCCCTGCACCTATAAGACGACGAAGAATGAAGCATGGCTGACGGTGGAAACGGCGGCGCTGCAGCTGTGCTGCCGCACGGATGTGCCGTTTTCCTCTGACACGCTGGCGGTAGCGCTGAAAACCGAACCCGCGTCCTCTTGGCACTATGGCGATGTGCCAGAAACGCTCGGCGGCACGACAAAAACGCTGGATTCCGTCAATGACGGTATTCCGCTCGGGGATGGGTTGTGCTCACGACTGGGGTATGCACTGCTGGATGACAGCAGCACCATGCTGCTCGGGGAGGACGGCTGGGTCGTGCCCAGACCGGCCGGAACGGTCGATTTCTATTTTTTCGGCTATGGCTTTGACTATCGCGGCTGTATCGCCGACTATTATCGCCTGACGGGTATTCCGCCCATGCTGCCGGCTTATGCGCTTGGTAATTGGTGGAGTCGGTATTATGCATACACGCAGGACGAGTATGAAGCACTGATATCCCGCTTTGAACAGGAAGACATCCCGTTTTCGGTCGCCGTGGTGGACATGGATTGGCACACGGTGGATATACCGGAGGATAAAAAGCCGCCTTGTTCGGATTTCGAAAAGCAATGCGGTCTGCGGGAAGGCTGGACGGGATATACCTGGAACGAAAAGCTTTTTCCGGACTATAAAGGATTTCTGAAGTTTTTGCATGAGCATCACGAAAAGGTGGCACTCAATCTGCATCCTGCCGGAGGCGTGTGCCCGCACGAGGCGCAATATCCGGCGATGGCGAAGGCAATGGACATCGACCCGCAAACAAAAGAGCGGGTGCGCTGCGACATTCTTTCCCCCCGATTCATGGCAAGCTATTTCGACATCCTGCACCATCCGTATGAGGAGGACGGTGTGGATTTCTGGTGGATGGATTGGCAGCAGGGGACGGACTATCGCTGGGTGCATGAGGCGAATGCACCCGGTGAATATGCAGACGAGCGGGAACGCCTGGATCCGCTGTGGATGCTCAACCATCTGCATATTCTGGACATTTCCCGCAACGGCAAGCGCCCGATGTTTTTCTCCCGCTACAGCGGGCCGGGCAGTCAGCGGTATCCCATCGGATTTTCCGGGGATACCGTGGCTTCGTGGGATGCTCTGAAGTTTCAGCCGTATTTCACTGCCACGGCGTCGAACATCGGCTATGGCTGGTGGAGCCATGACATCGGCGGTCACGCAGGCTACACCGATCCGGAGCTTATCACCCGCTGGATCCAGCTTGGCGTGTTTTCCCCCATTCTGCGCGTGCACTCCGGACAAAGCGATTTTCTGTGCAAAGAACCGTGGAACTTCCCCGGCGAGTACCGTCCGGTCGTGGAACGCAGCTTGCGGCTGCGCTATCGGCTGTTTCCGTATCTGTACACCATGAACTACCGTTGTCACCGTAAGCTCATGCCGCTTGTGGAACCGATGTACTATGCATATCCCAAGTGCGATGAAGCCTACCGTGTGCCGACGCAGTTCATGTTCGGCTCGGAGTTGATGATTGCCCCGGTGACTGCTCCGCGCGACAGAAGGAGCGGACTGGCGGAAACCGAGGTGTGGCTGCCCAAGGGTGACTGGTTCGACATGGCGAACGGCCTGCATTATGCCGCAGCGGACACCCACCGGCGCATCCGCAATTTCCGCCCCATCGATGGGTATCCGGTGTTTGCCAAAGCGGGTGCCATCGTGCCGATGATGATAAGGCCGCCGCATGAGCATCGCTGCATGCCGGCGGAGCACCTGGAGATCTTGGTGTTCCCGGGTGCTGACAACGCTTTCACGCTGTATGAGGACGAAGGAGAGGGCTTCGCCTATGAAAAGGGCGTATTTGCCGAGACGCTCCTCACCCTTGATTGGCAGTCACAGAAAAGCGTGTTCACAGTCCATCCCGCAAAGGGAGATCTTTCGGTAATTCCGCAGAAACGGCAATATACGATCCGTCTGCGTGGATTTCATCGGAATACGGCGGCTGCAGTCACGGTGAACGGCGTGCCCCAAAACGCAGATACACACTATGACAAATCCACAAACACGCTGACGGTGGAGATTGCCGCTGCCGTGACCGATGAGATTTGTGTGGAACTCACCGCCGCTTCTTTAATGCATGATAACGCCGACTGGCGTGAACGCTGCGAACAGATTCTGCTGTTGGCGAATACCTATGTCGGAGATAAGCACAAGGCGATGGAAATCCTGCAACACACGGATGTGACGGTACATGAGCAGGTGATGATGCTGTGTGCACAGTTGCCATCAGAATATGTCACGACATTGGCACTGCGTGAAATGCTTACCCTGACCGAAGATGAGTACGAAAACTGGCACATGTAACTGAAATGGAGGAAAACCCAATGCTTATTGATCCTAAAATCGAGAAAAAAATCGACGATCTGATCGCCCAAATGACACTGGAGGAAAAGATTGGCCAAATCTGTCAGGTCGGTCCCTCACCGGTCGGCGGTTTTGAGATCAGCGAGGAGCAGGCGGCGCAGCTGCTGAAAGACGGCAGCATCTCGCAGGTGACCTATGAAGCGATCATCAACCACACCATGATCGACAGCAATGAGGACAATGTCCGCAAGGGCAAGATCGGTTCGTTCATCGGCATCCGCGATGCCGAAACCACCAACCGCCTGCAGAAGATCGCCGTGGAGGAATCCCGTCTCGGGATTCCGTTGATCATGGGACTCGATGTGCTGCATGGGCACAAGACGATCTTCCCCGTGCCGGTGGCGCAGGCGTGCTCCTTTGAGGATGAGACCTTTGTCACCTCTGCCGCTGTGGCAGCCAAAGAGGCTGCCGAGGACGGCATCCACTGGACCTATGCGCCGATGGTGGACATCACGCACGATTCCCGTTGGGGACGCATCACCGAGGGCTTCGGCGAGGATCCGTATCTCGGCTATCGTTTTGCGCAGGCGTCCGTCAAGGGCTTCCAGGGTGAGACGCTCGACGATCTGAAAAAGCCGGAGCACATTGCGGCATGCGTCAAGCATTTCGCAGGCTACGGCGCTGCAGAGGGCGGGCGCGACTATGACACCGTAGATATGAGCCTTGCCAAGTTCTACGAGCTGTATCTGCCGCCCTATGCGGGCGCCATCAAGGCGGGCGTGGTCACGGCGATGGCGGCGTTCAACGATCTGAACGGCGTTCCCGCCACCACGAACAAATGGCTCTTGACCGACCTTTTGCGTGACAAGATGGGCTTTGAGGGCTTTGTCATCAGCGATGCCTATGCCATTCAGGAGGTCGTCAATCACGGCACGGCAAAGGATATCCGCGATGCCGCCGGACAGGCAATCAGGGCGGGATTGGATATGGATCTCAATTCCAATGTCTATGCCGCCTATATGCAGGATTTGGTTGAGAGCGGCGATGTCAGCATGGAAACACTGGAAACGGCGGTGCGCCGTATCCTGCGTGTTAAATTTCAGATGGGTCTGTTCGAGCATCCGTACACGGAAATTCCCGAAAAGACCTGCAAGCGCTGCCCGGAGCACATCGCCAAAGCGCGTGAGGTTGCCCGCAAGTGCGTCGTGCTGCTCAAAGACGATGAGCACCTGCTGCCGCTTGCTAAGAACAAGAAATTTGCCGTGATCGGCGACATTGCCGCTAACGGCGACGAGATGTTCGGCGCATGGGCATGCTTCCCGGACACCGGCACGGGCATATCGCTGGTGGACGGTCTGAAGCATGCGGGTGCAGACTTTGTGTATGCACCCTGTGTTGGCGAGAAGTTGCCGCTTGACCGTGAGCTGCTTGCCGAGACCGTCAAGGATGTCGACACCGTCATTGCGTGCCTTGAGCACCACGATGCCGGTGAGGCGCACTCCAACTGTAAGCTGGAGTTCAAGGGCGATCAGATCGAAATGCTCAAAGAACTGAAGAAAATGGGCAAGAAGGTCATCGCCATGATGTTCAACGGCCGTCCGATGGCGCTTGCCGATGTGGTGCCGCATTGCGATGCGCTGGTCGAGGCGTGGCATTTGGGCATTGCGGCGGGCGACGCCATCTGTGATGTGCTGTTCGGGGACTATGATGCGGTCGGTCGTCTGACGACCACTGTGCCGTACTACACCGGACAGTGGCCTGTGTATTATAATCATCCGAATACCGGTCGTCCGACGACCGAGAGCGAGTGGACCTGCAAATACCGTGATGCGCCGCTGTTCCCGCTCTACAATTTCGGCTGCGGTCTGTCCTACACCACCTTTGCTTATTCCGACATGGCGGTGCGGAAAGACGGCGACAGGCTGACCGTCAGCGTTAAGGTGAAGAACACCGGCGACCGCAGCGGTACGGAGACGGTGCAGTGCTACATTCATCGGCAAAAAGCCACGCGGGTGCGCCCGGTCAAGGAGCTGAAGGGCTATGAAAAGGTCACGCTGGCGCCCGGAGAGGAAAAGACCGTGTCTGTCGAGTTGACCCGTGAGTTGCTGGGCTACTTTAACGAGTATGCGGAGTATATCATGGATGAAAGCGACTTCGACATCTGGATGGCGCATGACAGCACCTGTGCGCTCGGCTGCCATCAGGTCGTGACTTTCTGAGCTGCGGAGGAAGACCATGGAAGGAAACCTGCAGTTTTCGCCGATTGATGGGCTGCAATACGATATTGACGAGATCGATCATCCGATGTATATGTTCAGCCACGAATGTGTCGGCTGCGTGATGCTGGCGTTCAAGCGGAAGGCACTCACCTTCTTCTTCAAGGGCAACATCTTCGCCGGTCTCGGCGGCAGTAAGAGTGCTAAGGGTGCAAAGCTGCAACAAAAACAAAAAACCTGCTCGAAAGAGCAGGTTTTTTTGTATACACCTTGTTATTCCGTTATGGTGACCTCGATCGCAGCAGCACCGCAGGTGTCTCCGACGGCGGTGAGGGCGATCCGCTGGAAATGTTCACGGACAACGACGGCGAGGCCGTGTTCAAAAAATACTCGCCGGTGGGGGAGCTGTCGCCGTTTGCGGTGCAGTATACGGATGTGCTGTCGCGTGCCTGCGGCATGACCGTTTTGGTCTGCGACAGGGATCGCGTCGTCGCGGCGGCGCCGATTTTGGCAAACGGCGACATGACGGGCGCTGTGTGCATGGTGCAGCCGGAGACCGGCGCCGTGCCCTCCGAGGGGGACATCAAGCTGGCGCAGGTCGCTGCCGCTTTTCTCGGAAAACAGCTCGAAGAATGAAAAGGCTCCACCCGCAAAGCGGGTGGAGCCTTTCTGTTAAATACTTACTGTGCCGTATATGCCGTCAGCAGTGCGAGCACCTCTTTTTGTCGGGCGATCGCCGACGGGTCGGCATCATCGGGAAGGGCATTTTCAAAATAGGCGACGGCTTTTGCACTGTACGCTTTTTCGGTAACGAGCAGCAGGGTGTAGTCCGGGTCGGTGCGCGTGACCGCTTGTCCGATCATCACCGCCGACAACAGGGCGGCGACACAAACGGCAAGGATCATGAGAAGGAGCGCCGAGACGGTTCGAAGCTTTTTCATGCCGACACTTTGCTTTCGTCCGTAAACTCCTCCGGTAAACTGCGGATGTAGGCAACGCACAGTGTCAGCGGCCGCTCGGTCTGCAACGCGCTCTCGAGCGCGGCGGCGGTCTCCTCCGACGGCGTTTCCCTGTAGGCGGCAAAGGCGTCGGCGGTGGCGATCGCACCGACGATCTTGAAGCTCTCCTCACCGATGTCCGCAAAGCGCACGCTCGGCTTTTGCAGCAGCGCCGCAACGCCGTTTTTCTCCGCCTCCTTGCACAAAAGCCAGCAGAAATAGACGGCGGATCTGCCGATCGACTGCTGCGGCATGGTGATGAGCGGGTCGGGGTTGTGCTCCTTGAGCTTTCCCATCAGGTTTGCGATGACAGCGCTCACCACTTCCTCATCCGGCGTTTTTTCGAGCAGTGCCGGCGTCATGACGGCATAGGTCTTTTGGAGCTGCTCGGCGCGGGACGCCGTGCGCGTGCGCCGCCGATTGAGATACAAAACGGCGGCAATACAGCCGAGAAAAACCAAAATCAGCAGATAATACCCCGGTCGCCCGACCGCAAAAAAAGTATCCCCCACGTGTTATTCCTCCACAAGTATGCGATAGATTTCGCTTTTTTTGACGCCCGTTTCCGCCGCGGCAGTCTTTGCCGCCGCCGAGGCGGACATGCCCTCGGCAACATAGTCGCGTGCAAGCGCTGCCGCCTGCTCTGCCGTGAAGGTCGCCTTCTGTGTTTCCTGCGGCACACCGCCGACGATCACGACAAATTCGCCGCGCGGCGCTTCGGCCGAAAAGCGCTCTGCCGCCGCAGAAAGGGTGGTGCGTATGACCTCCTCATGCAGCTTTGTCAGCTCCCGCACGAGCGCCAGCTCGCGGTCGCCGAACGCCTCCAGCATGTCCCGCAGTGTGGCGGGCAGCTTGTGCGGCGCCTCATAGAAGATCATGGTGCGGGTCTCGTGCTGCAGGGACAGGAGATGCTCCCGCCGTACCCGCTTGGTGACGCTCAGAAAGCCCTCAAAGGTGAACCGTCCCGCCGGCATGCCGGACAGCGCCAGCGCCGTCACCGCCGCACACGGGCCGGGGACGATGGTGACGGGAATGTGCCGCTCATGGCACAGCCGCACGAGATCCTCGCCGGGGTCGGAAATGGCGGGCAGTCCCGCATCGCTCACCAAAACGGCGTTCTCTCCCGCCGCAAGGCGGTCGCAGATCTGCGTGCCGCGCTCCCGCTTGTTGTGCTCGTGATAGCTTATGAGCGGCTTCTTTATGTCAAAGTGGTTCAAAAGCGTCAGCGTGACGCGGGTGTCCTCCGCCGCGATGAAGTCGCAGGCATGCAGTGCCGCGAGCGCGCGCGGGGAGACATCCGACAGGTTGCCGATCGGTGTGCCGACCAGCGTCAGACTGCCGCCGGTTGATTTTTCCATGCTATTCTCCGTATAATTTATGCATTTCTATACTTTCCGTATATTTCTTTGTAGGTTTCCGTGACCCCGTTTTCGTCCTCCAGAACATAGGGCGCGGACACGGTGAGTGTCGGGCGGCCGCATTTCACGGCGTCGATGAGCACCAGCCACGGAGCAGAACCGCTTTGCCGCTGCACAAACCGTACGACCTTCGGCTCTAAGCAGCTTTGCCGCAGCGCGGCAAACACGTCCACCAACCGTTCGGGGCGATGGCACAGGCAAAAATGTCCGCCGTAGCGCAAAAGATAGCGTGCCGCGGCACACAGGGAAGTCAGCGTATTCGCCTGCCCGTGACGGGCGGCGGCATGCGCGGCATTGCTGCTTTTTCTGCCGCTGCCGTCCTGGAAATACGGCGGGTTGCAGATAACGCGGTCAAAGCTGCCCGCAGCTGCGATGCTTTTCGGAAAACACCAGTCCGCCTCGGCGAATTGCAGCAGCCCGTGCAGCTCGTTTTTGTCCGCAGAGAGGCGGCAGAGCATGATGGCATCGGGCTGCTTGTCCACGCCGAGGATACGGCGCGGGACAACAGGCTGGTTCAAAAGCAAAAAGGGGATACAGCCGCACCCTGTCCCAAGGTCGCAGACAGCCTCCCCCGCGGTTTGCGGGGCGGCAAAATACGACAGTATGACCGTATCGGTGCCGAAACGGTGATCGTCACTCACGGCGAGCACGCGCCCGTCGCCGACGGGTTCCCAGTGAATGGCCATGCAGTCCCCTCCAGACAGCAAATAAGGGTGCCACAGCCTGCGGCACCCTTATCTGTTTTGTAGTTATTCTGCGCTCGGAGCACCGACAGGGCAGGTATCCGCACACGCGCCGCAATCGATGCAGGTATCCGCGTCGATGACATATTTGCCGTCGCCCTCGGAGATCGCCTCGACCGGGCAACCCTCGGCGCAGGCGCCGCAGCTGATGCACTCATCAGAAATCTTATAAGCCATTGTATTGCACCTCCTTGTCCTTATTACCTTCATCATACCATATTTTCATAAAAAAGCAATATCTTTTTGTAAACGCTTTGTAAAATCGGAAAACCACGCATTATTCGTTGCTTTCGCTTTTTTTCGGCTGCTTTTTCGGCTGCTCCTGCTTCGGACGGCTGTTGCGCAGGATGGTGATATCCTCCCGCTGCACGGTGATGGGCGGAGAGTCGACCGCCTTGTCCAGCCGCACCTTGATGACACCGGACAACACATTGGTCTCCACGACAGTGCCCTTGCCCTCCGGCGTGTTGACACTGGCGCCGTTTTTCGGCGTCAGCTTCAAAAGCTCCTCGTAGACATTCTGCTCATATTTCAGGCAGCACATCAGTCTGCCGCAGCTGCCGGAAATCTTGGTGGGGTTGAGGGAAAGTCCCTGCTCCTTTGCCATCTTGATGGACACCGGCTCAAAATCCGGCAAAAACTGGGAGCAGCAGAACGGTCTGCCGCAGATGCCGATGCCGCCGAGCAGCTTCGCCTCGTCGCGCACGCCGATCTGCCGCAGCTCGATGCGGGTACGGAAAACGCCTGCGAGATCCTTCACAAGCTCACGGAAATCCACTCTGCCGTCGGCGGTGAAATAGAAAAGGATTTTTCCGTTGTCCGCCGCATACTCTGCGTCCACCAGCTTCATTTCCAATTTATGCTCGGCAATCTTCTTTTGACAGACCGCCATGGCGTGCCGTTCCTTTTCCCGCATTTCCTCAAAGCGGCGCATGTCGGCGGGCGTCGCGGCGCGCAGGACGGGCTTGAGCGGCTGCGCCTTTTTGTTTTCCGGCGTTTCGCGGCAGGGTGTGACCACGGTGGCACATTCGGTGCCGCGGGCGGTCTCCACCACCACCATGTCGCCGACCTGCGGGCGCAGCTCGCCCGCAGCAAAATCATATACCTTCCCGTTTTCGCGAAAACGGACACCGATCGTCAATGCCATAGGAAAAACCTTCTTTCTGATCAGCCGACTGCCGCCTGCCGCAAAACGGCGCAAAGGCGGGTCAGGAGCAATGTTTGGTTCATGTTGCGCAGTTGACACTGCCGCAGATCCTCAAGCGCCTCCGTCATTGCCATCAGGCGCGCGCCGGAAAGGCGGGCGGAAAGCGTTTTCGCAACATCGGGGGCGGTGGACAGCGTCGCACATCCGCCGTAGCGCAGCGTCAGCGCGTCGCGGAAAACAAGCTGCATGGCGGACAAAACGCCGGTGACGGCGGGCTTGTCCTTGTCGAGCTGCGCCGTCAGGGCAAGGAAATCCCATTCGTTTTGGGCGGTCAGCGCCGTGCAGAGGCGCGGCGCAAGCTCCAGCACCCGCCGCAGCGTGTCGTCCTCAAAGCCGGACAGCACCTGCCCGATGACACCACCGGAAACGGCAAACGCCTTTTCGAGCGTTTCCTCGTCCACCTGCGGCAGGCGGGCGTGCAAAAGCGGGCGCGCCTCATCCCATTCGACGCCGGAGAGCGTCACGACCGTGACGCGGGAGCGGATGGTGGCAAGCAGCTGCGCGCGGTTTTCACAGGTGAGGATGAACCGCAGATGCCGCGGCGGCTCTTCGAGAATTTTGAGCAGCGCGTTCTGCGCGCCGAGACTCATTTTCTGCGCGTCGCAGAGAAGGACGACGCGCACGGCAGCCTCGTTGGGCAAAATGAATGCGGACTCCCGCAGATCACGCACCGTGTCCACGGAAAGGGTGCGTGCGTCCTCGTCGATCACCGTGATGTCGGGGTGACTGCCGTTTTCGGCTTTTTTGCAGGCGGCACAGACGCCGCAGGGGCGCTGCCCCTCGCTGTCGCACACCGCCGCCTTTGCCAAGAGGCGGGCAAGCGTGCGCTTGCCGCAGCCGGTCGGCCCTTCGAGCAGCAAAGCATGAGGAAAACGCCCTGCCGCAATATCCTCTGACAACTGCTGCAGGGCGCTTTGATTGCCGATAAATTCGGGAAAGACAGACTCAGAGCTTTTCATAACGATCGACATCGGTCACAAACACCGTTGCGCCGCCCACGGTGATCTCCACGGGGAACGCCGTATATTCCGAGGCACCGTAGATGGAACTGGACACCATTTGTGTACGCTTTTTGGAGTATTTGGAGATGACCTCAATGACCTCGTCCACGCGGCTGTCATCCACACCGAGCAGGAAGGTGGTGTTGCCCGCCTTCAAAAAACCGCCGGTGGTGGCGAGCTTTGTGGTCGGGAAACCGGAACGGATGAGCGCCGAGGCGACCATATTGCTGTCATCTTTGTTCACGATGGCGAAAATCAGTTTCATACATAGCACCTCTCTTGGTTTTCTCTATAATAAAGTATAGCGTATTTTTTGCCGTGATACAAGTAGTTTTTTATGCATTTTTGCGGTTTTTTCAGAATACGAGCCACGCATTGGGCAGAAAACGCGGACCGGCAGGGCCGCAGGTTTTGTTGATGAGCTTGCCGTCGAGCACCATGGTCGTGGACGAGCCGCCGTCGAGGTTGGCGGCGGTGATCGCACCGTATTCCCACATGATGTCGGTGATGGTGCGCATGGAGCCGCCCTCCATGCCGAGCTGTCTGCCGTCGATGGTCAAAAGCAGCACCGTGCCGTCGGCGGTCTGCCCGATGGCGGCGCGGGGATCGGTGCCGCCCGCAGCGCCGTAGAACTTGGCTTTTTCGCCGTTGATGATGAGAAACGGCTTGAAGGCGACGGCGTCGCGGATGTTATTCTTGATGATCTCGTCATTTGTGAACTGTCCCAAAACGAGAATGTTATCCTTGTTGAAGCCGATGACATTGTGCTTCTGCTGATCGTCGGCATAGAGGATCTTATAGTCCTTCACGCAGAGATAGGTGGGGAAATTGCCGCTGCCGCGGCCGCCGGGATCCTGGAAGCCGCCGGCGTTGATGCCCGCCTTTGCACCGACGCGGGCGCACATGTTCGGCAGCTTTTCGCCGTATTTTCCCTTGACCATGAAGTTCTCGCAAAGCCCGAGCTTTACGCGGGACGGGTCTTTCACGCGGATGAGCCGCGCGACATAGCCGGACTCATTCATTTGCAGGATGTCCATGCCCGCATCCTCATAGATCGTGCTGACATGATAGCCGCCCGCGGTTGTGCGGGAGGTCGTCACAGTCGTCGCTTCGGTGGTGACGGTGGTGGGCGTTTCGGAGACGGCAGGGGCGGTGCCCGTTGCGGTCGTGCCGACGGTGGTGGCATCCGACGGGGAATTGGTCTTTATCATGCCGGTGTCGGTGCTGCCGACGGGCGCTTCCACGCGGTTATCCTCCACGATCTTGTCGATGGTCTCCTGTGAAAAGAAGAAGGTCGCAAGCCAGGGGTTCGAGGTATGCAGTGTCATCAGCACGTACTGCGTGCGTGCCTTCGGAAAAAACGGCGTATAGAAAACGGTCAGAAACCCGATGACGATGACCGCCAAAATCCCGCCGATACCGATACCGACCCATTTGAGGATCTTCAGCACTCGTTTTCCGATGCTGCTTTTTTCCTCGCGCCGCCTTGTGCGGATATGCTTTGCCATGATCGTTTGTGCTCCCCTACAGTATATGATGCTCACATTCTAGCACACCCGCGTGGGGAAACGCAATAGGCGGCACAAAAAAATCGAAGTTTTCGCAAAAAGCATTGACAATTTTTCCGAATTGACGGAAAATAGAAAAAACAAACGGTGGGAGTGTGTCGGTATGCAGGTTTCAAAACGGTTGCGGCAAGGCTTGGCGCTTTTGGCGGCGGCATGGCTTTTTTGCACAGCGGTCGCAGCCGAGACGACCCCTGCCGCGACAACTGCAGCGACGACTGCGGCAGCAACAACTGCTGCAGCAACAACTGCTGCAGCAACAACTGCTGCCGCGACAACTGCTGCAGCAACAACCGGCGTTGCTGCTGCCACAGAACCGACCGCGCCGACCGCGCCGGAGGAGCCGCAGATCCCCGCCGTGCCGTATCGCACGCTCATCGACGCCGACGCACCGCTTGACGCGGGGGCGCAGTGGTGGGGACTTCTGGGTGAGGAAAACTATGAAAATGCTCACTTTGAGGAGGGCAAAAACGGCAAAAAGGCGCTGCGCTTCGACGGCACGCAATATATGCGCGTGGACTTCAGAGAACGGCAGACGCCGTTCACGCTGTCCTTTTTCGTGAATTGGCAGGCGGATCTTTCGGATGCACAGACCGCCGCGCAGCACCTGTTTTCCGTAAAGCTCCAAAACGGTGAGGACGGTCTTTTCTGTCTCCCCGACGCAAAGGAAACGATGGAAAACGGCGATGTCATTAACGGATTGCTGCTGCGCGCCGTGTGCTATGATAAGAGCGGATGGCAGCGGCAGAGCTTTTACTATCCCGCCGCGTACGCGGTGTCGAACGCCCTTCCCGCCTTCACCTGGCATCACATCGCGTTTGTCGCAGAGGAGCGGCGCGTGACGCTGTATCTGGACGGTCTTTTGTGGAAAACGGCGGAGCTTTCCTTCGATTACAGTGCGATGAAAGCCGACACGCTGCTCATCGGCGCGAACGACACCGCAAGCGTGCGGTTTACGGGGCTTATGCAGGATATGCGGCTGTATGACGGTGTGCTGACGGCGGAGCAGGTGTGCCGTCTTGCGAAGGATGCCGATCCCTTTGATGCGACGGTGGCGGTGACGCCGGCAAGCTATGCGCCGACGGCGGCAAAGGAGGCTGTCACCGAAAAAAGCTATGTGGCAAAGACCGCCGACGGCAAAACGGGGGTTGCGGCGGCAGGCGATGCCTTTTGGGAAATGCCGCAGCTCGATGCCGGACAGAGCGTGACCGGCACGCTGACGGTGGAAAACCGCAGCAAGCACACGGTGGATATGGCGCTTGCCGCCATCGTGCTGCCGGAGAAGGGCACGGCGGCTTGGGACTATCTTGCGTCGCTGCAGCTGACGGTGCAAAGAAACGGCGAAACGCTGTTTTCCGGCCCGTATACGGCAGTGACGGCAAAAAAGCCGGACATTGCCGCCGCCGGTTTGAGCTATAGCCGCAAAGCCGTGTATACCGTCACGCTGTCGCGCGGGTTTGAGAGCAAGGGCGGCGTTGTCGCGGTGCAGGTGCCGTGGCAGATGACGGTGACACTGGCAGACGCGGCAGGCAGACAGCCCCGCGAGGGACGGCACATCGCGCTGCTCGTGATGCTGCTGCTGTCCGCGGCGGCGCTGATCGCGGGCGTATACTTTGCGGTGGAGAAACGGGTGTGCCCGTTTTTCGGGTTACGGGACGCGGTGCGGAAAAAGCATTGGCAGCCGCTCATGAAAAAATGTGCGGCCGTTTTGCAGCGCCGCCGAAAAAAGGAAGATGACGAAGATGAAAAAACGCCGTAAAACGGCGTTTTTTTTCATGTGGTTTGTCGGGAAAACCGTTTTTTGAAATCTTAACAAAGAATTCATATTTTTCTCTTGACAACCGCGGGAATAGAGGGTAATATAATAATCGTTAGCACTCGTGGTGAAAGAGTGCTAAACGAGGAGGTGAACGGTATGGAATGGACGCCGCGCAAGAAAAAGATATTGGCGGCGATCGTCGACGCATACATTGAGACGGGCGAGCCGATCGGCTCAAAGTTTTTGGTGGAGCGTTTGGAGGAGCAGGTCTCGTCCGCTACCGTTCGCAATGTGATGGCGGAGCTTGCGGCGGAGGGGTATCTCGAACAGCCGCACACCTCGGCGGGACGCATCCCGACCGCACCGGCGTTTCGGTTCTATATCGATCACCTGATGTGTGAGGACGCGCTCAGCGACGAGGATCAGGAAAACATCGACACGGCGCTGCGCCGTCTGTCGGACTCTCCGGATCAGCTTGTGGAAGAGGCCTCCCGTATTTTAGCGACCACGACCGGTTATGCCGCCGTGACCACCACCCCGGATCAGCACGGCTCCGCCGTGCGGCGCATCGAGCTGATGCCGCTGTCCACACGGAAGGCGGCGATGCTGCTGGTGACCGACTCCGGTGTTTTGCGCAACCGCACCTGTCGCTTTGAGCAGGAGGTGCAGCTGGCGGAGCTGGACAAATTGGCAGAGATCCTGCGGATGCGCTTTGTGGGCGTGCCGCTGGCGCAGATCTGTCTTGCGGATATCCAGGAGCTGCTCGGTGCGATGGGCAATGTCGCCGAAAAGTATTCGCCGGTTTTGGTGGCGTTTTACGGACTGGTACAGGAATCCGCCGACTCGGAGGTTTTGCTTACCGGTCAGCTCAATCTCTTGCAGCACCCGGATTATGCGCCGGAGCGGGCAAAGTCGCTTTTGACTTTTCTTGCAAAACGGGAGCAGCTGGCGGATATGCTGCAAAAGCACGCGAACGGCGAGAAGGGCATGCAGGTGCTGCTCGGTAGCGAAAGCAGCTGTGACGCACTGAATGACTCCAGTATCATCACCACTCAGTATTCCTCCGGCGGCAAGACGCGCGGAACGATAGGGCTTATCGGACCGATGCGCATGGATTATGCGTCCGCCATCCCGAAGGTGGAATATTTCGCCAAGGCGGTGGGCAGAATTCTCAGCGACATGCTGGAGGAGGACAAAGGAGACGAGTAGCGTGGAAGAAAACGAAAAGAAAACGGCAGATGCGGAGGAAACCCCGCAGCCGGCGTCCGAAAAAAAGGAAAAGAACGAGAAAGAGGCGGATGCGGCGGAAAAACAAGCTGCTGCGGACGCCGCTCTCGAAAAGCTGCAAAAAGAGCTTGACGATTGCCGCGATCAGTACCAACGGGTGCTCGCGGAATACGCCAACTACAAGCGCCGCACCGAACAGGAAAAAGAGCAGCTCGGCGCATTCACAAAGGCAGAGA
The DNA here is from genome assembly GCA_004558485.1 of Ruminococcus sp. Taxonomy (GTDB): domain Bacteria; phylum Bacillota; class Clostridia; order Oscillospirales; family Acutalibacteraceae; genus URNF01. Next base: position 4,019 of record SFCS01000012.1, on the reverse strand, counting down.
TCTTAAAATCCCTGCTGACCTCTCTCGACAACATGGAGCGCGCCATCGACGCGCCCGCCGGAGAGGAATACAAGACCGGCGTCGACATGGTCATGCGCCAGTTCCGCGAAACGCTCGAAAAGCTCGGACTGGAGGAGATTGCGGCGGACGGTCAGGCGTTTGACCCCACACTGCACAACGCGGTGATGCGGGAGGACGCCGACGGGGCAGAGGCGGACACCGTGACAGAGGTGCTGCAAAAGGGCTATAAGCTCGGTGAGCGCATCTTGCGTCCCGCTATGGTTAAGGTAGCCAACTGACACACATATGTGAGATATATGGGAGGTAATTATTATGGCAAAGATCATCGGTATTGACCTTGGTACAACCAATTCCTGCGTTTCCGTTATTGAGGGCGGCGAGGCTGTCGTCATCCCCAACGCCGAAGGCGCGCGCACCACGCCGTCTGTTGTGGCATTCAAGAAGGACGGCGAACGCATCGTCGGCCGCGTTGCAAAGCAGCAGGCGGTCTCGAACCCCGAGCGCACCATTTCCTCCATCAAGAGAGAGATGGGCACGGCGCACAAGGTGACCATTGACGGCAAGGACTACACCCCGCAGGAGATCTCCGCTATGATCCTGTCGAAGTTGAAGCAGGACGCGGAGGCATATCTCGGCGATAAGGTGACCGAGGCGGTCATCACCGTCCCGGCATATTTCAGCGACGCGCAGCGCCAGGCGACCAAGGACGCCGGCAAGATCGCGGGACTGGATGTCAAGCGTATCATCAACGAGCCGACGGCGGCGGCGCTCGCCTACGGCATCGACAAAGAGACCGATCAGAAGATCATGGTGTATGACCTGGGCGGCGGCACCTTCGATGTGTCCATCATCGAGATGGGCGACGGCGTGCAGGAGGTGCTGGCGACTGCCGGTAACAACCGTCTCGGCGGCGACGACTTCGATCAGAAGATCGTGGACTGGATGGTCGCGGGCTTCAAGGCGGAGACCGGCGTGGATCTGTCCGGCGACCGCATGGCGGTGCAGCGCTTGCGCGAGGCTGCCGAGAAAGCGAAGATCGAGCTGTCCGGCGGCATGAGCAGTAACATCAACCTGCCGTTCATCACCGCGGACGCCACCGGCCCGAAGCACCTTGACATGACGCTGACCCGCGCGAAGTTCAATGAGCTGACCGCCTCCCTCGTGGAGTCCACGATGGGTCCGGTCAAGCAGGCGCTGTCCGACAGCGGTCTGAAGCCCGCAGACATCGACAAGGTGCTGCTCGTCGGCGGTTCGACCCGTATTCCGGCGGTGCAGGAGGCTATTCAGAAGTTCATGGGCAAAGAGCCGTTCAAGGGCATCAACCCCGACGAATGTGTTGCCATGGGCGCGGCGCTGCAGGGCGGCGTTCTCGGCGGCGAGGTCAAGGGTCTGCTGCTTTTGGATGTTACGCCGCTGTCACTGGGCGTGGAGACCATGGGCGGCGTGATGACGAAGGTCATCGACCGCAACACCACCATCCCGACCAAGAAGAGCCAGATCTTCTCGACGGCTGTGGACAATCAGCCCTCTGTGGAAATTCATGTGCTGCAGGGCGAGCGTGAGTTTGCGAAGGACAACAAGACGCTCGGTCTGTTCAAGCTGGACGGCATCGCGCCGGCGCGCCGCGGCGTGCCGCAGATCGAGGTCACCTTTGACATCGACGCCAACGGCATCGTGAATGTCAGCGCCAAAGACCTCGGCACGGGTGCGGAGCAGCACATCACCATCACCTCCAACACCAACATGTCCAAGGAGGATGTGGAAAAAGCGGTGAAAGAGGCAGAGCAGTATGCTGCGGAGGACAAGGCACGCCGTGAGGATGTCGAGACCCGCAACAACGCCGACCAGATGGTCTACCAGTGCGAAAAGACGCTGGAGGAAATGGGCGACAAGCTCGGCGCCGACGAAAAGGCGGAGGTGCAGGCGAAGGTGGACGCGCTGAAGGAGGCGCTCAAGGGCACCGACACCGCGGACATCAAGGCAAAGCAGGAGGAACTGACGAAGGCTTTTTATGCCGTGAGCGAAAAGATGTATCAGCAGGCTGCACCGCAGGACGGCGCAGCGCCGCAGGGTGACGCGGGAGCGGATGCCGGTGCTGATGGCTACTATAACGGCGATGTGCAGTAATGCCGACAGATAAGGTTTGACCGATGCGCTGCGACACAGCTTTTGCCGTGTCGCAGCGTCGCGGTGTTTGGAGGACACATATGGCAGAGACAAAACGCGATTTCTATGAAGTGTTGGGGTTGCAGAAGGGCGCTTCCGACGCGGACATCAAAAAAGCCTTTCGGCAGATGGCAAAAAAATACCATCCCGATCTGAACCCCGGCGACAAAGAGGCGGAAAAGCACTTCAAAGAGGTCAACGAGGCGTATGAGGTGCTGTCCGATCCGCAGAAAAAGGCGCGCTATGACCAGTTCGGTCATGCCGGCGTCGATCCGAACTTCGGCGCGGGCGGCGGTGGCTATGCCGGCGGCGGTTTCGGCGATATGGACTTTGACCTCGGCGACATCTTTTCCTCCTTCTTCGGCGGTGGCGGCGGCCGTCGCGGCGGCAATCCGAATGCGCCCCGACAGGGCAGCGATGTGACCGCCTCGGTCATCATTTCGTTCGAGGAGGCGGCAAAGGGCTGCAAAAAGCAGGTGAGCGTGCCGATCGTGGAGCGGTGTACCGCCTGCGGCGGCAGCGGCGCCAAGGCGGGCACGACCGCCCGCACCTGCCCGCACTGTAACGGTACGGGACAGGAGGTACGCCAGCAGCGCACGCCGTTCGGCGTGATGCAGACGCAGTCGGTGTGTTCGCAGTGCAAGGGCAGAGGCAAGATCATCGACACGCCCTGCCCGACCTGTAACGGCAGCGGCGCGGTGCGCAAAACGCAGATGGTGGGCATCAACATCCCTGCCGGTATCGACGACGGGCAGGTCATCAACATCCGCGGCAAGGGCAATGCCGGTGTGAACGGCGGCCCTGCGGGCGACCTGCAGGTGCGCGTGTCGGTGCGGCCGCATCCCATTTTCGAGCGGGATCGGTTCAACATCTGGTGCGACCTGCCGCTGACCTATGCACAGGCGGCGCTGGGTGCGACGCTGGATGTGCCGACGCTCGACGGCAAGGCGCCGCTCACCATCAAGGAGGGCACGCAGCCCGGCGACATTGTGACGCTCAAGGGTCAGGGCATTCCCTACCTCAACGGCCGCGGCAGGGGCGACCTGCTTATGCGCATCACCATTGAGGTGCCGAAAAATCTGACGGCGGAGCAGAAAAAAAAGCTGCGCGCGCTGGATGAGTCGATGGGAGAAAAGAACTATCAGAAACGGCGCACCTTCTTTGAAAAGCTCAAGGACTCTTTCAAATAAGACGGGGGCAGGATGCCAAAAGCATCCTGCCTTTTTTCTGCAAAAAACTGTTGACAAAAGCAGAAAAGTACAGTATAATAGCAGGGCTGATGGCGACAGGGTCGCCATGAACCTTTTATCGAGATGTGGCTCAGTTTGGTAGAGCGCTGCGTTCGGGACGCAGAGGCCGCAGGTTCGAATCCTGTCATCTCGACCATTGAAAAAGAGCCAAGTTTTGCGACTTGGCTCTTTTCTTTTTGAACAGCGTGCCCCGACGGCGCAAAAAAAGGTGGAATCGGCATGAAAAACAAGCTTACCCCTGCGGCGAAAAAGGCGTTTGTGATCGGCGGCGTGTCCGTCGCCACCTATGTGTTCAACTATGTGCTGCGCAACATGCTCAGCGTGCTCACGCCGTTCATGCTGCGCGAGGACGCGGCGGCGTACACGGTGGAATATATCGCGCTGCTGTCCTCGCTTTATATGGCGCTGTATGCGACGGGGCAGCTGTTTAACGGCGTTCTCGGCGACCGTTTCAGCCCGAAGACCATGGTGCTTCTGGGGCTGCTTGCCGGGGGCACGGTTTCCGCCGCTTTCCCGTTTTTGCCGCACGGCGTGCTGCAAATGCTGTGCTTTGCGGTGCTGGGGTATGGACTTTCCATGGTG
>SFCS01000035.1 GCA_004558485.1 Ruminococcus sp. | reverse complement strand
AAGCAGCACGGTTTTTTGGTTCAACCCCGTGTACGGTAATAAAAACGCCAGCAAAAGCACCATCACATAGTCGATGCCGAAAGCTGCAAAGGAGGAGCAGGTGAATTTCAAAATGGAGGCATAGATGCGAAAGGAGTCGCGCAGCGGGTGAAAATGTGAGGAGGAGTTTTCCGCATCCAGATAGACCGTTTCGATGAACACTTCGATCATCGGGATGTGCTGCTGTGCAGCGCCGAGCAGCATGTGCATCTCGTATTCATACCGTTCGCCCTTCAGTGCCAGAAACGCCGGGATGCGGGAAACGGAAAAGGCGCGCAGCCCCGTTTGCGTATCGTATATCTTGACGCCGCTTGCCAACGCAAAGACATAGCGCGTGACAGTGTTACCGAGCTTGCTGCGCAGCGGGACATTGCCCGTGAAACGGCGCGCACCGAGAACGAGCGCGTCGGGGTTTTCATGCAGCGCCTCGCAGACGCGCTGGATATCCGGCAGAAGATGCTGCCCGTCGGCATCCACCACGACGACGCCCTCGTCATGCGAAAAGTGCTCCCATATGTACGCCATGCCGGTTTTCATGGCACATCCCTTGCCGCGGTTCTTTTCGTGCCGCAGCACCGTGACCTCCGGCGGCAGGGCGGCAAACACGGCGTCCTTGTCGGGAGAGCTGCCATCGTTGACGACGACAAGCGAAAAATCCGTCTGCTCCGAAAAGCGTTTTGCCAGCAGCACAAGCTGCTCGTCCGGCTGATAGGCGGGAATCAACACGATCATGCGATCACTCCGTTCCGAAAAAGGTCATTCACATCCTTCAATATACCACAAAAAATACGCTTTGTCGATACCAAAGCGATTGCTTTTTTCAAAAAAATGCGCTACAATAAGGCTACTTTGCTTTTGTGAACAGCTCCTTTATGCCGATATACAGCAAAACGACGCCGAACGCCTTGTGCAGCAGGGTGACATCCAGTGTGCCGCTCACCAGTGCGGCGAGAACGGACAGCGGAACGCCGGTCAAAAGGCAGGGGAGAACTGCCCGCCACTCGATGCGCTTATTGCGGATGTGTGAGACAAGCGCCGCGGGAGCGCAGCCGGTAAAGTATAACAGGTTGATGCCGCCGGCGGTATATTGATCCACGCCGCCGAAAACGGTGAGATACAGCACCAAGAGCGAGCCGCCGCCGACGCCGAAGCCGCTGATGATGCCGGTGAGAAAGCCGACAAGCAGGTTTATGACCGTCATAGTTGCCTCCTAGAAAAACAGTGTGCGCACCGCACCGTACAGGATCAGCACGCCGAAAAGTCGATGCAGCCACACGGTGGGAATGTTTTTAAACAGCCTGCCGCTGCAAAGCCCGCCGAGGACGCCGCCGATGACATAGGGCAGGGCGGTACCGATAACTGTGTTGCCGCGGCAGAAAAAGACGATGAGCGAGGCGACCGAGAGCGGGAGAATGACGGCGACCGAGGTGGCAAACGCCTTTTTTTCTTCCATTTTCGTCCAACCGATAAACAACGGCACCAAAAAAAGACCGCCGCCGGCGCCGAAAAGCCCGTTGGCGGCGCCCGCCAGCGCGCCGATGATGCCGTACTTCACATGCTCCTTCATTCTGCACCCTCCCTTGGTATTGTGTACCATCGGCGATAAATCATACAGAGGTGAACCGTATGAACAGCAAAAAAACCGTCCGCTTCGGCGTCATTGGCAGCAGCAGTATCACGGACAGCATGCTTGCAGGTGCGGCGATATATCCAAAGCTGCAGCTTTGTGCCGTCTGCTCCCGCACCGCGCAGCGCGCGGAGGCATATGCAGAAAAGCACGGCGCAAAACACACTTTTACCTCGCCGGAGGAAATGGCGAAATCGGATACGATCGACATGGTGTATATCGCCAGCCCCAACCGCCTGCATATGCAGCAGGCGACGCTTTTTTTGCAAAACGGCAAGCATGTGCTCTGTGAAAAACCGCTCACGGCATTTCCGGATGAGCTTGCCGCCGCCTACGAAACGGCGGATCGAAACGGCTGCATGCTGACCGAGGCAATCATGATGTGTTTTCAGCCCCAACGGGAAATTCTGCGGCAGGCGGTCGAAAGGCTCGGCAACATACGGTCGGCACATTTTGATTTCACACAGCTGTCGTCAAAGTATCCCGCCTATCTGCAGGGCGAGACGCCTAACATTTTCAACCCCGCAATGGAGACGGGGGCGATGCAGGATCTGGGGGTCTACTGCGTCTATCCGGCGCTGTATCTGTTCGGTATGCCCGACAGCATCACGGCAAAGGCGGAATTTCTGCGCACCGACGCCGACGGCGCCTGCACGGCAGAGCTGCACTATCCCGACAAGGAGGTCACACTGACCTGCTGCAAAACAAAAAAAGCGACTGCCCCCTCCGTGATTGTCGGAGAAAAGGGCAGTCTCACCGTCGGGGCGATCTCCAAGCTCGAAAACATCGTGCTGCACCTTGCGGGCGAAACGCCCAAAACGCTTTGGGAAACCGAGGAAAAAAGCGTGCTGATGGGGCGTGAGATCGCAGCCTTTGCCGATTGGATCCGCACGGGAGAGCGGGACGCCTATGCGGCGCACCGCGCGCTTTCCGAAAAGGTGTCGGCATGCATGTTCGACATTCGCCGAAAAGCGGGCATCCGTTTCCCGCGGGATGTCAGCGCAGCATCCCGACCGTGAACTCCTGACCGCAGGGGAGCGGGGTGGAAAGCAGCGATCCGTAAAGATCGGAAGCTTTACACTCAAAATCAAATATCCTTTGCGAGAAAATATCGGGCGGGGGCTGCATGGCGTCGGTGAACAGCGGCAGCGTGGCGTTGTCGCGCATGAGACGCAGCAGCTCCTCTCCCTTTTCGCCGATGCCCAGCACCCGCAGATAGGGCGGCTCGGACTTCTCAAATCCCGACGGTAGCTCCAAAAAGGCAGCCGTCAGGATGCGCCGCAGTCGTGCTGCCGTATAGCGCCGCGTTTTCACCGTGTCCGTCACCTCTTGCAGGGTGGCGGCTTTTTGCAGGGCGGCAAACAGCCGATTTTCCAGTCCCTCGCTCACGCCGGGCAGCGCGGCAAGCGTTGCCGTATCTGCCATGCGCAGACGGGACAACAGGATGCGGTCTGCGAGCACAGCGCCGTCTGTATAGTGCCCAGCCTTTACAGCGCTGCGGAGCAGCGCGGCGCTGTCACACGGAAGAAAAGCGTCCACCGCGTGCCCGCTTGCGATCTCTGTGCGGATGAAGCTTGCAGAGGCGATTCCGTTTTCCGTTTTCTCGGCGTCGTGCGCCGCGCCGATGCGCGGGACGGCAAGCGGCGTGACAGTCGAGCCGAGGCGCAAAAGGGCGCGGCAATATTCCACGCCGAGCGTTTTGTTCGGCTGCCGCAGGAGCGCGGCGGCGTTTTCGCCGCAAAGCGCAAAAAGTGCTTTCTCCTGTGCTGCGGCATAGGAAATGCCGGTTTTTAGGTTTTCCCGCACCGCCGCCGAAAAAGGCGGCGTGTTCATGATGGCTGCAGCGGAAACGATTGCCGCCGTGTCGCCGCCCTCGCTGCCGAAGCTCAGCATGTCTGCAATCCCCGTGTGGTGCAAAAGCGACGCGCCGCCGCGCGCAAAGCCCTCCGCACTGGCGCAGGACCACGGCTGCGGCAGCTCCAGAACAAGGTCGGCGCCGCCCGCAAGCGCCATACGGGTGCGCACCGCTTTGGGCAGCAGGGACGGCTCGCCCCGCTGGGTAAAGTGACTCCCGAGAACCACGATGCAGTGTGTCGCACCCGCCGCGCGCGTGGCGGCAATGTGGTGGGCGTGTCCGTTGTGAAACGGGTTGTATTCGGCGATAATACCGGCAACTTTCATAGAAAAAACCGTCCTTACTGTCGATTGGGTACTTGAAAATATAAACAGGATGGTATATACTGTTCTACAACAGTATACCACGCCAATGCGCGTGTTGAAAAGACGGAGGGTAAAAAAAGTGAAAATTTTGGTTATCAACGCCGGCAGCTCCTCGCTGAAATATCAGCTCATCGACATGGACGGGGAGAAGATGCTGGCAAAGGGCGTTTGTGAACGCATCGGCGACGGCGGGCTCTTTACGCACAAGACGAGCGACGGCTATGTATACAAAGCGGACATCAAAATGGATAACCACACCGAGGCGTTTGAGCAGGTCAAAAAAGCGCTCACCACGGGCGAGGGCAAGGTCATTGACAACCTGTCCGAGGTTGCCGCCATCGGTCACCGTATCGTCCAGGGCGGCGACAAGTTTGACCGCTCGGTCATCGTGACGCCGAAGGTCATCGACGACATCGAAGAGCTTGCCGCTTTGGCGCCGCTGCACAACCTGGCGCATGTACAGGGTATCCGCGCCGCTATCGCCGCTTTCGGCGAAAAAGTGCCGCAGGTCGTCGTTTTCGATACCTCCTTCCACCAGACCATGCCGCCCGAGGCGTATATGTTCGGTGTGCCGTATGAGTATTATGAGAAGTATGCCGTGCGCCGCTATGGGTTCCACGGCACCTCGCACCGCTTTGTCAGCAAGCGCTGCTGTGAGCTGCTCGGCAAGCCGGACGGCAAGGGCACACGCATCATCACCTGCCACATCGGCAACGGCGCTTCTATTTCCGCCATCAAGGACGGTAAATGCATCGACACCACGATGGGATTGACGCCGCTTGACGGTATGCTTATGGGCACGCGCTGCGGCGCGGTCGATCCCTCCGCCATTACCTTCATCATGGAAAAAGAGGGCTTTACGCCAACCGAAATGGATCTGGTGATGAACAAAAAGTCCGGCATGCTCGGCATTACCGGTTTCACGGGCGACGACCGTGATCTGCGCGCCGCCATCCAGAATCCGGAGCACCCGTTCCATGAGCGCGCCAAGCTGTTCTGGAAAATGCGCAGCTATCAGGTCTCTAAGCTGGTCGGCGGCTTTGTTGCTGCGCTGGGCGGCTTGGACGCGATCGTGTTCACCGCCGGCATCGCGGAAAACTGCGAGGAGATTCGAGAGGACATCATCAATTCGATGGCATATCTCGGCGTCAAGCTCGACAAGGCTGCCAACCATTCAAAGGGGCAGGAAGTGGAGATTACGGCGAAGGACTCCACCGTGCGCGGATTTGTCATCCCGACGAACGAGGAGCTCGTTATCGCACGGGATACGCTGGCTCTGGTCACCGGCAAATAAGAAATACAGAGAAAAAAAGGAGCTGCAAAAATTGCAGCTCCTTTTTTTGTTGGATATTCGCTCCTCAGTCGTTGTGGGACAATACCTCGTCCCGTTTGCGGAAAAACAGCGAAATGCACCACAATCCCGCAATGGCGACCAGCGTAAAGATGATGCGGCTGACGATGGAACTCGCCCCGCCGAAGATCCAGGAAACGATGTCGAACTGAAACAGTCCGACGCTTCCCCAGTTGATCGCACCGATCACGACCAGAAGCAAAGCCAATCTGTCCAGCATGGCTTTTCACCCCACTTATCGCATTTTGCGTTTGCGGAGATTCTCTCTCCGCGACTAGTATGTGCATGGGGCGCGACATTATGCGGTTTCAGTCCGCATAGATCGGAAATTTTTCGCAAAGTGCAATGACTTCTTCCGTCACGCGCGCTTTATTCTTGTCATAATCCTTCAGAATGTCGGCGATAAAGCCGGCAATTATTTCCATTTCCGGCTCTTTGAACCCGCGTGAGGTGACGGCGGGCGTGCCGATGCGCAGACCGCTTGTGATGAACGGGCTTTGCGGATCGTCGGGAATGGCGTTTTTGTTGGCGGTGATGTGCACCTCGTCCAGACGGTGCTCAAGCTCCTTGCCGGTGACATCGGTGCCGCGCAGGTCGAGCAGCATCAGGTGGTTGTCCGTGCCGCCGGAAACGAGCGTCAGTCCCTTTTCTGTGAGCGCCTCGGAGAGCACCTTGGCATTTTTGACGATCTGCTGCTGATACGCCTTGAAATCATCGGTGAGCGCCTCGCCGAGCGCGACCGCCTTTGCGGCGATGATATGCATGAGCGGGCCGCCCTGCGTGCCGGGGAAAATAGCTTTGTCGATTTGCTTTGCGAGCGCCTCTTTGCAGAGAATCATACCGCCGCGCGGGCCGCGGAGCGTTTTGTGCGTGGTGGTCGTCACCACATCGGCATACGGCACGGGACTGGGGTGCACGCCCGCGGCGACAAGCCCCGCGATGTGCGCCATGTCCACCATGAGATAGGCGCCGACCTCGTCGGCAATTTCGCGGCATTTGGCAAAATCAATGACGCGGGGATAGGCGCTCGCACCCGCGATAATCATTTTCGGCTTGCAGACAAGCGCCGTTTTGCGCATTTCGTCATAGTCGATGCGGCCGGTCTTTGCGTCCACACCGTAGGAGACAACATGAAAATACTTCCCGGAAATGTTGACGGGCGAGCCGTGTGACAGATGGCCGCCGTGTGCAAGGCTCATGCCGAGCACGGTATCGCCCGGCTGCAGCAGGGCAAAGAAGGCGGCAAGATTGGCGTTAGCGCCGCTGTGCGGCTGAACATTGGCATGCTCCGCGCCGAACAGCTTTTTGGCGCGTTCTCTGGCAATCTCCTCGACCTCATCCACATAGACACAGCCGCCGTAGTACCGCTTGCCCGGGTACCCTTCGGCATATTTGTTGGTGAGCACCGAGCCGGCGGCAAGCAGTACCGCCTTCGACACGATGTTTTCCGAGGCGATCAGCTCGATATTGTGCTGCTGCCGCTGCATTTCGCGGTCGCAGGCGGCAAAAACCTCGGGATCAAAACGCTGCAATTCATCTGTAAACATAGCTTTCTCCTTATGCGTGATCGGCAATGGTTTCAACGGCCTTTGAAAAATTACGGAACATGGCAAAATCCGCCGCCGTGCCGTCCTCATGATCGGTGAGCAGCACGAGAATATAGGGGTGCGGCGCCTCCACCAGCGCTATTTCGTGAAAGGCCTTGTCCGCCCATCCGTATTTGTGCAGGATCGGATACCGCGAGGTAAACCACTGGTTGTTGGCGTGTATCAAATGATCGCGCAGCAGACTGCCATAGGTCGCGTTGCTGCCGACAAAATCATAGATCGCCTGCATATAGACGGCGGCATCGTTTGCCGTGATGCGGCTGTTGGTGATAAGTCCGATGGCGGCGGTATTCTTGATGCCGATTCCTGCGGCATATTTCTGAAAACCGCTCGCGGGATAGACGCTGCGCAGCATCCGCAAAGCGGCGTTGTCGCTGTACCGCAGCGTGTATTCAATGAGCTGCGAAACGGTGAACTGTGTGCCGAAGGGCGAATTCTTGACCTTGCCGGTGCCGTTTGAGCCGATCTTTTCGGTGTAGGTGATCTTTTGCTCGAGATTGCACTTACCGTTTGCTGCCAGATCGAAAAGATACATGCAGTACGGCGCTTTCGTCAGACTGGCTGCAAAAAATGAAGTGTCGGCGTTATAGCTATAGGTATACCCCGTCTCTATATCCTTATACAGCGCCGCGACCTGCCCGCCGAAGCCGGCAAGCATGCCGTCAAGCTGATTTTTCTGCTGCTGGGTGACAGCAAACCCGTTCCGCGACGGCGCCGCGGTCGTCGCTCCTGTCGTCGTCGCAACCGTTGTTTCGGTTGCCTGCAGCGGCGGCACGGTCGTTTCCGTTGTCGCCGTGCGGGTGACAAGATCACCGGTCTGCGCAGGCGTTTGCGCCGGGGCGACCGTCATGCTGTCGACAGACATTCTTCTGTGCAAAAAAAGACACCCGATCAGCGAACAGATGCTGAGTAACAGGCATAGAGCAGTGATGCCGCTTTTTTTGTTCATGCGAAAATTCCCTCTTCGTTTTCAACATTCTACTTTATTATACAGATTATCGCCCTTTTGTCAAATGTTCTGTATGAGGAGCTTTAACAGTTGCGTTTTTTGCCGCTCTTTAGCGGCAATGTGCTCGGAAATCCGGAAAAACATAAAGTTTTTTCGGTTTTCACCCGAAAACTATTGACAAAACTTGCAAGAAAAGCTATACTGTCTATGTTATTTCTTTTTTCTTTTCCCTAACTGGACAGGCTGCCTGTCCGCTATATTGATTTCAATATACCTGCATGATATGGATGCACCGTTTCTACCGCCCGCCGTAAACGAGCGACTATTGGATTCAATATATTATATTTGTCTTGTGTTTTGCAAAAGCCGACGGTTTCCGTCGGCTTTTTTGTTGCAAAAAGGTTTGACAGCGCCGTTTTCTGTTTTTATGCTTTTGAGTAAAACAGGAAAACGGGGGAGTAAAATGAACAAACGGCAGATAAAGGCGGCGGACATCGCCGCTTTTCGGAAACAGCTCATTTTGGCGGAAAGGAGCGCGGCGACGGTTGAGAAATATACCCGCGACGCGGCGGCGTTTGCCGCCTTTGCCGATGGCGGCGCGATCACGAAAATGACCGTGATCGCCTATAAAGAAAGATTGCAGAAAACATACGCGCCGCGCAGTGTCAACTCCATGCTGGCGAGCGTCAACAGCCTGCTTGCATTTTTGGGGTGGCACGATCTGAAGGTGAGATCGCTGAAGCTGCAGCAACAGGTCTACTGTCACGAAGAAAAGGAACTGACAAAAGCGGAATATGCGCGCCTGTGCTGCGCCGCCAAGCATCGGCACAACGAACGGCTGCACCTCATTTTGCAGACGATCTGCGGGACGGGCATGCGCGTGAGTGAGCTGCAGTATATCACCGTTGAGACAGCAAAACGCGGCGAGGCGACCGTGCGCTGCAAGGGGAAAACGCGGACGGTCTTTCTCGTGAAGGAGCTGAAACAAAAACTGCTTCGCTTTGCAGCGAAGCAGAAAATCAAAAGCGGCATGATCTTTGTGACCCGCACGGGAAAGCCGATCGGCAGAACGAACATCTGGCGCGAAATGAAAGCGCTGTGCAAGGCGGCAAATGTCAACCCCGAAAAGGTTTTTCCGCACAATTTGCGACATCTGTTCGCCCGGGTGTTTTATGGCATAGAAAAGGATATTGCCAAGCTGGCGGACATTCTCGGTCATTCAAGCATTAACACGACCCGTATCTACATCATCTCCACCGGCACAGAACACCGCCGCCGGATGGAAACTATGCGGCTGATATTATGAAAAAAGCCACCGAAACCGGTAGCGAATACATAATTCACATTATGTTGCATCGAATATTTCCCATTAACATATTAACCATATTTTTACATATCGAATTGTAGCATAGCGCGTCTGGTTTGTAAAGTCCTCTGCCCCAAAAAGCAAAAATTCCATGATTATCGAAATCTGAGCATAACAACAAAGCCTTTTCTCCGCATCTTTTTAAGACAATTACGAGAAGGCTTGGTTCGTTATGCTCTTTTTTGACCTATCCGATTCGTGGCAGGCTTTTTTATTCCTCTGTGTACAACATAATGTGAATTATGTTGTAACCGAAAAAGATGGGAGCGATGGATATGGATACAAGCAAGCACAAGATCCTGTTTTGCAACATCACTTATCTGCGTGACTACGATCAAAGCCGGGACACCCTGCCGCCCCAAGGCGGCGGAGCTTACGTGACCGAAAACAAGACCGGCGGCGAGGTCAACAATTTCCGTCCGTATGACGACGGGAATTGCTACGGCTACGTGGAGCCCGGACTCACGAACGGGCAACACAATACCATCCACATTGAGAACATCGATGAAAGCGCCAAGGGCAAGGATACGCTCTCCGATGTGACGGTCGTGTTCTGTGCTACCCTGCCGGACGAAAAGGGCTCGGTGATCGTGGGGTGGTACGACCATGCCACGGTCCTGCGCAGATGCGTGGAAGAGGGCGACAGAATCTATAACCTTGTTGCGCAGCCGCAAAACGTGGTGCTCCTGCCGGAGATGAAACGGACGATGAAAGCGCCCCGGGCGTCGACGGACGGCTTTGGCTTCGGACAGAACAATCTGTGGTACGCCGCCAGCGAAGACACGCAAACGGTCCGTTACCGCAAAGAGGTGCAGACGTACATCCGGCAATACGACGGGGAAAGGCGGTATTTTTGGGCGGATGAGGACGAGGCGGTCTACACCGAGGGTGCTGCGGAAACACACCTGACGAATACCGTCCAACGAAACGCCGCCGCGCGGGAGGCTTGCTTGGCGCATTACGGCTGCCGCTGCCAAATCTGCGGATTTGACGCGGAGAAGGTATACGGAAGCGGGTTTGCCCGCCTGATCCATGTACATCACATCGTGCCGCTCGGCGAGCAAAAAGTAAAGCACCTTGTGGATCCGGTCAGTGACCTGATCCCGGTCTGTCCCAATTGCCATATGGCACTGCATACCAAGATCGATGGCCACTGCCTGTCGCCGGAAGAACTAAAAAACCGGTATGAAAAAATTAAAAAGGGGTTGTGTTGCAAATGAAGAAGCTCT
>SFCS01000011.1 GCA_004558485.1 Ruminococcus sp. | reverse complement strand
ACGTGTCTGATATATGATTATAGCCCGATCAAAGTCGAACTGCAATCCCTTATTTAGTTTTTTTTGAGGTGGCCGTTGTAACGCAACCTTAGGAGGCGGACCCTCTATCCTGCTGAGGTACAAGCGCATATGACGGCGGATGTCCGCCGGGGTTACAGCAGATGTTCGTCGTACACCGCGCGGCAGCCGCCGATGAACTTCGGGCGGGTGCGGGCGCAGACAAGCGACGCTTCGCCGATCGTTTTGACCGACAGGCGCACCGGCACGGCGACCTCCTTCAGGTGCATCCCGATGAGCGTGTCCCCGATGTCCATGCCGGCGTCGGCGCGGATGTGCTCGACGGCGACGGGATCGGAAAAGGCGGCATAGGCAGCCGTGGCAAACGAGCCGCCCGCCTTCGGCTGCGGCACGACATTTACGATGTCCGCATGCGGCACGGCGGCGCGCTCGACGATGAGCGCACGGTTTAAGTGCTCACAGCACTGCGCAGCAAGGAAGATTCCCCGCTCGCACAGCACGCCGAGGATTCCGGAGAGCACCGCACGGGCAATTTCGGGGCGGGAGTCTGTCCCGATGCGGCTGCCGCACACCTCGCTCGTGGAGCAGCCGACCGCGAAAAGGTCGCCCGCCTTCAGCGCCGCCGCGTCGCAAAGCTCCGCCGCCGCCTGTGCTGCCGCACGGGTGATGTCCTCAAACATGGCGCTCGCTCCTTTCTCAAAGCTGCCGAAAGCTTTTTGCAGCAACTATCTTACCACAGAATGCTTTCCGTTGCAAGGGGTAAAATAGACGGACAGGTTGCGGAAATTGCACGAAATTCGGACATTTCCCCGCTTTTGTCTGCATAAAAGGGGCTTGCAGGTTTTTACACTTTGTGGTACACTGATAACACTTGATCGTGGGAGGAATGGCTGTGGCAAAGGTAGACGCCGTGGTGCGGCGTGAGACCGGCTTTGTGGCGCTGTGGGTCGTGCTGCTCAGCCTGCTGATGCAGGCGGTGTTTCTTGTCGGCGGTTGGTGGTCGCTGCCGGTCTTGTGGGGCAACCTGCTTTCCGGTGTCGCCGCTGTCGGCAACTTTTTTGCGATGGGGCTGACGGTGCAAAAAGCGGTGGACAAAGAGGAAAAACACGCGGCGTCCCTCATGAAATTGTCGCAGGCGCTGCGCATGCTGGCGCTGTTTTTGGCGGTGCTGGTCGGCGTGCTGCTGCCGTCGGTGTTCAACCTCATCACACTGCTCGTGCCGTTGTTTTTTCCGCGCATCGCGGTTTTTCTGCGCCCGCTTTTTGACAAGCGGCAGGATCAGTAGGAGGTGCGCTGCATGACGAAAAAAAGCCGCGGCTTTGTGGCGGTGGATGTGCTGCTTTTGTGCCTGGCGCTGCTGCCGCTTGTGTGCGGCATGGTGCTCAAGGTGCTGACGACGCCCTCGTCGGCGGACATCGACATTTCCGGCTCGCTTATCTATTTCACGATCCCGATGCCCCTTCAGGAGCTGCCCATCACCGAGTCGCAGGTCAATTCCGCGCTCGTTTCGCTGACGATCCTTTTCCTTTGCCTGTATCTGACGCACGGCATCGCCGCCAAGCCGACGACAAAGCGGCAGCTTTTGGCGGAATGGATCGTGGAAAAGACGGACAACCTCATTCGGGACAACATGGACCCCTATTTTAAGAGCTTTTCGCCGTTCATCGCGGCGATCATGGGGCTGTCGGCGTTTTCGAGTTTGCTTACGCTCATCGGTCTGACCGCCCCGACGGCGGATCTCAATGTGGTCGGCGGCTGGGCGCTTTTGGTGTTCTTCCTTATTACCTATTATAAATTCAAGTGCGGGCCGCTGCATTATCTAAAGAGCTTTTGCGACCCCGTCATCCTGACGCCGCTCAATGTCATCAGCGAGGTCGCGACGCCGATCTCGATGGCGTTCCGTCACTATGGCAATGTGCTGTCCGGCGCGGTCATTTCGGTGCTCATCGGCGCGGGGCTGCAGGGACTTTCCGGGACGCTGCTCGGCTGGCTGCCGGGCGTGCTCGGGGACATCCCGCTGTTGCAGATCGGTCTGCCGGCGGTGCTCAGTCTCTATTTCGATATTTTCAGCGGTCTTTTGCAGGCGTTCATTTTCGCCATGCTGACCATGCTGTATATTTCCGGCGGCTTCCCTGCGGATGACTATGCCGCGAGAAAACGCAAAAAAGCAGAACGCAAGCAACGCGCGGCGGCAGCCGACGCGGGAAAATAACAAAACGGAGGACAAAGTTATGTTGGAACTGGCAATCGGCATCATTCTCGGAGGATGCGCTCTCGGCGCGGGTGCGGCGATGATCGCAGGTATCGGCCCCGGCATCGGCGAAGGCAACGCCGTGGCAAAGGCGTGTGAGGCGATCGGCAGACAGCCGGAGAGCAAGGGCGCCGTCACCTCGACCATGCTCATGGGCTGCGCCGTCGCGGAGACCACCGGTCTTTATGCGCTGGTCATCGCCATTCTGCTCATTTTCGTTGCACCGGGACGGTTTGTCAACATTCTCTTGAACGCTCTGAAGTAAGGCGGGAGGATCATCATGCAATCACTGGATGTCATTTCCGTTAATATTTGGCATATCGTGATCTCGCTGTGTAACCTGCTCATCATTTTTCTGCTGCTGAAAAAGTTTTTGTATGCGCCGGTGCGCAAGGTCATTGCCGAGCGTCAAAAGGCGATCGACGATCAGCTTGCGGACGCCGCGCGCGAAAAGGCAGAGGCGGCGGAGAAAAACGCCGCGCTTTCCGCAGCGCTTTCCGGCGCGAAGGAGCAGGCGGACGCCATTTTGAAGGACGCCGCCGCGACCGCCGACCGTAAGAGCGCCGACATCGTTGCCGCTGCCAAGGAGCAGGCGCAGCGCATTGTCGCCGACGCCGAGGCGGACGCCGCGCTGGCGAAGGAAAAGGCGCAGGCGGACATGAAGCGCGAGATTGTCGATGTGTCCGCGCTGATGGCGGGTGCTTTGCTGCGGCGTGAGGTTACCGTCGCCGACAAAGAGGCGCTGGCGGATGCCTTTATCGACAGCATCGAATAAGCGAAGGGAGCGAGGACATGGCGGACATCGGTCGTGAATATGCCGCGGCGCTGTTTTCCTGCGCCCGCGAAACGGGAGAGCGGTTTTCCGACGAGCTTTGCGCGATCGAGGCGCTGCTTGCGGATGATCCGCAATATATCGCGCTGCTTTCCTCTCCCGCCGTCGCGCTTTCCGAGCGGGAGGCGCTGATCGAAAAGGCGTTTTCGGATGCCGTGTCGCCGACGGTGCTGCATTTTTTGCAGGTGCTGTGCGCACACGGGCATATGCACGCCTTTTCCGACTGCGTGCGGGAATACTGTGCGCTGGAGCAGGCCGCCGAGCGGGAGCTGACCGCAAAGGTCGTCAGCGCCGCGCCGCTCACAAAGGAGCAGAAGGAGCGGCTCTGCCGCCGTCTTTCGGAAAAAAGCGGGCGCACGGTGACGCCGGAATATGCGGTCGATCCGTCGCTGGTTGGCGGCGTGATCGTGTATATGGACGGCAAGATCATGGACGGTTCGCTTGCGCACCGTCTCCAAAACCTGAAAGAAGCAATCGAAACCGTATAACAGAGGGTAGGTGTGTCTATGAAACAACAGCCGGAGGAGATCGGCCGCATCATAAAAGAGCAGATCTTACATTATGAGGATCGCATCGAAATGGTGGAGACCGGCACCGTCATCCTGGTCGGTGACGGCATCGCCCGTGTATACGGGCTGCGCGGCTGCATGGCGGGCGAGCTGCTGGAATTTGACGGCGGCAGCTTCGGCATGGCGCAAAATCTGGAGGAGGAGACGGTCTCCGTCGCCATTCTTTCGGACAAAAGCGATATTCGCGAGGGCACGGCGGTGCACCGCACGGGGCGCGTGGTGAGCGTGCCGGTCGGCGATGCGTTGCTCGGGCGCGTGGTGAACGCGCTCGGCGAGCCGATCGACGGCAAAGGGCCGGTCGTCTCGACCGAGACCATGCCGATTGAGGCGCCCGCGCCCGGCATCATCGAGCGCAAGAGCGTTTCCGTGCCGCTGCAGACGGGCATCAAGGCGATCGACAGCATGATCCCGATCGGCCGCGGTCAGCGTGAGCTTATCATCGGCGACCGCCAGACCGGCAAGACCGAAATTGCGGTCGATACCATCATCAATCAGAAAAACAGCGATGTGCTGTGCATCTATGTGGCGATCGGACAGAAGGCATCCTCCGTGGTGCAGCTGGCGGGGGAGCTGTCCCGCGCCGGCGCGATGCCATACACCATCATCGTTTCCGCTGCCGCATCGGACAGCGCGCCGCTGCAATATATCGCCCCGTACGCGGGCTGCGCCATGGCGGAATATTTCCGCAAGCAGGGAAAAGATGTGCTCATCGTCTATGACGATCTCTCCAAGCACGCGGTGGCATACCGTGCCCTTTCCCTGCTCATCCGCCGTCCGCCCGGACGCGAGGCATATCCCGGCGATGTGTTCTATCTCCATTCCCGCCTTTTGGAGCGGGCGGCGTGTGTTGCGCCGGAATACGGCGGCGGCTCCATCACCGCACTGCCCATCATCGAAACGCAGGCGGGCGATGTGTCGGCATATATCCCGACGAATGTCATTTCCATCACCGACGGACAGATCTTTCTGGAGACCGAGCTGTTCCATGAGGGCATCATGCCCGCCATCAACCCCGGTATCTCGGTGAGCCGTGTCGGCGGCTCGGCGCAGAAAAAGTCCATGAAGAAGGTCGCGGGCGAGCTGAAGCTCCTCTATTCTCAGTATCGTGAGCTGCAGGCGTTTGCGCAGTTCGGCAGCGACCTCGACGCGGACACCAAGGCGCGTCTTGCCCTCGGCGAGCGCATCGTGGAGGTTCTGAAGCAGGGGCGCAACAGCCCCGTCACCGTTGGCTGCCAGGTCGCAATCATTTTTGCGGTTACAAAGGGCTATCTCGACAATGTGCCGGTCAAAAAGGTCAGGGACTATGAGGCGTGGCTGTATGATCGGCTGCTGCATGTCGATACCGCGCTGCATGACCGTCTCGACGAGGGGTTCTTTGAGGACGAGGACAAAAAGGCGCTCTCGGCGCTGCTGACACAGTGGCAGGGGTGAGGGTGAATGGGAGCGGATATTAAAGCGCTGCGCACCCGCATCAAGAGCGTTTCCTCCACCCTGCAGCTGACAAAGGCGATGGGGCTGGTGGCGTCGTCCAAGATCCGCCGCGCCAACGAGCATATGCTGAAAAGTCGGCAGTATGCGGCGGCGGTGGAGGAGACGGTGGCGCTGCTTGCCGCCTGCGGGGAGTGCAGAAAAAGCCCCTATATGCGACAGGGCGGCGACAAAACGATGCTCGTCGTCATCGCGGGCGACCGCGGGCTGGCGGGCGGATATAACGCCAACATCTTCCGCCTTTTGCGGGAATTTCCCGATGCCGCCGTCACCGCGATCGGCAAACGCGCGTGCGACCGCACGGGGGCGGCCTTTGTTTCCTCGGAGTTTTTTTCCTATGAAAACGCGCTCGAAACGGCGAAAACGCTTTGCGCAAGGTTCGCGGCGGGGGAATTTGATCGGCTCGGCATCCTCTGCACCCGCTATGTTTCCATGATGAGCCAGGTGGCGGAGGTCAGATGGATCCTGCCGCTCACGGCGGAGGAAAAGGGGGACACGGGCGTCATTTTCGAGCCGGACGCCGCGACCATTCTCGACGCGGCGGTGCCGACCTTTGTGGCGGGCAAGCTGTTTGCCGCCGTCATGGAGAGCTTTGCCAGCGAGGTGGCGGCAAGGCGGGTGGCGATGGATGCCGCCGGCAAGAACGCGCAGACCATGATCGACGAGCTGCAGCTGCAATATAACCGTGCGCGACAGAGCACGATCACACAGGAGATCACGGAAATCGTGGCAGGCTCCTGAGGCTTCAAAAAAAGGAGGAACGACCAATGGCGGAGAAAGCAAACGGCCGCGTGGTACAGGTCATGGGACCTGTTGTGGACGTGCGGTTTGAAAACGGCAAGCTGCCGTCGCTGAACAACGCCCTGACCATGCCGGTCGGCGAACGCACCTTGACGGTGGAGGTGGCGCAGCATATCGGTGATAACACCGCGCGCTGCATCGCGATGGACTCCACCGACGGCTTGACGCGCGACACCGCCGTCACCGACACGGGTTATCCCATCCGTGTGCCGGTCGGCAAGGAAACGCTCGGCAGAATTTTCAATGTGCTGGGCGATCCCGTGGACAACGAGCCCGCGCCGGAAAACGCCGAGCGGCGGGACATCCATCGGCAGGCGCCCGCGTTTGACGAGCTGTCTACCTCGACCGAAATTCTGGAGACCGGCATCAAGGTCATCGACCTGCTCTGCCCCTATTCCAAGGGCGGCAAGATCGGTCTTTTCGGCGGCGCAGGCGTCGGCAAAACGGTGCTCATCATGGAGCTTATCAACAACATCGCCAAGCAGCACGGCGGACTTTCCGTGTTCACCGGCGTCGGCGAGCGCACCCGTGAGGGCAACGATCTGTATAACGAAATGAAGGAATCGGGCGTTCTGTCCAAAACGGCGCTTGTCTACGGACAGATGAACGAGCCGCCCGGCGCGCGTATGCGCGTGGCGCTGTCGGGGCTGACGATGGCGGAATATTTCCGTGACGATGAGGGGCAGGATGTGCTGCTGTTCATCGACAACATCTTCCGCTTCACGCAGGCGGGCAGCGAGGTATCGGCGCTGCTCGGCCGTATGCCGTCCGCGGTCGGCTATCAGCCGACGCTGGCAAACGAAATGGGCGCGCTGCAGGAGCGCATCACCTCGACGAAAAAGGGCTCGATCACCTCGGTGCAGGCGGTGTATGTCCCTGCGGACGACCTGACCGATCCCGCGCCGGCGACCACCTTTGCGCACCTGGATGCGACGACGGTGCTGTCCCGTGCCATCTCGTCGCAGGGCATCTATCCGGCGGTCGATCCGCTGGAGTCGACGAGCCGCATCCTTTCGCCGGAGATCCTCGGCGAGGAGCACTATGCGGTGGCGCGTGAGGTACAGCGCATTTTGCAGCGGTATAAAGAACTGATGGATATTATTGCCATCATGGGCATGGATGAGCTGTCGGACGACGACAAGCTGCTGGTGCAGCGCGCGAGAAAAATCCAGCGCTTCTTGTCCCAGCCGTTCGATGTGTCCGAGAAGTTCACCGGCATCCCCGGCACGTATGTGCCGCTTGCCGAGACCATCCGCGGGTTCAAGGAAATCATCGAGGGCAAGCATGACGACCTGCCCGAGTCCGCGTTCCTGTTCGTCGGCACGATCGACGAGGCGGTGAAAAAGGCAAAGGGTGAGACGGCATGAACAGCTTTCATCTGACCGTTTCGTCGCCGGACGGCGATCTTTTCAGCGGCGACGCCACCTTTCTGTCCCTGCGCGGGGTGGAGGGCGATCTGGCGATCATGGCGGGGCATATCCCGTTTGTGACCGCCGTCGCGGACGGCGATTGCACGATCGAATTGCCCGACGGCACGGTGCGCGGCGCGCACCTGTCCGACGGTCTGCTCACCGTCGCCGACAAAGGCGTGACGCTGCTCTCCGGAAGCTTCAAGTTCGATGAATAACGCGAAAAATGCCGCACGAAATGTGCGGCATTTTTGTGTTATGGCGCAGGCAATATATATACTTGAACAGGCGTCCCCATTTTATGACAGTTGTCAATGACATGTTTTGTTCCGCGAGAGTTGCCATCCCAGAACGCCAGCACCAAATCGGCGTTTCTAATGATTTCAAGGTTGCGCTTTAACGGAGCATTGCGACCGAATTTTTCGTATGCGGGAAGGAATGCTGTAAAAAGAATATGATGCTCTCGCGCATAGTTTTCCGCGCAACTGTCCACACCTCTTGCGCCACCCGATAAAATTTCTGTTGTATTTTCGGGAAGGTATCTCCCGAAATCGTCAATAAAAATTCCGCGCGAGCCGATAACAGCGACTTTCAAAACTATTACCCCCTTATATATTATAGATATATGATATATCCATATAGAAAAGTATAGCACATATTTTCTATAAAATAAACACACAATACATTTATTTTGAGGTGATTGTGTGTCTGTAAAAAGTGTATCCATTCGTATGGAGGAGGAAATGCTGAAAAAGCTCGGCTTTGTGGCGGAATATGAGGGGCGGTCGCTCAATAGCCATGTGTTGGTGCTCATCCGTGAAAACATCCGCGCGTTCGAGGCGCAAAACGGCAGCATCACCTTCGATCTTCCGCCCGCCGACAATGTAAAACCGACAGCGAAATGAAGAACCGAAAATAGGCGCACCCACAAAAGGCTCCTCTCTTTTCACAAAAGGGGAGCGGCAGGAAGAAAAAACGTTGTTTTTCTTCCTGCAGGGGAGGGGTGTTGTCGGTTTATCGCACACGAAAACGGCGCTTTTGCGCCGTTTTCTTTTTTCTGCAAAAAGGGCTTTTCAGCGGGAGGAAAGTGTGTTATACTGAATACCGTATAGTAGTTTTTTGCGCCCATGAGAGGGGGAGAAACATGGCAAAGATCATTGCGGTGGTCAATCAGAAGGGCGGCGTCGGCAAGACCACGACCTCGGTCAATCTGTCGGCGGCGCTGGGGACTGCCGGAAAGCGGGTGCTGCTTGCGGACATCGATCCGCAGGGTAACGCCACGAGCGGCGTCGGCATCGACAAGCGCGCCGTTGCCGCCTCCACCTATGAGCTGCTCTCCGGCGGGGCAAAGCCCGCCGATGTGGTGGTGCGCACCAAATTTGCGGGGCTGTCGGTGCTGCCGTCCAGTATTCAGCTGGCGGGTGCGGAGATCGAGCTTGTCGAAATGACGAGACGGGAAAACCGCCTGAAAGCGGCGCTGGCGGCGCTGCGGGACGACTATGACTTCATTCTCATCGACTGCCCGCCGTCACTGGGGCTTTTGACGCTCAACGGCCTTTGTGCCGCCGACACCTTTCTTGTGCCGATCCAGTGCGAATATTATGCGCTCGAGGGGCTGTCCCAGCTCATGGGCACGGTGCGGCAAATAAAGCGGCTTTACAATCCGCAGCTCGACATCGAGGGCGTTTTGCTCACCATGTTCGACGGGCGGCTCAATCTCACGCAGCAGGTGCTGCGGGAGGTGAAGCGCTTTTTCCCGCGCAAGGTGTTTTCGACGGTCATTCCGCGTTCGGTGCGTCTGTCGGAGGCGCCGAGCTTCGGGCAACCGATCGGCTATTATGATCGCGGCGGCAAGGGGGCGGCGGCGTATGATGCGCTGGCTGCCGAGCTGATCGCCGCGCAGTAAGGGGGCAAAGTATGGCACAGAAAAAAGGCGGTCTCGGCAAGGGACTGGAGCTTTTGTTTGTGGAAAACGCGCTGGAGGATGCCGGCAAGGCGGTGACGCTGCCGATCGGCGAGATCGAGCCGAACCGCGAGCAGCCGCGCAAGGCGTTTGACGACGAGGCGCTTGCCGAATTGTCCGCGTCCATCGCGCAGCACGGCGTTTTGCAGCCGCTTTTGGTGCGGCCGATGTCGGGCGGCGGGTATCAGATCGTTGCCGGTGAGCGGCGGTATCGCGCGTCCCGCATGGCGGGGCTGACCGAGCTGCCCGTCGTCATCCGCGAGCTTTCGGACAAAGAGGCGGCGCAACTGGCGCTCATTGAAAATTTGCAGCGCGAGGACTTAAACCCGATGGAGGAAGCGCTCGGATTCCAAAAGCTCATGGAAAGCTATGGGCTGACGCAGGAGGAGACGGCGCACATCGTCAACAAATCCCGCCCCGCCGTTGCCAATGCGCTGCGGCTTTTGAACCTGCCGGAGGAGGTGACCGCCATGGTCGCCGACGGCACGCTCAGCGCGGGACACGCGCGCGCCATTCTGTCGTTTGCGCCGGAGCTTCAGGTCGAGACGGCAAAGAACGCCGCAAGGAGCGGCGCGTCGGTCAGAGAGCTGGAGCGCCAGGCCCGCGCGGCACAACGCGAGAAAAAAACGCCGCGCGCGACCGCTTTTCGGCGGGACAGCTTTTATGACGAGGTGGAGCTGGCGCTCTCCGAGGCGCTCTCCCGCAAGGTGCGGGTGACGGTCGGGGAGAAGAGCGGCACGCTGTCGCTCGAGTTTTATGACCGCGAGGATTTGCAGGAGCTGGCAAACCGGCTCTCAAAATAAAGACAGATCATTTGGCAATGGAAGGGAAGTTTCTGTATGTTAGACTTAAAACGCATCCGCACCGAGACCGACGCTGTGAAGGCGGCGATCAAAAAGCGGGAAATGGATCTCGACGCCGCGGTGGACGAAATTTTGTCCCTTGACGAAAAGCGCCGCGCGCTGCAAAGCGAGGTCGGCAGCATGAAGGCGGAGCAAAACGCCGTCACGAAGAAGATCCCGCAGATCAAAAAGGAGGGCGGCGATGTCGCGGCCGTCATGGCGGAAATGAAAACGCTGTCCGCCGCCATCAAGGAAAAGGATGCGATGCTTGCCGAGGTCGAGGCGGCGCTGCGCGAGCAGATGCTGCGTCTGCCGAACCTGCCCGATCCCGATGTGGTCGCGGGCGGAAAAGAGCAGAATGTGCCGCTTTCCTATGACGGGGAGCAGCCGCAGTTTGATTTTCCGGCGAAAAACCATGTCGAGCTTTGCGAAAGCCTCGGCATGATCGACTATGAGCGCGGCGCAAAGATCGCGGGCAACGGCTCGTGGCTCTATCGCGGCATGGGCGCGCGCCTGGAGTGGGCGCTGCTCAATTTCTTCATCACGGAGCATTTGAAGGACGGGTATGAGCTGATCCTGCCGCCGCATATGTTAAACTACACCTGCGGCTATGTGGCGGGACAGTTCCCGAAATTTGCCGACGAGGTCTATTGGATCAAGAACCCGACCTCGAGCGATGAAAAATTCCTGCTGCCGACGGCGGAGACGGCGCTTGTCAACCTGCACCGCGACGAAATTCTCACCGCCGCCGAGCTGCCGCGCAAGTATATTGCCTACACCCCCTGCTATCGCCGCGAGGCGGGCAGCTACCGCTCCGAGGAGCGCGGCATGATCCGCGGTCACCAGTTCAACAAGGTGGAGATGGTACAGTATACCACCGCCGACGGCTCGGATGCCGCCTTTGAGGAGCTGGTCGGCAAGGCGCAGCGCCTGGTGCATGAGCTGGGACTGCACTATCGCCTCAGCAAGCTGGCGGCGGGCGACTGCTCGTTCTCTATGGCGCGCACCTATGACATCGAGGTGTGGATCCCGTCCATGGGCATCTATAAGGAGGTCAGCTCCGCGTCCAACGCGCGCGACTATCAGGCGCGCCGCGGCAATGTGAAATACCGCGATGAAAACGGCAAGCTGCAGTTTGCGCACACACTCAATGCGTCGGGTCTGGCGACCAGCCGCGTGATGCCCGCCATCGTCGAGCAATATCAGAATGCCGACGGCTCGGTCACCGTGCCGGAGGTGCTGCGTCCGTTCATGGGCGTGGATGTCATCCGTCCGTAATATAATAAGGATAGAAGCATGGAAAAACGATACAGCATGACGGCGGCAGTGCCGACTTATGCCGTCGATCCGACGGCGACGCTGCGCCCGTCGGCGCTTTTGCGGTGGCAGCAGGAGATCGGCGAGCAGCAGTTCACGGAATTGGGGCTTTCCTGCCGCGCGCTTTTCGAGCGGTCGCTGGCGTTTGTCGTCACCCGTCTGCGGGTGCGGTTTCACCGTCTGCCGACGGTGGGGGAGCGGGTGACGCTCACCACCTGGCACCGTGAGACCCGCGGCGTGCAGATGTTCCGCTGCTATACGCTGTGCGACGAAAACGGAACGCCGCTCACCGAGGGCGTCACCGCGTTCGCGCTGGTGGACGCGAAGGAGCACCGGCTGCTGCGCCCGTCGGCGCTTGACGCGGAGGTGCCGACCGACCCGACGAAAAACGGTTGTCCCGATCCGAAAAAGGAGACCCCGCCGCCGCTCACCGAAATCGCGGCAATAAAACCGCGTTACAGCGAGCTGGATCAGAACGGGCATGTCAACAACACCTGCTATGCCGACTATATCTGCGACAACCTGCCGAGCGGCATGGACAGAAAGCGGCTTTTTGAGCTTGCGATCTGCTTTGAACGCGAGGTGCGGCTTGCGGATCGGCTGACCCTTTCCGTCGCCGAGGTGCGGGAGGAAACGGAAAACGGCACGGGCGGCACGGTGTGGATGGCGGGCGAACACAACCGCGGCACGGCGTTTGTCGGCAGACTGTGCTATGAGGACGACTATGTGCGGCATTTCTGATGCAGCATCATATGCGATAGCATATGATGCTGCGGCTGTCGCAGATGTTACCGCCGCCCTTTCCACCGCGCGCGCTGCCGCCGAAAAGCGGCAGAAAACGCGGGAGAGTATCGGCAGGCTGCGGGAAAAAACGCTGCACGCCACGCTGAAATTTTTTCTTGACCCCGACGAGGGACACCATGAGGTGCCGCTCCCCGAGGGGCCTGTCGCCGACATCTTCGACGGCGAGCGGGTCACGGAAATTCAAAACGGGAATTTTTCCGCGCTGCGCCCCAAATTGGAGGTGCTGCTGCCGCGGTATCCCGTCACGGTGGTGCTGCCGCTGCCGCGGCAAAAGACGCTTGTCTGGATCGATCCCGCGACGGGCGAGGAGCTGCCGCCGCGCCGCTCTCCGCGCACGGGACGCCTCTCCGACGCGCTCCCGTCCCTCATTTTCATCAAAAATCAGCTGTTTCACGAGCATCTCACCCTGCGGGTACAGCTGCTCGATGTCATCGAATACCGTCTGCGCGACGGTTGGGGCAACGACGGCAGACGCGGCGCGCATCGCCTGGACCGCGTGCCGACCGCCGTCGGAGACGCCGCCGTGCTTTCTGCGCCCGCCGACCTTGCGGCGCTGCTGCCGCCGCTGCCGGAGACCTTCACGGCGGCAGAGCTGGGCAGGAGCCTGAAGTTAACAGGGCGTAATTTATCGGCGGCAATCAACATTTTGTATACTTTTCACGCCATCGAGCGCATCGGAAGGCAGAAGAATGCCTATCTGTATGCGCCCGCAAAGCCGTGAGAGCATAAAAAGGTCAGTTCGTAACCATCCTGACCAGACGCACAAGCGGCGTCCAAATCAAAACTACGGAAAGAAGTATCACGATGAAAAAAACAGAAAAGATCCGCTTTCTCACCGAAGCGGCGATGATCGCCGCCATCTACTGCGTTTTGACGGTCTGCCTGCCGTTCATGACGTTCGGGCAGGTGCAGTGCCGCATCGCCGAGGCGCTGACGGTGCTGCCCGTGTTCATGCCGGCGGCGGTGCCGGGGCTGTTTGTCGGCTGTGTGCTGTCGAACGCCATCGGACTGGCGATGGGGGCGAATGTGGCGGGGGCGCTGGACATTCTCGTCGGCGCGCTGGCGACCGGCGCGGCGGCGCTGCTCACCCGCAAATGGCGGCATGTGCGTTTGCGCGGACTGCCCGTTTTGTCGACGCTGCCGCCGGTGGTGCTCAACGCCCTTGTCGTGGGCTTGGAGCTGACCGTCGCGCTGTATGGGTGGGATGTGCGTCTTTATGCCATCAACGCATTGGCGGTCGGCGCGGGCGAACTCATTTCCGCGACCGGCGGCGGGCTCATTCTGTATATCGCTCTGAGAGGACGGCTGAATGGAGAAAAAGGATAAAGAGAAGAAACTGCTTTGGAGTATTCTTTTTTTGCTCATCGCCGCGCTGACGGTGTGGGCGCTTGTCTCGCAGAATAAGGCGTTTTCCCTTCATTCCTTCGCCGCCTATTGGCGCGGGGCGAAAAAGGGCTGGCTTCTCTGTGCGCTGCTTGCGGCCTTCGGGTTTATCGCCTTTGAGGGCGCGGCGCTTGCGGCGGCGTGCCGCCCGTTCGGCAGCCGTATCCGCCCGACGCGCGCCTATCTCTATGCCGCGGCGGATGTCTATTTTTCCGCCATCACCCCGTCTGCGACCGGCGGTCAGCCCGCCAGCGCCTATTTCATGATGAAGGACGGCATGGCGGCGGGGACGGCGGCAGCGGCGCTGCTGGCGAACCTCATGATGTACACGCTGTCCATCGTGGTGATCGGCGCAGTCATTTTCACGGCGCACCCCGGCGTTTTTCTCAGCTATGGGCTTGCGGGTAAGCTGCTTATCCTGTTCGGCTGCCTGGCGCAGCTCGTGATGGTGGTGTTTTTCGGGCTGCTGCTGCGGGACGAAAAGCTCTTAAAGCGCATCGCGGATGGGGGGCTGCACCTTTTGTGCCGCCTGCACCTTCTGCAGCGTGAGGCGCAAAAGCGCGAAAAGCTCAACGCCGCCATGGACGCCTACCGCGATCAGCTTCTGTGCCTGCGCGGGCAGCGAAAAATGTTTTTCTTTGTGTTATTGTTCAATTTTTTGCAGCGCGCCTCCTCGATCTCGGTGACGCTTTTTGTGTATCTTGCGGGCGGCGGCACTTGGGCAGAGGGGATGCGCGTCTGGGCGACGCAGGGCTTTGCCGTGCTCGGCTCGAACTGCATCCCCATCCCCGGCGCGATGGGCGTGTCGGACTATCTGATGCTTGAGGGCTTCGGCAACATGATGCCGGCGGCGGAGGCTGCCAATTTGGAGCTTCTCAGTCGCGGCCTTTCGTTTTATCTCTGCATCACCGTTTGCGGCATAACGGTGCTTTTGGGATATTTACTACAAAAGAGGAGAAATCATCATGCTGGGATTTTATGACTATACGGTGCTGCTCACCTACCTGTCGCTGGTGTCTGCCGGCACGGGTATCGTGGTGTCGCTCAGCGGCGGCGGGCATCCGTTCATCGGCGTGTTTTTGCTGCTTTTCTGCGGCCTTTGCGACGCCTTTGACGGCAAGGTCGCGCGCACCAAAAAAAATCGCACCGACATGGAGCGCCGCTACGGCATCCAGATCGACTCGCTGTCCGACCTCGTGGCGTTCGGCGTGCTGCCCGCCTGCATCGGCATTGCGATGCTGCGCACCTCGCCGATCATGAAAATGCTGCGCCACCGCTGCCCCGAGCGGGTCGAGGTGTTTTTGGTCGGCGTGCTCGGTGCGATTATGGTGCTGTATATTTTGGCGGCGATGATCCGCCTTGCCTATTTCAATGTGACCGAGGAGGAGCGCCAGCGCACCGAGGGCGGCGTGCGGCAATATTATACGGGGCTGCCCGTGACCTCGGCATCGCTCATTTTCCCGCTGGTGCTGCTGCTGCAATATATCGTGCCCGTCGATGTCACGCCGGTGTATTTCGTCACGGCGCTGCTCACCGGCTTTGCCTTTTTGTCCCGTATTCAGATCCGCAAGCCGACGCTCAAGGGCATTCTCATCATGATCGGCATCGGGCTTGTGGAATTTATTCTGGTGTTTTTGGGCGAATTGCTCACCCGCTGACGGAGAAAACGATGAAAAACGAACGCATGCTGCGCTTTTTATATCACACCGCTGCGGGGCGGATACTGTTGCGACCGCTGTGCAGCCGCGGGGTGTCCCGCCTTTGCGGCGCTTTTTTGAACACGCGGCTGTCGCGCCCCCTCATCGCCCCCTTTCTGAAAAACAACGGCATCGACATCGCCGATTTCGAGGGCGCGCCGTTTGCGAATTTCAACGCCTGCTTTTCGCGGAGGATCAAGGACGGACTGCGCCCGATCGCGCCGCTGCCGGCATTTATCGCGCCGTGTGACGCGCTTTTGTCGGCATACCGCATCACGGGCGACACCGTCATCCCCGTGAAGCAGAGCCGCTTCACCGTGGCGGCGTTGCTCGGAGACGATCCCGTTGCCGCGCGGTATGTGGACGGCGTGTGCCTGGTTTTTCGCCTGTGCGTGCAGCACTATCATCGGTATCATTATGTGGACGACGCCGTGAAGGGCGAAAATGTGTTCATCAAGGGAAAGCTCCACACCGTGCGCCCCATCGCGCTGCGCGAGGTGCCGGTGTTTGTCGAAAACTGTCGGGAATATACCGTGATGGACACCGTGCACTTTGGCACGGTGACGCAGGTGGAGGTCGGCGCGCTGCTGGTCGGGAGGATCTGCAACCGCGACGGCGCGGGGGAGGTCAAACGCGGTGCGGAAAAGGGCATGTTCCTCTATGGCGGGAGCACGGTCATCCTGCTTTTGGAGAAAGGACGCGTGCAATTCCCCGAAACGCTTTTTGCCGCGACCGCCGACGGAAAAGAGACGCCGGTGCGCCTCGGCGAGGCGATCGGAGAAGCGGAGAAGGCATGAAACGGAGACGGGCGCTCGGTACGGTGCAGCGGGACTGCTGCTTTTTGCGGTATTGCCGATGAGATCGCCGCGGCGATCCTTACATATGTAACATCGGAGAAAACCGAAAAAACGGAGGGAACGGTATGCAACGGGTAGGGTGTCTTTTGACGGTGCTTTTGCTTTTGCTGGTGCCGCTTGCCGCCTGTAAGGCGGCGGTGTCGGGGGAGTCCTCGGCGGTCGCCGCGGGCACAACGACGAAACAGATGGCGGAGAGCACAGGAAAGACTTCAAAAAAGACCGAAAAAACGACCGCAGAGACCGAAAAAACGAAAAGGACAACAGAAGAGAGGACGACCACACCGCCGCTGACGAAGCCCGTCACGACGACAAAAACGCGCCGCCCGACCACGACGCGGAGCACGAGAGGCACGTCCGCGCCGCCCACACTGGCCTATCTCACCTCCGCCCGCGCGTCAAAGCCGACCGAAAAGCGCAGCTTTGCGGAAACGGTGAAGGTCGCGTGTGTCGGGGACAGCATCACGAAAAACGGCTATTGGGAGAATAATCTCCAAGGGGCGCTGTCGAAAAGCTATGTCGTCGAGGGGTTCGGCGTCAACGGCGCGACCGCGCTGTATTTCGGCATGGACAACAGCGATTTCAAGGCGTATGTCGACCAGCCGGAATACAGAAAAAGCCTTTCCGCCGGCGCGGACATCGTGGTCATCATGCTCGGCACGAACGATTCGAAGGGCTATAACTGGGAGAGCGACATGGACAATCCGCGCCAGTTCATCATCGACACGACCGACCTTGTCCGCTCCTATCAGCAGGCGGCAAGCGCACCGACGGTGTTTTTGGCGCTGCCGCCGACGGTGTTCAAGCCCTTTGCGGGTATCACCAATGAGGTGATTGAGGAAAGCGTCATCCCCGCGCTGCGGCAGGTGGCGGCGGACACGGGCGCCATACTCATCGACACGCATGCGGCGACAAAGGACGCCGCGGAGCATTTCGTCGACGGTGTGCACCCGTCGGATCTCGCGGGCAAGAAGTGCATCGCCGACGCAGTCGCGGCGGCGATCACGGCGCATGTCGGCAAGAAATAGAAAAAGTGGTTGACAACCCTTGCAGGGTGTGTTAAAATGTGGGATGCCGCATGTTGTGGGTTTTTGAAGTGAGCCCTGCTCCACCCGCCGCAGCGAGTCTGAAGAAAAGGCAGGTACGCCTATGTACGCGATTATCGAAACCGGCGGCAAGCAGTATAAGGTGGAAAACGGTGATGTTGTGTTCATCGAAAAGCTGGATGTCGCCCCCGAAGAGACCGTCACTTTTGACAAGGTCATGGCTTTCCACGACGGAAAGGCCCTGAAGATCGGCACACCCTGTGTGAAAAACGCAGTCGTGACGGCGCATGTTCTGAAGAACGGTAAGGGCAAGAAGATCAACATTTTCACCTATAAGCCGAAAAAAGGCAGCAGCCGCAAGATGGGCCATCGTCAGCCCTACACCAAGGTGCAGATCGACACGATGGAGATCGTGAAACCGGTGAAGGCAGCCGAATCGGCGGCGGAATAACGATATGATACGGGCGGTTTTCCGCTATGCGGGGGACGCTCCGCGGGGATTTTCCCTTTGCGGGCACGCGGGCGCCGGTGTCGCGGGCGAGGATGTCGTCTGCGCGGCGGTCTCCTCTGCGGCATACATGGCGGCGAACACCGTGACCGATGTCGTCGGCGCAAAAGCGACGGTCGATGTGGGCGACGGGGCGCTGACCCTGGAGGTTTTTGAGGAAAACGCAGGTATCAAAGCGGTTATGGACGGCTTTTTCCTGCACATGAAGGCGTTGCAGGAGCAGTATCCCGAACGGATACAGGTATTGAAAACGGAGGTGTAAGTATGTTAAAGGTCAACATTCAGTTGTTTGCGCATAAAAAAGGTATGGGCTCGACCAAGAACGGTCGTGATTCCGAGTCCAAGCGTCTCGGCGTCAAGCGTGCCGACGGGCAGGAGGTGCTCGCGGGCAACATTCTGGTGCGTCAGCGCGGCACGCATATCCATCCCGGCAACAATGTGGGCATCGGCTCTGACGATACGCTGTTCGCGACCATCGACGGCGTGGTGCGCTTTGAGCGCGTCGGCAAGGACCGCAAGCGTGTCAGCGTGTACGCTGTGGAGCAGTAAGTTTCTGCAAACAAAAGGGCTGTCGCAATCGCGGCAGCCTTTTTTCAAATGTAAAAAGGGCATACTGACAGAGAAGGGAAGTGTCGGATATGTTTGTTGACAAGGCAGTGATCACCGTGAAGGCGGGGGACGGCGGCAACGGCGCCGTGTCGTTTC
Source organism: Ruminococcus sp. (assembly GCA_004558485.1). Classification (GTDB taxonomy): domain Bacteria; phylum Bacillota; class Clostridia; order Oscillospirales; family Acutalibacteraceae; genus URNF01. The sequence continues at coordinate 69,493 of SFCS01000011.1, read as the reverse complement.
ACCGCGAGAAATATGTCGCGGCGGGCGGTCCGGACGGCGGCGACGGCGGACGCGGCGGCAACATCGTGTTCAAGGTGGACACAGGGCTGAACACGCTGGCGGATTTTCGCTATAAACGGAAATATACCGCCCCTGCGGGACAGACGGGCGGCGCAAAGCGCTGCTTCGGAAAAGCGGGGGAGGATCTTGTCATCACCGTTCCCGAGGGAACGCTCATTTTTGACGACGAGACCGGCAGACTGATGGCGGACATGACGGCGGAAAAACCGTTCATCGCCGCCAAGGGCGGCAGAGGCGGCTGGGGCAATGCCCATTTCGCCACCCCCACCCGCCAGGTGCCGCGCTTTGCCAAGCCCGGCACGCCGGGGGAGAGCTATACGCTGCGGCTGGAGCTGAAGCTGCTCGCGGATGTGGGGCTTGTCGGGTTTCCGAATGTCGGAAAATCGTCGCTCATTTCCGCGGTGAGCGAGGCAAAGCCGCAGGTCGCCAACTATCATTTCACGACCGTCACGCCGGTTCTCGGCGTGGTGCGCGTCGCCGAGCGGCAGTCATTCGTGATGGCAGACATCCCCGGCATCATCGAGGGCGCTGCCGAGGGCGTCGGCCTCGGGCACGACTTTTTGCGGCACATCGAGCGCTGCCGCGTGCTGGTGCATGTCGTGGATATCGCGGGGAGCGAGGGGCGCGACCCGCTGGAGGATTTTGACAAGATCAATCATGAGCTTGCCGCCTTTGACAGCGCGCTGGCTGCCCGTCCCATGATCGTGGCGGGCAACAAGTGCGACCTCGCGACCGAGGAGCAGCAGGCGGCGTTTGCCGCTGCGATGAAGGCGCGCGGGTTTGCCTATTTCCCCATCATGGCACCCATCGCGCACGGCACGGATGCCCTCATAAAGCACCTTGCCGCCATGCTGCAAACGCTGCCGCCGCCGACGCGGTTTGAGCCGCAGGCGGAGGAGCTGCCGGATGTTGAGACGCTGCGCGACCGCAGCGTGCAGATCAAAAACGAGGACGGCGTGTTCTTTGTGGAGGCGCCGTGGCTGCTGCGGCTGATGCGCGGCATCAACTTCGATGACAGCGAGTCGCTGCAATATTTTGAAAAGGTGCTGAGAAGCGCCGGCGTCATCGACGCGCTGACCGACGCGGGCGTTGTCGAGGGCGACACGGTGTGCATCTATGACTTCGAGTTTGAGTTTGTCTGTTGAGGTGAGCGGCATGGAAAGACTGTATCCGCAGGCGGTGGATGTGCGGGAGCTAAGCCCGCTGACGCTGGCGCTTGTCGGCGACGGTGTGTATGAGCTGATGGTGCGGGAGCGCCTTTGCTGTCTTGCCAACCGCGCGGCGGGCGAGCTGCACCGTCTGTCGGTGCGGGTGGTGCGCGCCGAGGCGCAGGCAGCGGCGGCAGAGCGCATCGAGCCGCTGCTCACCGAAACGGAGGCAGCCGTCTATCGCCGCGGCAGAAACGCCCACACCCCGCGCACCGGCAGAGACTACCACATGGCGACGGGGCTGGAGACGCTTTTCGGCTATCTCTATCTGAAGGGCGAGATCGACCGCGTGCGGACGCTTTTCGATGCGTGCATGGAAAAAGGCGCGGAAAAATAAAAAAAGTGCGGGTCCCCCCGCACTTTTCTCTCCCTTCGTCACGGCTGCGCCGCGACACCTCCCTCATCAGCGGGAGGCAAAGAAAGGATCTCGGATCACCATTTCTTTTGCAGCTCCTCGGCGCGCGCCGCGGACATCTGCTTGATGGTTTCCGCCTTATAGGGTGAGGTCTCGCCGCCGTTGCCGTAGAGGAAATAATACCCCTCCGGCGTGCGGTACAGCCGCTCCTCATACCCTGCGGGATCGCCGAAATCGCCCTCACTGTGCGCTTTGATGAGTGTGGCGGTTTCGGTGTCATAAAGACGCTTGCAGATGGTTCTTTGCATGACGATCAACTCCTTTATTTTTTATCCACTGTCAGTATACACTATGTTTCGGAAAAAATACAGTAGATTTTGACAAAAAAAGGCGTTTGCGGAAAAAATTTACATTTTCATAAAAATGGCGAAAACCCCCCGTCCTTATCGCCTTTTTTGCACTTTTCGCCGCTGCCCTTTTCGTGCAACACGGAAAAATTTGCAAAAGAGGATTGACAAACGGAAAAGAACCGCATAATATTTTCATGTGGAAGCGGCACAGCCGCTAAAAAATCAGGAGGATGAGGTTTCATGGTATTGGAAAAGGTTGCGGCGATCCTGTCCGCGCAGTTTGAAGTCGATGCAGACAAGATCACGATGGACACCGACTTTGTGGAAGATCTCAACGCCGACTCGCTGGATGTTGTGGATATGCTGATGTCGCTGGAGGATGAATTTGATGTGGAGATCCCCGACGAGGAGATCGAGAACATTCATACGGTGGGCGATCTGGTCTCCTACATTGAGGAGCACATGTAAGAAAACCGTGAGGCTGTCGCAAAAAAGCGGCAGCCTTTGTTTTTGGAGGTGAGGGGCGTGTGGACGGTCGAGGCGATGACGGCGGCGGATGTGCCGTCCCTTGCCGCGCTGGAGCGGGTGTGCTTTGCGCACCCGTGGTCTGCGGATGCCATTGCCGCGGAGCTGAAAAACCCCGCCGCCGTGTTTCTGGTCGCGAAAACGGAGGGGGGCGCTTGCGGCGGCTATGTCGGGATGCTTTGCGCCGCCGACGAGGGGGCGATCGCCAATGTGGCGGTGTCGCCGCAGTGCCGACGGCAGGGCTGCGCCGACGCACTGTTGACGCGGCTGCTGCAGGTCGCATGGCAAAGGGGGCTTGCCCGCGTGACGCTTGAGGTGCGGGTGAGCAATGCGGCGGCGATCGCGCTGTATGAAAAGCACGGGTTTGCGGCCGTCGGGGTGCGCCCGCGGTTTTACCGCACGCCGACCGAGGACGCCGCCATCATGATACGGGAACGGAGAGTGGAAGATGGTCATACTGGGAATTGAGTCCTCCTGTGACGACACCGCCGCGGCGGTGGTGAAGAACGGTAGGGAAGCGTTGTCCAATGTCGTGGCGTCGCAGGTAGAGGAGCACCGCCTCTATGGCGGCGTCGTGCCCGAAATTGCGTCAAGGCGGCACACCGAGGCGATCTCGGCGGTGGTGGAAAAGGCGCTTTTTGACGCGGGGATGACGATAGAGGAGGTCGACGGCATCGCCGTGACCTATGCGCCGGGGCTGATCGGCGCGCTGCTGGTCGGCGTGAATTTTGCAAAGGGACTGGCGCTGGCGACGGGCAAGCCCCTCATTCCGACGCACCATCTGCGTGCGCACATCGCGGCAAACTACTTGGCGCATGCGGACTTGAAGCCGCCGTTTTTGTGCCTTGTGGTGTCCGGCGGACACAGCCACATCGTCGAGGTGAAGGACTACACCGATTTTCGCGTTGTCGGCAGGACGCGCGACGATGCGGCGGGCGAGTGCTTCGACAAGGCGGCGCGCGCCATGGGGATGCCCTATCCCGGCGGCATCGCGCTCGACAAAATTGCCGAGGAGGGGGACGAGACGGCGTTTCATTTCCCGCGGCCGCGCGTGGACGGCAGCCCCTATGACTTCAGCTTTTCGGGACTCAAGACCGCCGTGCTCAATATGCTGCACAACGCGGAGCAAAAGGGCGAAACGCTGCCGACGGCGGATGTGTGCGCGTCGTTCCGCAAGGCGGTCGTCGACATGCTGTCCGAGAACTTTTTGCAAGCTGCGGCGGACACGGGTGCAAAAACGCTGGTGCTGGCGGGCGGCGTTTCCGCCAACAGAGGACTGCGCCGTCGGCTGGAGACGGAATGTGCAGAAAGCGGGCTTTCGCTGTTCATGCCGCCTGTTTCGCTGTGCGGCGACAACGGTGCGATGGTCGCGGCGCAGGGGTATTATGAGATGGCGGCGGGACACACGGCGGGCATGGATCTCAACGCGGTTGCATCCTTGTCGATTGAAAATTGTGAATAATTTTTCAAATCTTTTATTTTGCTCTTGAAATCCCGAAAATTTGTCGTATAATGTTATTCGACGGAAGATGGTTTTCCGACAGGAGAGGTTTTCCGAATATATCCGTTTTTGACGGAAAGGAGAGGCAATTATGACCAAGAATGCATCTATCCTCAAGTGGGTAGAAGAAAAGAAGAATTGGTTGCAGCCGGACGAGGTCATGTGGATCGACGGCAGTGAGGCACAGCTGGAGATGTTGCGCGCAAAGGCGTGCCAGACCGGCGAGCTCATTAAGCTGAATGAAGAAAAGCTGCCGGGCTGCTATCTGCATCGCTCCAATCCGAATGATGTAGCGCGCGTGGAGGGCAGAACCTTCATTTGCTCCGAAAAAGAAGAAGACGCCGGACCGACCAACAACTGGATGGCGCCGGACAAGGCATATGCGATGCTGGATGACATCACGAAGGGCGCCTATCACGGTCGCACCATGTATGTCATCCCCTATTCCATGGGCGCAATCGGTTCTCCCTTTGCCAAATACGGCATCGAGATCACCGACTCCATCTATGTGGTGGTGAGCATGGCGATCATGACCCGCATGGGAGAGGCGGTCTATGACGCGCTGGGCGACAGCGAGGACTGGATCCGCGGTCTGCACTGCAAGTGCGACATCGACGCCGAGAAGCGCTATATCTGCCACTTCCCGCAGGACAACACCATCATTTCCGTGAACTCCGGCTACGGCGGCAATGTGCTTTTGGGCAAGAAGTGCTTTGCGCTGCGTATCGCGTCGAACCTCGGCAGACAGGAAGGCTGGCTTGCCGAGCATATGCTCATCCTCGGCGTGGAATATCCGAACGGCGAAAAGAAGTATGTGGCGGCGGCGTTCCCGTCCGCCTGCGGCAAGACCAACCTTGCCATGCTGATCCCGCCGGAGCTGTACCGTAAAAAGGGCTACAAGATCTGGTGTGTCGGTGACGACATCGCCTGGATGCGCATCGGCCCGGACGGCAGACTGTGGGCGGTCAACCCCGAGAACGGCTTCTTCGGCGTTGCACCGGGCACGAACATGAAGTCCAACCCGAACGCGCTCATTTCCACCAAGAAGAACACCATCTTCACCAATGTGGCGCGCAACCTCGACGACAACACCGTGTGGTGGGAAGGCATGGACAAGAACCCGCCGAAGAACGCGGAAAACTGGAAGGGCGAGAAGTGGGATTGCACCGACGGCTCCAAGGGTGCGCATCCCAACTCCCGCTTCACCGCACCGGCAAAGAACTGCCCCTGCGTGTCTCCGGAGTTTGACTCCCACACCGGCGTGCCGATCTCCGCTATCGTGTTCGGCGGCAGACGCGCCAAAACCGCTCCGCTGGTCTATCAGTCCCGTGACTGGAACAACGGCGTGTTCGTCGGCTCCATCATGGCGTCCGAGACCACCGCTGCCGCGACCGGCGCTGTCGGCGTCGTGCGCCGTGATCCCATGGCGATGCTGCCCTTCTGCGGCTATCACATGGGCGACTACTGGGCGCACTGGTTCGAAATGGGCGAGAAGCTCGGCGACAAAGCCCCGAAGATCTTTAATGTCAACTGGTTCCGCACCGATGACGAAGGCCACTTCATTTGGCCGGGCTTCGGCGACAACCTGCGCGTGCTGGAGTGGATTTTGAAGCGCTGCGAGGGCAAGGTGGACGCCGTGGAGACCCCGATCGGCTTTGTGCCGCATGCCGAGGACATCAACATCGAAGGCCTGGAGATCTCTTTGGATACGCTGAAGGGTCTGCTCGATGTCGACCGCGACCTGTGGAAGAGCGAGACCGAGGGCATCACCGAGTTCTATGCCAAGTTCGGCAACAAGCTCCCCGCGGAGCTGCGTCACCAGCTGGATGCGCTGAAAGCGCGCCTCGGCTGAGCTTAACTGTATCAAAAAATCGGCTGTGCATCGCACAGCCGATTTTTTTGTTTGCAGACCTTTTTCCCAAGGCTTCCCTCTTTCCACAGAGGGGAGCTCCCGCCGCATGCGCGGCGGGGGGGTGTTGCAGGTGCGCAGGACTATACGGTTTCGCTATTTTCCAGATCCTCCAGTGCTGCGCGCACTGCCGCGATCACGAATGCGGAAAAGGTGCACTCCTTTCCCGTGATGGCATGCTCCACCGCCTCGATCACATCGTTCGGAAAACGGATCGTCTTGTTTGTCGTCGGCGGTATCACCGGAATATGAAAGTGTCCCATCGATCTCACCTCGCAATATATTTGAAATACAAATAGCTTAAAGCAGCTGCAGCAGCTCCTGTGCGGAGAGAGCGGAGAGGGAGGTGATGCCGCCGGAGAGCACCGCGTCGGCGATCTCCTGCTTTTGCTCCTGCAGGCGGAGGATCTTTTCCTCCACCGTGTTCTGCACCACAAGGCGCACCACCTGCACGGGGTTCTCCTGCCCGATGCGGTGGGCGCGGTCGGTCGCCTGCTGCTGCGCGGCGAGGTTCCACCACGGGTCATAATGGATGACCACATCCGCGCCCGTGAGGTTCAGTCCCGTGCCGCCCGCCTTGAGCGAAATGAGAAATACCTGCGTGTCGCCGGTGTTGAACCGCTGCACAAGCTGTGCCCGCTCGGCGGCGGGCGTCGAGCCGACAAGCGTCATGTGCGAAATGCCCGTGCGGTCGAGATCCCTTTCGAGAATGGAGAGCATGGAGGTGAACTGCGAGAAAAGCAGGACGCGATGCCCGTTGTCGCACGCCTGCCGCACCACCTCAAGGCATGCCTGCCGCTTGCAGCTCACCGCTTTATACCCGTCCGTGCACAGAGACGGGTCGCAGCAAATTTGCCGCAGGCGCATCAAAAGCGTCAGCACCGACAAACGGCTCTTTTCAAAGGTTCCCGCCGCCAGCTCTGAGTGGATCTTTTCCTCCACCTGCGCCGCGCAGGCGGCATAGAGCTTTTCCTGTGCCTCGTCCATGGTGGCGGTGAGCACCTGCTCCGTTTTCGGCGGCAGCTCTTTCAGAACATCCTTTTTCAGTCGCCGCAGCAAAAACGGCGCGATGATGACGGCAAGGCGGGAGAGCGGCGCTTTTTCGCCGTCTCTCACGATGGGCAGCTCGAAATGCTTTTTGAAATAGCTGTAGCTGTATAAAAATCCGGGCATCAGGAAATCGAAAATGCTCCAAAGCTCTGACAGCCGATTTTCCATCGGCGTGCCGGTCAGCGCAAAGCGCCGCTCGGACGCGATTGCCTTGACGGCGCGGGCGTTTTGCGTCTGCTGATTTTTGATGTATTGTGCCTCGTCCAAAATGTGATAGTGAAAGCGCAGCTCCTTGTAGAGCAGGATGTCGCGTTTCAGGAGATCATAGGAGGTCACCAGCACGCGATAGTCGCCGATGTCGGACAAAAGCGCCGCGCGCAGCGGTGCGTCGCCCGTCACCGCCAGCACCGTGAGGTGCGGCGCGAAGCGGTGCAGCTCGCTCACCCAGTTGAGCACCAGCGAGGTCGGACACACCACCAGCGAGGGCAGCGGGGAGCGGGCCGCGTCCTCCGTCAGCAGGCTGATGATTTGCAGCGTTTTGCCAAGCCCCATGTCGTCTGCCAAAATTCCGCCGAACCCCGCCGCATCCAGCGCGCGCAGCCAGCGATAGCCCTCCTTTTGGTACGGCCGCAGCACATTTTCGAGCGTCTTCGGCACGGGATAGGGGGCGGCGGTCGCGTTTTCGATCTCCTGCGCCAACGCCTTGAACACCGCCGCCTGACGGAAATGCAGCTGCGGGCGGCTGTTCATGAGCGATTGGAGCTGCAGGGCGCGATAGCGCGGGAGCGTGACCCTGCCGCTTTTCAGCTCGGCAGGTGTGAGCGACAGCTCATCGGTCAGGTGCAAAAGCGCCTGCACATTTTCATCGGAAAGCGACACGAATGCACCGCTTTTCAGTCGCGAAAAGCGGCGGTTTTCCCGAAACGCCGCCAGCAGCGCGGCAAGCTCGTTTCTGTCCCACTGCGACAGATCGACGGAAAGTTCCAGAAGATCGCCCGCAATGTTCACGCCGACCGCGACTTTGGGGGGCGGCGCGGGGCGCAGCCGACGGAAAGCGTCGGTCGCAAACACCTCGCACAGCGCCTCCAGACGCGGCAGCCCCTCGGTCAGGAAATCAAACAGCCGTTCATCGTCATCATGCAGCGTCGCCTCGCCGGTCGCCGGCAGAAAGCCGGTGAAATACTGTTCGATGATGGTCTGCACCGCCCGCTCACCGCGCAGGTCACGACATTCCCGCGGCTTGGCGGGGGTGAAAAGCGGGTGCTGCACCGCGCCGTAGCAAAACTGCACGGCGGCGGTCACGGTGTCCCCCTCGCGGCAGTCGAGATACAGGCGGGTCAAAAGCGGCTGCGGCAAAAAGCCGCGCCACTCCCCGTCCCCCGTGACAGGCAAAAGCGGCTCGATGACCGTCAGCACCTTGGCACAGAAGGCGGGCAGATCGTCGTCGGAGACGGTCAGCTCACCGCCCGCGGCGTGTGCCGCGATGAGCCAGTCGCCCGCATTTTCAAAGGCGGATGTCGTGCAAAAAAGCGCCGTGTCGGTCGCAACAAAAAAGTGTGCGGCGCCGAAAAACGGCACGGCAAACGGCGTCAGAAAGGCAAAGCCGCCCTTGCGCTTTTGCGCCGTGATCGCGAGCGGGGGATCGCCCGCGACGAGCGGGAGGGCATAGGTCTGCCGCTCCATGCGCACGGAAAGCGTTTGTCCCTCATAGAGCTCAAAAAGGCGGTCGCACGCGGCGGGGGACAGCGGCAGCTCGCGTCCCGTCGGGGCGCAGCGCCCCAGGGCGCGCAGCGCGCGCTTTTGCGCAAACAGCAGCGAGAGCAGCGTCTGCCCGTCGGGGGTGAACGCCGCCTTGGTGTGATAAAAGGAAAATTGGTCGCTGTAGGCGAAATCCTCGCCGTTTTCCACGGCGTCGAAAAAGCGGGAAATGCTTTTCACGATATAGCTGCGCTTGCCGCAGCCGACCGCCAGCTGCAGCGACGCCTGTCCGCCGGACAAAAGCAGCGTCGGCGTCAGGGAGATCGGCTCCTTCACGGGGCGTGCGGCGATTGTCTCGTCCGCAAAATAGCGGTTCATGAGCTGTCGCGCCGCCTCGCCGGTCGGGGTGTCGGCGTCATAGAGGCAGGAGGCGGGCGTCAGCCCGCCGATCATATCCTTATAGTATTTATCCGCCAGCGTCGCCACGATGTGACGGCACGCGCCGTCCTCAAATTGCCCGCAGGAGCAATAGAGATATTCCGGCTCGCCCGCCGTGTCAAACCCGATCTCGGTGATGAGCGGCGCGTCCTGCTCGCCCTGCACCTTGGCCGTGATAAACTCCGCATAATAGCGGTTTTGCTCGCGGCGCATATTCTGCACCCGCCCCGCGTTATACAGGCTGATGCCGCGCAGGTATGCCTGACGGTTGCGCGCGAGCGCCGCGATCTTTTTCAGCGAAAATAATGCCATGCCGTCAACTCCTTCGGGGGTATCGTATCAGTATACACCCAAAAGCAATCTATAGCAAGGGGTTAGGAGGTATAATCCTCCAAAAGTCTTTCGAGCGCGCCCTTGTCGGAAACGGGGATGCCCGCTGCGAGCCGCTGTTGCTCCTCGGCGGGCAGGGAGACGATCGCCACATCATACAGCTTCATCGGAAAGCGGCTGTCCCCCTCAAACACCGCGAGCCTGCCGTCGAACGCGCCGAGGGTGTAGGCGGCGGGCGGGGTCATCTCGGCGGGCGCTTCCCGCCCGAACCGGAAATAGAGAAACCCGCAAACGGCGGTCGCCAGCACCGCGCACAGAGCGACGGCGAGCACGACCGCCCGCACGGTCAGATTTTTCATTGCATCACACTCCTTTTTTCTAGTATGGATACAATACGAAAGAGATATGCAAAGATTGACATTTCGGCAAAAATGCGGTATGCTAGGCGTGATACTGCGGATACTGTCAAAAGAAAAGTGAGGTGATTTCCGCATGGCGGGAAAGTTCGATAAAAAGCTGCGGTCTGCCGATCGCAGGATGCGGAAATTTTTTCGAAATATTCCGAAAAAGATCAAGCGTATCCCGACCCGGCTAAAGCAATACGGTGAGGTCGCGGCATACCTTTGCAAGCATCCGAAGGAGATCCGTCGCCTGCTGCCGTCAAAGGCAAAGGTCGGCCGCTTTTTCCGCAGGACGGGGCGGGTGGTGCTGACGGTGTTTCTCGTCGGCGTCATCACGGTGAGCATGATCGGCTGCATCTTGGTGGTGTATGTCGTCAACAACTTTGACGGCACGACGGGACTGCCCGATCTCAACAACCTGTCGATGGACAAGACCTCCATCATTTGGGTTAAGAACGAAAACACGGGTAGCTTTGAGGAATATCAGCACCTAGAGGGCGTCAACTCCATCTGGGTGGACCTGGAAAAGATCCCGTATTATATGCAGAAGGCGGTCATCGCCATCGAGGACGAACGCTTTGAGTCGCACTACGGCGTCGATTGGAAACGCACCGTTTCCGCCTTTGCCAACCTCATTTTCCACTTCTCCTCGGTGGAATACGGCGGCTCGACCATCACGCAGCAGCTCATCAAGGTCACGACCGGTGAAAACGAGCACCGCTGGTCGCGCAAGATCACCGAGATTTTGCGCGCCGTGGAGATGGAAAAGCTGTACTCGAAGGATCAGATCCTGGAGGCATATCTCAACAACCTGCCGCTGTCCGACAACATCGTCGGTGTGGGCGCAGGCGCGAACTACTTTTTCGGCAAGGAGATCGACGAGCTGTCGCTTGCCGAGTGCGCGGTGCTGGCGGGCATTACGCAGAACCCCTCCCGCTATAACCCCTATACGCACCCCGACAATGCGCGCCGCCGTCAGCAGATGATCCTCTACAAAATGAATGAGCTGGGGTTCATCACCGACGACGAATATATCCAGGCGGCGGGCGAGGAGCTGCATTTTACGAGCAGCATGAAGCACATGGCGACCTGGGACTATTATGTCGATCTGGTCATCGAGGATGTCATCAAGGACCTCATGGATCAATACGGCTACACCAAGGGCTATGCCACGCAGCTGGTGTTCTACGGCGGACTCAACATCTATTCCGCCGAAAACCCGAAGCAGCAGGCGGCGGTGGAAAAGGTGTATGCCGACGAAAAGAATTATCCCGCAAAGCTCGAAAAGGACACAGAGGACCCGCAGGCGAGCCTGTTTGTCATGGACTATGAGGGCAGAGTGGTCGCCACCATCGGCGGCAGGGGAGAAAAGACGGGAAAGCGGTCGTATAACCGCTCCACCATGTCCTATCGCTCACCCGGCTCGTCCATAAAGCCGCTCACCTCCTATGGGCCGGCGATCTCGACCGACATCGTGCACTGGTCGAGTGTGATACGGGATGCGCCGATCATGAATGTGAAGGGAACGCCGTGGCCCGCGAACTATAACGCCAAGCCCCGCGACAACGGCAATGTGTTCCTCTACTACGGCTTGCAGCAGTCGCTCAACACGGTCGCGGCAAACCTGGTGCAGCAGTTGACGCCGCAAAAGAGCTTTGATTTTGCGACCTCGATCTTCAAGCTGTCGTCGCTCGTGAAATCGCAGACCGGCGATGACGGCATGATCTATACGGACATTGCCTATTCGCCTCTGGCGCTCGGCGCTCTGACAAAGGGTGTCTATGCCCGCGACATGGCGGCGGCGTATGCCGTATACGGCAACGGCGGCTATTACAACGAGCCGTATTCCTATTACAGCGTCTATCAAAACGGCACGATGGATACCGGCAAATCGCTGCTCAAAAAAGGCCCCGTCAACATCCGCGTGATGGACGAGGACTCCGCCTATGTCATGAATCGGATGATGCAGCGCGTCGTGCGCTACGGCACGGGACGCAGCATCAGCGGCTCGTGGCCGGAAATGGAGGTATTCGGCAAAACGGGTACTGCCGAGAGCAACCGCGATGTGTATTTCTGCGGCGGCACGCCGTATTATGTCGGGGCGTCTTGGTTCGGCTATGACAACAACCAAAAGCTGGTCGGCACGCAGACGGGCTATGCCCGTTCACTGTGGAACAGGGCGATGCTGGCGCTGCATGGAGGTGTCGAGGCAAAGGCGTTTGAGAAAAAGGGCACGACGCAGGAGCTGGAATTCTGCACCGCGTCCGGCGAGCTGGCGACCGACAAATGCCCGCAGACCGATGTCGGCGTGTATAAGAGCGCGAACATCCCCGGCGCGTGTAAGACGCACGGCGGCAGCCTGAAGACGACGGCGACCGACGCACCGGACACCGACGCGACAACGACCGACACCTCAGCGACGACGGAGACCACCGCCGCGCCTACCGACGGCGGAACCGTGACGACAACGGCGACGACTGCCGCGACAACACCGCCCGCAACCCAAAACTGAAAAAAGCCACGCTGAGAGGCGCACCTCGTAACGAAGTGCGCCTCTCAGCGTGTCAAAAAACCGCAGGAACAAGGAAACCGCCCCCCGTCGGGCATAGGGCATACGCTAGGGCGGCAGGAAGACGACATCGGCTTTCTGCAGTTGACGCAGACAGCAAAAGCGGCTCGCTGCTTTTGCTGTTTTTCACAAATTTACCGCTTTATCGAAATAAATTTCCGCTTTTCGGTTGACGGATGGAAAAGGGTGAAGTATAATAAGACCCTATATTGTAAAAGTCGGGAGGGGTCCCGGCGAAGGAGGGAAAAATGGAAAACGGTCTGAAGAGGAAATATGGGCTTTTCACTGCCATTTGTCTGGTCGTGGGCATTGTGGTCGGCTCGGGCGTGTTTTTCAAGGCACAGACGATCCTGCAAAAGACCGGCGGCGACATGCCGCTCGGCATTCTTGCGTGGGCGATCGGCGGAGCGATCATGCTTTTCTGTATGCTGGCGTTTGCCAACATGGCGACAAAGTATGAAAAGGTCAACGGCATCGTGGACTATGCGGAGGCGATGGTCGGCGGCAGATATGCGTATTTTGTCGGTTGGTTTATGACGACCATCTATTATCCGGCGATGACCTCGGTGCTTGCGTGGCTGTCTGCCCGCTATACGCTGGTGTTCATCACCTCGGTCGAGCCGAGCTTTCCGCTGCTGCCGCTCGGCGGCGAGGCGGCGGGCGCAGAGCCGGTCATGGGCATGGAATGTATCGTTTTGATGCTTTTCTATCTTTGCGCGGCATATGCGGTCAACGCGCTTTCTCCGAAGCTCGCGGGCAAGCTGCAGGTGTCCACGACGGTCATCAAGTTTATTCCGCTCGCGCTGATGGCGGCGGTCGGCATCATTTACGGCATCGCCTCCGGCACGCTGACCGAGAATTTCCGCAGCGTGGCGGATGTGGCGGCAAGCGATGTGAAGAGCAACCCGCTGCTCGCGTCGGTGTGCGCGACCGCGTTTGCCTATGAGGGGTGGATCATTGCGACCACCATCAATGCGGAGCTCAAGGACGCCAAGAAGAACCTGCCCCGCGCGCTCATCATCGGCGGCATCATCATCGCCGCCATCTACATTCTGTACTACATAGGCGTTGCCGGCGGCGCGACCAACCGCGAGCTGATCGAGGAGGGCGCGACCGTTGCGTTCACCAATGTGTTCGGTAATGTGCTCGGCAACATCCTCAATCTGTTTATCGCCGTTTCCTGCATCGGTACGATGAACGGTCTGATGCTCGGCGCCTGCCGCGGCATGTATTCCATCGCCAGCCGCAACCGCGGCCCGGCATACAAGACCTTCAAGCAGATCGACGCGGTGACGAATATGCCGAACAACTCGGCGGTCATAGCGCTCATCCTTTGCGCGTTTTGGGGCTTCTATTTCATTCTCGCAAACCTGACCGGCAGCGGCTCGTCCTGGTTCGGCCCGTTCGTTTTCGACTCGTCCGAGCTGCCCATTGTCGCTATCTATGCATTCTATCTGCCGATCTTCGTGATGTGGATGGTGAAGAGCCGCGATGTCGGATTTTTTAAGCGTTTTGTTATCCCGACGCTTGCGATCGCCGGCTCGCTGTTCATGATCTACTCCTGTATTCGGGCGCACGGCATGGCGAATGTGTGGTTCTTGCTGTTCACCGCCGTTGTCATGGTGATCGGCGCATTCTTCTGCAACGAGAAAAAAGACGACTGAAAAAACAACGCCCCTCAAAATGAGGGGCGTTGTTTTTTTCAAGGGATTTACTTTTTCGGCGGGAGCATCTTTTCCATCTCCTGCACGATCTCCTCCTGCTGCTCCGGCGCAAGCTGGCGATAGGTGAATACCATACGGCGCTCTTTTTTCGTCAGCTCACCCAGCAGGCGCACATTCACAATGCTGCTTTCCTGCAAACCGTCGGCAACGCCGGCCTCGCGGTGCGATCCGTCCGGAAAGTTGGAGAAACCAACCAAATAGTCCACGCTGACATGGAACATTTTCGCCAGCTGGATCAGAGTGTCATAGTCCGGTTTGCTGCGTGACAGCTCGTAATAGGTATAGGCAGAACGACCGATGCCCAATTGCACCGCCACATCCTCCTGCTTCATACCACTGGCGACGCGCAGCAGCCGCAGGCGCTGTGACAGTGTAGTGCGATTTTCAATAGGCTGCATACACGGGTTACCTCCTTTATCGAAAACCTCGGCATTTCCTCTCTTTGGAGTCGGTTTTTGCAATCATGGAGCAAACACCGATCTATAATAAGAATAGCACATATTTTTGGAAATAGCAACATATTTATGCAAAAGACGGGAATTTTTCAAAAAAGGTTCACATTCACTTGACGAAACGGAAAATCTCTGCTATAATGACACTCGGTTTTCCGAAAGATATGCTACTGTGGCTCAGCTGGTAGAGCAGCTCACTCGTAATGAGCAGGTCGTCCGTTCGAATCGGATCAGTAGCTCCAAAAAAGATCCTATCACGAAAGTGGTAGGATCTTTTTGTATTCTTCATGATTCATTTTTCATTTTCTTCCTGTTGCGGTAGTCGATGAAATCGCCAACGAGCATCTGTATGACCGCCATGGACGGCACGCTGAGGAGGATGCCCCAAAAGCCGAACAGCCCGCCGCCGAGCGTGATGGCGAGCAGTACATAGATGGGACGCACGCCCACCGACTGACCGATGATCTTCGGCTGGATGATGTTGCCGTCAAGCTGCTGGATCACCAGGATATACACCGCGACGCCGATCGCCGTGTAGATGTTTTTCGTCAACAGGGCGACGAGGATCACGAGGGCGCCCGAAATGATCGCGCCGAAATAGGGGATGAGGTTCATGATGCCGACAAAGCAGCCGAGCAGCACCGAGCGCGGCAGACGGAAAAGCGAAAGCCCGACAACCATCAGCGTAGCGACGATGCAGGCATCCACGGCGGCGCCGTAGAGATAGCTGTAGAAAATGGCGGCGGTGCGGTGGGCATAGTCGGTGAGAAAGCGCATCGCCTTGTTGCCGATGGTGGCGTCAAGCAGCCGCTTGATGGCGGAAAGAAGCGCCTCCCGCTGCAGCAGCATATAGATGGAGACGATAACCGCCATGATGATGCGCAGCACCGTGGAGGTCACCGACATGGCGCTCCTGACGACGGTCAGCATGTTTTCCGTGCTGGCAAGGGACAGCAACATGCTGTAGGCGCTGTCATAAATGGACTTGAGGTTGTCGCTCAGATCGAACCGCGAAAGGAAGCCACCCTCTTTTGTCAGCTCCGCGAGACGGGCGCTGAGATCGGCATAGTAGTCCGGCAGACTCGTAATGAAAGAGGAAATGCCGCTGTAGAGCGCGGGCAGCAGCAGCGTCAGCAGTCCCGCGATGATCGCAAAAAACACGGCATAACACACGACGAGCGAAATACCGCGTGCGCCCTTTCGGAAAAAGGCAAGGCGGCTGCGCTTTAAGCGAAGCTCCAGACGATTGCAGGGCGCATACAGCAAAAAGGTGATGGCAAAGCCGATGATGAAGGGGGTGAAGATGGAGATAAAGCTGCCGATGCCGCGCAGCACACCCGACACATCGAAGCTGACACGATAGATGAGAATGGCGGCGGCGATCAGCGAGAGCCACCACAGCCACCGTTTGACAGCGCCTTTATCCTTCATGAGCATTTCCTCCGTTCAGATGTAATAATTTCTGCATCCGCATGCGCTCCTTCGCGTCGTCTGCGGCGGAGACGATGTTGCGGGCGGTGGACTGCATATGTCCGCGGCGGGTGAACAGCGCGATGAAAAAGCGTTTTGTGTATGCCGCGGGCAGACATTTTTTCGCAAGCGCACCGTAGCGGGCGTCTTTTTCGAGGTCTTCCCGCGTCGGAAACAGCGCGCGCCACAGCGTCCGCAGCCGTGGAAAAGCGCGGTGCATCTGTTTTTCCACCTTCGCGGCGGCAGCGTTCTGTTTGCGGGCAAACAGCCCGACCGACAGGATATAGGCGGCGACGGCGTTAGCGTCCGCGTCGGACACCGTGACGGAAAACGGCGAGGGAACGCCGAACCAGTGCGCGGTCAGCGCCAGCGCGCCGGCTGCATAATCAAAAAGCCCCGTTTCCCGCAGGCGGCTTTCGGACGCCGCATCGGGGAAGTGCTGCAAAAACACCGCAAGATCCATGAAGGTGCGGATGCCGGCGCAGTCGGTTTGGAAATGCCGCATCTGGTGGGACAAAAGATAGACAAAATGAAATTCCGGATCAAAGTCCCGACACAGCGCGTCGCCGGTCATGTGCGCCGCGGCGTCGCCGAAGTAGGCGGCAAGGGCGGGCGAGTCGGTTGCCGCATCGGGCAGCAGCGTGGTGTGAAATTCCAGATGGAGCGGCGCGGCATAGATATAGATGACCGTTTCGTCCTCATGCAGCAGCCGGACATCCTCGGTCGAGAGGAGCGCTTTGAGCTGCGGCAGAAAGGCGGGCGGAACAAAAAAGTCCGCGTCGCCGCACAGACGCAGCTCCGGCACGGGATACAGCGCCTGCAGCACCGCGCCCTTGAGCAGCGCGTGCGGGATGCCGGCGGCGGCAAGCTTTTCGCGCCACCCTTTGAGCGGCGGCTGCGCCTTGGAAAGCTGAAAGACCGTGCGATAAAAAAGCGTGGCGAGCTGCATCTGCCGCTCATGGGGGAGCGTTCGGTCGTTTTGCAGCAGAAAGCCGCACACACCCACCATTCCCTGCGCGTGGGCTATTTGCAGCAGACGGTCAAGATCGATGCCCTCCGGCAGCGGGGGCGCAGGCGTTCTTTGCAAAAACGCGCGCAAAAGCGCCAACAGATACTTCTCTTCCGTACCGCCACCCCCTAAATCTTATATATGCCCATTCTAGCACAGTTTAGCGGGCTTGTCCATAAAAACCGTGTCGAAAACCTTGACAAGCGCCAAATATGCGCCTACAATACTATATGAGAGGAAATGCCGTGTGGTTTTCCACTCTTTTTTTGTCTTTGGAGAAGCCATTTGACATGGAGGAGGAAGATCATGAAGCAAAAAACACTGGATTTCTTTGTGGATGAGCAATTCATCCGCGCGCCGCACCACAGGGTGGTCGCCGACTCACGCGACTATCTGACGGCGCGGTTCTCGTTCGGAGAGGCATGGCAGGGACTGACCAAAACTGCCGTGTTTCTCGGGGCGGACGGCAGAGCATATCATATGCTGCTGACCGACGACGCCTGCGCCGTGCCGCCGCAGGTGCTGCGCCCGACACAGTTTTTTGTGTCGGTGTTCGGCGGCGATCGACTGACCACCGATCGCGTCGCTGTGGAGGTGGTTGCCTCCGGCTTTGTCGAGGGCATCACGCCGCCGCCCACCACGGCGGATATCTACACGCAGCTCACGCAGGTGTTTGACACCGCCAGAGAAGCGGCACAGACGGCGGCAACGGAGGCGGAAAAATCCGCATCGTTTGCTGCCGTAACGGCCAAGCAGGCGCAGGAGGCAACGGAACAAGCGAATGCCTCCGTTGTCGCAGCGGCAGTGTCCGCCGACAGCGCCGAGTCCTATGCCAGAGCGTCCGGCTTTTTCTCGGAGCAGAGCACGGCGTCTGCCGATGCCGCCAAGGCGTCGGAGGAGGGAGCTTCGGCCTCTGCCGCCGCTGCTGCGGAGGATGCCGCCTCTGCGGTGAGCAGCGCGACTGCTGCTGAGCAAAGCGCCACTGCTGCCGGACCCGCCGCCGGTGCGGCACAAAGCGCCGCAGCACTGGAAAATGTCGGTGCGCTGACGCTCATCGACAGCGTGACGCTGACGGAGGAGGTTGCCGAATACAGAAAAGACCTTCCTGCTGAAACATACCGTGAGCTGTATGTGACGGCAACGGAAAAGCTCGGCGGCACTGTCAGCAACAATCTTGTGCGTTTTATTGTGCAGGACGGCTATCGCGTTTGCGGCATAGACTTCAAGACTTCTGCCGGGAAGACAGTGTACATGGCGGCACACCTGGTGACGCTCCCGGGAAAGGGGCACGCCGGCATTATCGGCGTTGGTGAGGGCTCATGGATAAACGCGGAAACCTCGATGTCGCCCGGCTATCTCGATTCCGAAGAACAGGATGGATACATTACACAATGTAAAGTCGCCGTCCGCGCGTCATATGCCAACTACGGTACGGCGACGATGGCGGCGGGAACCAAAATCATGATCTGGGGGAGATAAGCATGAAGAGATACGAAAACGGCCGCTATGTTGAAATGACCGCAGAGGAGGAGGCAGCGCTTGTTCCCACCGAGACGGCGCCGCCGTCGGCGGAGGAGCGCATCGCGGCGCTGGAGGCGGCAATGCTGAGTCTTGTGCTGGGAGGTGCGGGGAATGGTTAAATTCCTGTCGCTGCAATACCGCTTGGGGCACATCACTGCCGCACAGGTCAAAAGCCTTGTCGGCAAGGTGCTGACAGAGGCGGAATGTATCCGCATCATCGGCAACGCCTGACAAAGCGGGGGAGCACATTTCGGTGCTCTCCCGCTTTTTTTATGCAAAAATGCCGCATTTACATCTTGAAATTTGGACGAATATGGTATATACTATACAAAGAACATATCACTTGTTCGCAAGATTTATGCATTTTTCTACAAAATCCGAAAGGGGTTCTCTCCATGAAAGCATTTTCCGCCAAAAAAATCCGCAACGTCGCCTTCGTCGGCCACGCCGGCGCGGGAAAAACCTCGCTCGCCGAAGCATGTTGGTTTTTGAGCGGCGAAGCGGAACGCCTGGGCAAGGTTGCCGACGGCAACACGGTCTGTGACTTCGATCCCGAGGAGATCCGCCGCAAGGCGTCGGTTTCC
Source organism: Ruminococcus sp. (assembly GCA_004558485.1). Taxonomy (GTDB): domain Bacteria; phylum Bacillota; class Clostridia; order Oscillospirales; family Acutalibacteraceae; genus URNF01. The sequence continues at coordinate 50,339 of SFCS01000011.1, read as the reverse complement.
ACGGCGATTTTGCCGCTTTCGTGGAAGGACATCAAGATCAACCTGCTCGACACGCCGGGACTGTTCGATTTTTCCGGCGGACGGCAGGAGGGTATCCGCGCGGCGGGCAGCGCCGTCGTCGTGCTGTCCGGCAAGTCGGGCGTCACCGTCGGCGCGGAAAAGGGCTTCAAGGCGGCGCAGCAGAAGAAGATCGCGACGATGTTCTTTGTCAACAAGCTGGACAGCGAGCACGCGGATTTCTATAAGGTGTTTGAACAGCTCAAAACGAAGTTCGGTCCGATGGTGTGTCCGATCGTGGTGCCCGTGATGGAGGAGCACAAGGTCAAGTGCTATGTGAACCTGCTTGAATATCGCGCGTATACATATGAAAACGGGAAAGCGACGCCTGTGCCGCTGCCGGACATGGGACACCGTCTGGAGGGGCTGCGCACCGCCATCTGTGAGGCGGTCGCGGAGACCAGTGAGGAGCTGATGGAAAAATATTTCTCCGGCGAGGAATTTACGCCGGATGAGCTCATCACGGGGCTTGCCTCCGGTGTGCGCCGCGGCGAGATCGCGCCCGTTTTCTGCGGCTCGGCGCTGACGCTTGCGGGCGTGGATCAGCTGCTCAACGGGCTCATGTGGCTTGCCCCCTGGGCGGAGACGGTCGCGGGAGAGATCGGCGAAACGCCGGACGGCGAGCCGGTCGACATCCATGTGGACGAAAACGCGCCCACCGCCGCCGTTGTGTTCAAGACGGTGGTCGATCCGTTCGTGGGAAAGCTGTTGTATTTCAAGGTGGTGCGCGGCAAGGTCACTGCCGACTCGACGCTGTATAACCCGCGCACGGGCGAAAACGAGAAGATCGGCAAGGTGCTGCTGGTGCGCGGCAAAAAGCAAACAGAGGTGCCGTTTGTGGGCGCGGGAGACATCGGCGCGGTCGCCAAGCTCGCGGGCACGGGCACGGGAGATACGCTGTGTGATCCCGCCGCCCCCGTCATCCTGCCGCCCATCACCTTTGAGGCGCCCTGCCTGTCCATGGCGGTGACGGCAACGAAGAAGGGCGAGGAGGATAAGGTTGCACAGGGCATGGCGCGGCTCATGGAGGAGGATCCCACCATGCGGTATTATGTCGATCCGCAGACGCATGAGTCCATTCTGTCCGGCCTCGGCGAGCAGCACCTTGATGTCATCACCTCGCGTCTGCGCGCGAAGTTCGGCGTGGAGGTGGCGCTGTCGCCCGCCCGCGTGCCCTACCGTGAGACCATCCGCAAATCGGTCAAGGTGCAGGGCAGACATAAGAAGCAGTCGGGCGGTCACGGACAGTTCGGCGATGTGTGGATTGAATTTTCGCCCTGCGACAGCGACGGGCTGGTGTTTGAGGAGACGGTGTTCGGCGGTGCTGTGCCGAAGAACTATTTCCCCGCCGTCGAGAAGGGGCTCATGGAGAGCGCGCGGCACGGCACGCTTGCCGGTTTCCCGATGGTGGGCGTGAAGGCGACGCTGGTCGATGGGTCGTATCATCCGGTCGACTCCTCGGAAATGGCGTTCAAAACGGCTGCCTCTCTTGCCTTCAAGGCGGGCATCCCGCAGGCGTCGCCCGTGCTCTTGGAGCCGATCGGCACCCTCAACGCTTTCGTGCCGAACGACACGACCGGCGACATTATGGGAGAAGTCAACCGCCGTCGCGGCAGAGTGCTCGGCATGGAGCCTGCCGACGACGGGCTGACCTGCATCGTCGCCGAGGTGCCGATGGCGGAAATGTCGGACTTTGCCACGCTGCTGCGTTCCTCGACGCAGGGCAGGGGCTATTTCACACTGGAGTTTGCCCGCTATGAGCAAGCGCCCGACGCGGTGACGCAAAAAGTCTGCGCGGAGTATAAAGCGGAAGAATAATACAAAAAGTATAAGCGGCGACCAAACGGTCGCCGCTTACGCTTTTTGACTGTGTGGACAAAAGGGGTCATCGCAAACACGACAATCTGCATCTGTATAATCACCGGCACAGCACATCAGATCATCACACTCATCGCAACAGGATTCAATTGGTTTTCCCTGTTTATCAAAAAATCGCCCGTTTGCCAAACAATTCCGCCCACCGTTTCCGGGTGTAAGAGGAATACCGTTTTCGTTTTCGATCATAATATCACTTATACAGTATATAATGTAAAAGTATATCATAGTATAGTCTATATGTAAAGCGAAAAAATAAGATATGATTTCGACAGATACGAAAGGAGTCATATCTTATGGTGACATTACGTGTTTTGGAGCTTTTGGAACAGCGCGGGAGAACGAAATATTGGCTGTATAAGCAGCTGGGCATGAGCTATCAGAACTTTAGCAATATGGTGAACAACCGTACAAAATCCATACGGTATGAGAACATCGAAACCATCTGCCGCCTGCTTGACTGCACGCCGAATGAGCTGTTTCTGATCGACGATAATTGAGGCAGGAAGGGTTTGCGCCCAGTCATGACACGGCGGCGCGCTGCATACATTTTCATAGGGGAACGACCGCGTTTCGCGGTCGTTTTTTTGTGGGGGTGAGCGTGTGGCGGCGGATGTCGGCATTGTCATTTTGTATATTCTGGTGCTGGTCGGCATGGGACTTTTCGGCGGCAGGGCGGTGAAGGGCGCGGAGGATTTCGCGGCGGCGGACAAAAAATACGGCGCGCCGGTCATTTTTGCGTCGCTTGCCGCTTCCTATGTCGGCGGCGGGTTCTCGGTCGGCAACGCCGCCGAGGCGTTCGAGAGGGGCGTCGGCATGACGGCGGCGCTTTTGGGGTTTGGCGCCGTGACCGTGCTGATCGGCAAATATGTCGCTCCCGGCGTGCGGCGGTTTGCGGGTGTCAGCTCCACGGGGGGCATCGCCGCCGCAGCCTACGGCAAGGGCGCGGGGGTGCTTGTCGGGGCTTGCGGCTTTCTTTGCTGCGCAGGCGTGGTGGGCGCGCAGATGGAGGGCATGGGTGTGACGCTGCACACCCTGCTCGGCGTATCGCCGACGGCGGGCGTGCTCATCGGGTGCGGCGTGGTGCTCATCTATTCCACCGTCGGCGGTATGGGTGCGGTCATCGCCGCCGACATGGTGCAGTTTTTCCTGCTTGCGCTCGGCATGCCGCTGCTGCTTTTCGCAGCGCTTAGGCGTGCGGGCGGCATCGGTGCGGTGCTGGCGGCGACGCCGCCCGCCTTTTTCAATCCCGTAAACGGGCGGTCGGGGGCGGCGTTTTTGTCGCTGTTTCTGACGATGGCGCTCGGCGAGGCGCTCGTCCCGCCGTATACCCAGCGGCTGCTCATCGGCAAGGATCTGCGTGCCGCGTCCCGCGGGACGGTGGCGGCGGGGCTTTTCTCTGTGCCGTTTTTCGTCATCACGGGGCTGATCGGGCTGGCGGCGAGGGCACTTTCCGTGACCGACAACGCCGCTGACGCCATGCCGCAGCTCATTCTGACGGTGCTGCCGGTCGGTGTGCGGGGGCTGGTGATGGCGGCGATGGTGTCCATTTTGCTGTCCGCCGCCGACGGCTTTCTGAACGGCGCGGCGGTGAGCCTTGTGCAGGATGTGATCGCGCCGCTGTGTCCGTCCCTCTCCGACAAGCGGCGGCTGCTTCTGCTGCGGGCGGTGAACCTTCTCACGGGCGGCGCGGCGGTGGCGGCAGCGCTGCTGCTGCCGGATGTGCTCGGCATCCTGACGGCGGCGTATGCCTGCTGGTCGCCGCTCACAGTCGTGCCGCTTGCAGCGGCGCTGCTCGGCGTGCGGGCAAACGGGCGCACCTTTTTTGCCGCCGTTTTTGCGGGCGGGGCGGCAGCGCTTTTGTGGCGGGCGCTCGGCAGCCCCCTTTCGGTCACCGGCGCGACGGTCGGCACGCTTGCCAATTTTCTCGTCTTTTCCCTCGGCGCGCGCCGCTGTCGGAAAAGGCGGCAGGAGCTGCGGCTGCGGGCAAAATAAAAAAGGGTTGCAAATTTTTTTGCGGTATGATACAATAGCGGCATCATAAAGGGGAGTAGTCGGCGAGAGATCGCGTCCTTTGCGTCAATCACGGCACTTTTTGTGCCCGCTTCGGACTGAAACGACAAGACTTTTATCGGACATATGGCGTCCGATGGAAGTCTTTTTTTATTCCCGAAAAACAGGAGGTATCGTTGTATGCTGGAGCTTTTTGCAAATGTGGGCAACCTCACCTGGCAGCACGTGGTGATGTGGGTGATCGGTGCGGTGCTCATCTGGCTCGCCATCAAGAAGGACATGGAGCCGTCGCTGCTGCTGCCTTTGGGATTCGGCACCATTCTTGTCAACCTGCCGCTGTCGGGCGCGGTGACGCAGATCTATGACGGCGTGGAGGAGGTCGGCGCGCTCGATGTGCTGTTTAGCGCAGGCATCGCCAACGAGCTTTTCCCGCTTTTGCTGTTCATCGGCATCGGCGCGATGATCGATTTCGGTCCGCTTTTGTCCAATCCGAAGCTGATGCTGTTCGGTGCGGCGGCGCAGTTCGGCATCTTTTTCACCCTCAGCATGGCGACGCTGCTCGGCTTTGATCTCAAAAACGCCGCGTCCATCGCCATCATCGGCGCAGCGGACGGCCCGACCTCCATCTTTGTCGCCAATTTCTTCCAGTCGAAGTATATCGGCGCGATCATGGTCGCCGCCTATTCGTATATGGCGCTCGTGCCGATCGTGCAGCCGCCGGTGATAAAGCTCCTCACCAGCAAGAAGGAGCGGCAGATCCGCATGCCCTATACGCCGGGCAGCGTGTCCAAGACGACGAAAATTCTGTTTCCCATCATCATCACGGCGGTGGTCGGACTGGTGTCCCCGCGCAGCCTGGCGCTGATCGGCTTTCTGATGTTCGGCAACCTCATCCGCGAGTGCGGCGTGCTCGATAACCTGTCCGAGACGGCGCAAAAGGTGCTTGCAAATCTCGTCACGCTGCTTCTGGGGCTCACCATCGCGACGAAGATGCAGGCACAGCTGTTCCTCACGAAGGAAACACTGATGATCCTGCTTTTGGGGCTTGTCGCCTTCATTTTCGACACGGCGGGCGGCGTCGTGTTTGCCAAGGTCATCAATCTGTTTTTGCCGAAGGGCAGGAAGATCAACCCCATGATCGGTGCGGCGGGCATTTCGGCGTTCCCGATGTCTGCGCGCGTTGTCAACAAGCTGGGTCTGCAGGAGGACAACCAGAACTTCCTGCTCATGCACGCGGTCGGCGTCAATGTCTCCGGACAGATCGCCTCGGTCATCGCGGGCGGACTGATCCTCACGATGCTGGGCTGAGAAAGGATGAACGAAATGAGCAATGTCGATCTGTTTATAGAAACGCTGCCGCTCATGGCAAAGGGCATGGCGGGCATCTTCTGTGTCACGCTCGTCATCATCGCGGCGATGTATCTTTTGCAAAAGCTATCAAAGAAAAAGAAGTAAATACAGGAAAAACGAAAGGCGAGGAATTTTCCTCGCCTTTCGTTTTGCGGTAGGCACTCCGATTTAAGGGAAATGCGAGGAAGCACTTTGTGCAAAACACTTCTTTCAAAAATCGAGGCACCCACCCCGCAAATTGTCCGGTTTTGCGGCTTCGCCGCAAAATGTCGCCTATGATAATGGGCGACAAGGAGAATTTGACCGAGGAAGCACTTTGTGCTTCCTCGCCTTATTTTTCAAAGAAGCGCTTGTGAATGGCGGCGACGGCGCGGTCGGCGTCGGCGAGCGGGACAAGAGCGGAGACCTTGATCTCACTTGTCGAGATCATGCTGATGTTGATGTTGGCATCGGCAAGCGCCTCAAACATCTGCGCGGCAACGCCCTCATGCGTTTCCATGCCCGCGCCCACGATGGACACCTTGGCAAGCCGCTGCTCGTCGTGCGTCAGGCTCTTGACGCCGATGCTGTCGCAGTATTCCGAAAGGGCCGCGACCGCCGCCGCACCGCAGTTGCCCGGGACGGTGAAGGTGATGTCCTTCGTGCCGTCTCTGCCCACCGATTGCAGGATCACATCCACATTGATGTGCGCATTGGCAACGCGGGAGAACACCTTGAACGCGATGCCCGGCTCATCCGGCAGCCCGACGATGGCGACCGTTGCCACATCGGTATCCTTTGCCACACTCTTTACCAGCATTTTTTCCACTTTGACTACCTCCTTGACCACCGTTCCCGGCACATCGTGCAGGCTGGAGCGCACCTCCAGCTCCACATTATATTTTTTCGCCATTTCCACCGAGCGGTTGTTGAGCACCTGCGCGCCGAGCGTTGCCAGCTCCAGCATCTCGTCATAGGTGATCTCCGGCAGCTTTTTCGCGCCCGCGATCTTGCGCGGGTCGGCGGTGAACACGCCGTCCACATCGGTGTAGATCTGACAAAGATCCGCTTTCATCGCCGCTGCGATCGCCACGGCGCTCGTGTCCGAGCCGCCGCGTCCGAGGGTGGTGATATCGTCATATTTGTTGATTCCCTGAAAGCCCGCGACCACGACGATCTTGCGCTGGTCGAGGCAGCTGCGGATGCGCTCTGTGTCCACACGGTGGATGCGCGCGTTGTTATACACCGACGAGGTGTAAAAGCCCGCCTGCCAGCCGAGCAGGGAAATGGCGGGACAGCCGAGTTTTTCGATCGCCATGGCGAGCAGCGCGATGGAAATTTGTTCGCCCGCCGCCATGAGCATATCCATTTCTCTCTTGCTGCCGTCGGGATTGATCTCCTTGCCCTTGGCGATGAGATCGTCGGTGGTGTCGCCCTGCGCGGAGACCACCACCACGACATCGTTTCCCGCGCGGTAGGTGTCCGCGACTGTCTGCGCCACATGCATGACACGGGCGGCGTCCGCCACCGAAGTGCCGCCGAATTTCTGTACGATCAGCATACCGTTCCTCCTCAAAGCTCCGCCAGCCGCAGCCGACGCACAGGTTCTGCACCGGAGACCGCCTTCAAGGCGGCATCCAGCTCTTTTTCCGTCATGGCGCTTGTCACAAACGCCAGTTCATCCTGCGGCAGCGCGTCGCATGTCACAAATTCGATGTTGCCGAACGCCGCCGCGAGGTCCGCTTTTTTGTCCGCGTCCGCGCGCACCCGCAAAAGCATCCTCGCCGGCAAAAGACCGAAATCGATCGCATAGTCCGGCGCACCGGCGCTCCAGCAGAGATATTTGCGGGCCTTGAGGTGCTTTACCTCGTCGATGACATCGGCGAGAACCGCACTCGCGGTGGGCAGCTTGCCCGCCCCCCTGCCGTAGAACACGACATCGCCGATGGCGTCGCCGCGCACTAAGATAGCGTTGAACACATCCCGCACATCCGACAAAAGGTGTTCCTTTCGGACGATCATGGGCGCGACCGCGCAGGAAACATGCTCCCCGTTTTTCACCGCCTTGCCGATGAGCTTGATGACACCGCCGACCGCGGCGGCAAGGCGCACATCGGTGAGGGTGATCTCGCGGATGCCCTCGGTGCGCACCTGCGCGGGATAGACATGCCTGCCGAAGGCAAGCGATGCGAGAATACAGATTTTGCGGCAGGCGTCAAGCCCGTCGATGTCGGCGGAGGGGTCGCGCTCGGCATAGCCGCGCTTTTGCGCCAGCAAAAGCGCCTCCTCAAACGGCATCCCGTCCTCGATCATGCGGGTGAGCATGAAGTTTGTCGTGCCGTTCAGAATGCCCGTGACCTCGCTCACCTCGTTGGCGGCAAGGCACTGGTCGAGCGGGCGCAGCACGGGGATGCCGCCGCCGACGCTTGCCTCAAAGAGAAAATTGAGGCCTTTTTCCTTCGCGATGGCGAGCAGCTCGTCGCCCTTTTGCGCCACAAGCTCCTTGTTGGAGGTCACGACGCTTTTGCCGGCAAGCAGGCACGCTTTCACATAGTCATAGGCGGGGGTGAGACCGCCCATCGTCTCTACCACAATTTGTATGGTCGGGTCATCCGAAATATCCGCAAAGCGCTTTGTGAATTTGTCCGCATAGGGGAGGTCGGGAAATTCCCGCAGATCGAGCACCCTTTCGAGCACGATCTCCTCGCCCGCTTTTGCGGCGATATGCGCCGCGTTTTTTTGCAGCAGCTCGGCAACGCCGCTGCCCACCACGCCATGTCCCATGACGGCAATTTTAACCATAGTGTTTTCGTTTCCTTTCTCAGTAGACCTTCTCGATGCGTTTTACGCCGGGCACATTTTGCAGCACCGCCGTCAGCTGTGCGGGCGTCGCCGCGTCCAGTGTCGCCGAAATGGACACCGCCGCCGCGTTTTTTTGCGGAATGTTCTGATTGACGGTGCGGATGTTCGCACCGACCGCCGCAAACGCCGCCAGCACGCCGGACAGCACCCCCGGGCGGTCAAAAAGCGTCAAATGCACCGTCACCGGCTGCCCGCTTTCCGTTTCCGACAGCGAGACGGCATCGCGGTATTTATAAAACGCGGTGCGGGAAATGCCCGCCATGCGCGCCGCCTGCGCCGCACTCGTCGCCGTGCCGTCCGCCAAAAGCGCCTTGGCACGCAGCACCCCGTGAAACACCTCCGGCAGCACCGCCAGATCCACGAGCGCTCTTTTCGGTGCGCTCTCCATTCGCCGTCCCTCCTTTCAGATAAAAAACTGTACGCCGACCACGCACAATGTTTTTGAACAGCAAACACTATAGCACATCCCCGCCGCAAAAGCAAGGTTTTTTTCGCATTTTTTACAAAAAAAGCGGGTGGCGCATCGTTGTGTGCGCGCCCTTTTTGCGCGAAATGCCTTGCGCGCGCGGCGGCATTATGGTATACTACTTATTATGTATATACCTGTAGGGAGTGGATCGTATGAAAATTTCGCCGTCGGTGCTCAGCTGCGATTTCGCGCACATTGCCGAAGAGATGCAGCTTTTGGACGATGCGCGCGTGGATATGGTGCATGTGGATGTCATGGACGGGGTGTTCGTGCCCAACATAAGCTTCGGCCCGCCCGTCATCGCCGCGATGCGCAAGCATTCGACGCTGCCGTTCGATGTGCACCTCATGATGGAATATCCCGACCGTTTACTCGATGCGTTCATCGCGGCGGGCGCAGACATCGTGAATTTTCATGTCGAGAGCGCCGCGCCGATCGACGAGACGCTCGACCGCATTCTGAAGGCGGGGAAAAAGGCGGCGCTGACGATCAAGCCGCACACGCCCGCCGAGGCGGTGTTCCCCTATCTTGACCGCCTCCATATGGTGCTGGTCATGACGGTGGAGCCGGGGTTCGGCGGACAGAAATTCATGGCGGACATGCTGCCGAAGGTCAGGGCACTGCGCGCGGAGATCCACCGCCGCGGTCTTGCGACCCACATCGAGGTCGACGGCGGCATTTCCGATGCGACCGCTCCCGCGGCAGCGGCGGCGGGTGCGGACATCGCCGTGATGGGGAGCGCCTTTTTCGGCAGTGACGACAAAGCGGCGCTCACCCGTCGCATCCGGGCACTGTAAGCGAGGAAAGCGTGCCGCCGCAAAGCGGCGTGCCGTGCTCGACGATGCGCGCGCCGGAGAGACGGTCGGAATACAGATGTTCGGAAAACTCCGCCAGCGCCGCGACGGCCGTCGCGGGAAACGGCGCGCCGTACAGCAAAAGGAAGAAGCGGTCGGCAAGGCGATAAACGGCGGCGACGGTGTTTCCGCCGAGCGTCCGTTTCGCGGCGGCGAGGAGCGCGCAAAGCGCGGCGGTGTCTGCGGCGCAAAGGCAGAAAAGCGTTTCCTCCCGCGCGTTTTGCGGGGAGATGAACAGCAGACAGCCGCCCTCGATCGGTGCTGCCTCCACCGAAAGCTGCCGCCGTTTTGTCGTTTTGAGCATGTCGGGACAAGCCGCCTTGAGGATGCGATGCAGCGCGGCTGCCGTTTTGGGGTCATTTTCCCGCAGGTTGAAAAAATCGGCGTGAAAGTGCGCCAGCTCCCGATCGGTGAGCAGGATGCGCACAGTGCCGTTTGCAAGCATTTTCATTTGCATGGTAAAGTCCTCCTGACAGTTCCGTCATGGGTGTGGGAGCAGTTACCGAGAAAATTTCCAATGATCAACAAAGAGGTGATCGCCTTGAAACAAATACGATACGGTATGCGCCTTGCGGATCACAAGGCGCCGGCGGCGCTGCTGCCGGTCGCTGCGCCGCGCTTTGCGGGAGAGCGGCTGCTGCCGCTGTCCCTGTCGGCGGGTGCGGCAAAGCCGCAGGCGACGGGCGCTTTGGGACGCGGAGCGCTGCTGTATACCGATGAAAACGGGTTCGAGACCCACCTGCCGACGGCGGGAGAGGTGGGGGAGACGACGGTTTTGCAACATCCGCTGTACGGCACACTCTCCTGCGTATCGTTGACGCCCGCCGAGCTGCCGGAGCAGCCGCTCTCGCTGCATTTGGCGAACGCAAAGCTGACACCGCAGCAGGTGATGACCGCCGCGCGGCGCGCGGGGATCGTGGACGAGCTGTCCGGCACGCCGCTTTGCGAGGTGCTCGGCGCCGCCGCCGACAGCCGCGTGTTCCTCGTCGTGGATGCGACCGAGGCGCAGCCGTTTGCCTCCTCCGCTTTTGCGGTGCTGCGCGATGAGCCGACGGCGGTGGCGGAGGGCATGGCGATGGCGGCGACGGCCATTCATGCGGTCGGCTGCCACATCGCGTTTTGTCCCGTCAACCGTGACATGAAGGAGGCGCTCGCGGGAAAATATGCGGCGGGCGTGCTGTTTGAAACAAAAAGACAATATCCCGTGACCGCATTCGCCGACGGCGATGTGCCGATCGTGTGTATCGGCGTGCAGGCGACGGCGGCGCTGTATGCCGCGATCAAGGCGGACGCCGTTCCTGCCGCTGTGGTGGTGACGGTGGCGGGCGATGCGGTGGAAACGCCGCAGAATGTCCGCGTGCCGATCGGCGTATCCGTGGAGGCGGTGCTTGCCGCCTGCGGCGTGAAGGAGGATGCGGTGCTGGTGGCGGGGGACGCCGTGACCGGCGTGCGCCTGACCGACACTGCCGTGCCGGTGCTGCCGGGCATGACCTGCCTGTTGGCGCTGAAGGCGCTGCCGGTGGCAGAGGCGGGGCCCTGCATCGGCTGTGGCAACTGCGCCGCGGCGTGTCACGCCCGCCTTTTGCCGTATGAGATCGCACGGCGCGTGGAAAATATGCACTATGAACGCCTGGCGCAGCTCCATCCGGAGGATTGCGACGGCTGCGGCGCGTGCAGCTGTGTGTGCCCCGCGGGACGGGAGGTCATGCATGAGGTGCTGCGGGCGCAGGAGACCGGCGGCACGGTGTTTTTGAATTGGGGAGGTGACGCGCTTGAATGAGACACACGGCCCGTGGCTGCGCGCGGCGAAAAACAGCGCGCGGTACATGATGGATGTCGAGGTGGCGCTTTTGGCGCTTTTGGGTTTCTCGTTTGCGTGCTACGGCTGGCGGCCGGTGGTGCTGACGGCGCTTTCCGTGCTGGCGGCGGTGTTTTGCGAGCTGCTCGGCAACGCCATGCGGCACCAGCGCCCCAGTGTGTTTGACGGCGCGGCGCTCGTGACCGGCACGACGGTGGGGCTGCTCATGTCTCCCATCACCGCCTATTGGGTGCCGGTTCTGGCGTCGGCGTTTGCCGTTGTGGTGGTCAAGCTGCCGTTCGGCGGCACAGGCCGCAATCTTTTCAATCCCGCGGCGGCGGGCATGGCGCTGGCGACCCAGTGCTTCCCGACCCGCGTGTTCACCTATCCCGACATCGCCGCCATGAACGGCGAGCTGCCGCTCGGCGCGCTGCCGGAGGGGTTCGTCACCCGCCTGTCGCCCGCAGCGGAGCTTGCCGCCGGTGCAAAGGCAAACTTCAGCTTTTCCGACCTGCTTTGGGGCAAGATCAGCGGTCCGATCGGCGCGACCGCCGTTTTGGTGCTGGTCGCGGCGGCGCTGTTTTTGTTCTTGCGCCGCACCGCCTCACCGGCAATCACCGTGCCGTTCCTTGTGGTGTGCGTGCTCATTTCGGTGCTGTTTCCGCGCAGTGAAGAGGGCGGATTTAAGTATAACATGGCGCTCGAGATCTGCTCGGGCTACCTGCTTTTTGCCGGCATTTTTATGCTGAACGATCCCGTGACCTCCCCGCGCCACACTGCGGCGCGCATTGTCTACGGCGTGCTGGCGGGCATCCTCACGATGCTTTTGCGGCATTTCGGACGGTTTGAGGAGGGCACCTGCTTTGCCGTGCTGCTGATGAACGCCTTTGCGGCGCCCATCGATCGCGGCTGTTGGTATTTCTCCCGCTTTTTGCGGGAGCGCCGCGCTGTGAAACGGGGTGAGCGTATATGAAAGAGAAAAAGAAGTTGGGACTCGGACGGATCTTCATGCGCACCTTTGCGTATGATAACATCGTTCTGACGCAGGCGTTGGGGCTTTGCTCCATCATCGCGGCGGGCGTTTCGCTTAAGCGCGGACTGGCGCTGACCGTTTGCACGGCTGCGGTCATGATCCCGTGCAGTCTTCTGATGGCGACGGTCGGCAAGCGCCTTTCCGCCGTGGTGCGCGCGCCGTTGTATGCGGTGCTGGCGACGGCGCTGATGGTGGGCTGTGCCTTTTTGCTCACGACCTATGTGTCGCCGGAGCTGTATGCCTCGCTATATCTTTTCCTGCCGCTCGTTTCGGTGAACACGCTGTTCACCTATCACGCGGGCGGGTTTTCCGCGGGTAGAACGCCCCTGCAGGCGCTGTTTGACGCGCTCGGAACGAGCTGCGGCTTCGGCGTGGTGATCTGTGTGGTGTCTGCGCTGCGGGAAATGGCGATCGCGGGGAAGGTGTTCGGTATCCCGCTGCCGTATGAGGCGCGGTTCCCCGAGGCGGCATATCCGTTTGCCGCGTTTATCCTGCTCGGCTTTATGGCGGCGTTCATGCAGCACATCCGCAATCGCCGCCTGCACAACGAAAACGGCAAGGAGGAGCTGCTCAATGAGTAATTTCGGGAGCTTTATGCTGTTTTTGTTTGCCACGGCGGTGACGCAGAATATGGTGCTGACGACCGGCTTCGGTTCGTCCATGCTGCTGCGCATCGTGCGCCACCCGCGGGACATTTTGCCGTTTTCCGTCATTTTGGGCGTATTCTCCGTGCTGACGGTGACGGTCGCCTATCCGCTTGACGCGCTCATCGGCACGGATTTTGTCGCAAAGCTCTTGCGGCCGCTGATGGTCGTCGGCATTGCTGCCGTTTTGTATCTGCTTTCGGTGCTGCTTTTGCGCCATTTTGCCCCCGCCGTTTATGCACGCATCGAGAAGATGCTGCCGCTTGCGGCGTTCAACAACCTCGTGATCGGCGTAGCGCTCATCTGTAACCACAGCTTTGCGCTGCCGCTCATCGGTGCTGTCGGGCTGGCGCTCGGCTGCTGCATCGGGTTCACGGTGCTGAGTCTGCTCACGGCGGAGGGGCTCGAACGGCTCGACAGCCCCGACATTCCGCCCGCTTTTCGGGGACTCCCCGCCACCCTCATTTATATCGGACTTTTGGCGCTTGCCATTTTGGGCTTTGCGTCGTCGGTATCCCTAATTTGAACGGAGGCACACTGCAATGGGACAAAAGCTGCATCAAAGCAGACGGTACAGACGCCGCAAAACGGCAATAAGATCGATCATCGGGTGGGTCGTTGCCGCCGCCGTGCTGATCCCCGCGAGCTATTTCGGTGCGCGGTATCTCGGCAACCGCAAAAGCGATGTTGCCGCGACGACGCCCGCCTCACAGACGACCGTCACCGACGCGCCCGTCGCAACGACGCCTGCGCCGACCGTCGAGGCAACGGCGCTGCGCGGCGTGACGCTGCCGTATACGGCGCTGCGGGATACAGCGGCGCTCAAGCTCACCTGTAAAGCGGCGGCGGACGCGGGGAATACCTGCGCTGTCGTGGAGCTGAAAACGGAAACGGGCGCTCTGCACTATGCTTCCGAGACCGATCTCGGCAAGGCGGTCGGGGCGCAGACGGAGGATGCGCTGACGCTGGCGGCGCTGACCGATGCTTTCGCGGCGATGCGCGAGGCGGGACTGACGCCGGTCGTGCGGCTTTTTGCCTTCAAGGATGCGACCGCGCCGAAAAAGCTCGCCGACGCGAAGATCACGACGACCGGCCATGCGGATTGGACCTGGTATGACGGCGACCCGCAGAACGGCGGAAAGCCCTGGCTTAACCCCTACAGCGACGCGGCACAGACCTATATCGTGTCGCTTGCCGAGGAGCTGTATACCGCGGGCGCGGGCGCGTTGCTGCTTGACGGCGTCTGTTTTCCGACGCAAACGGCGCAGGCGCAGCTTGCGGTCGGCAACAATGCCGCCCTTTCCAAGGCGGAGGTGTTAAAACAGTTCATCACCCGTGTGCACAACCTGCACGAGGACGCGCCGCTGCTCCTTTGCGGCAGCGTCAACGCCTTCCTCGGCAACAACACCGCCGGCTTCGACGGCAATCCGCGGGACTTCGGCTGCACCGCCATCGTGCCGGATCTGCGCCTTTCGGCGCTCGGCAAGCGGCTGGTGATCGGGGATAAAAGGTTTACCCCCGCCGACGAGACCCTCGCCGATATCACCGCTGCGGCGGTTGCGGCGCTGAAAGCTGCGAACGGCCCGACGGTCGTGCCGCTCATCGGGGAAAACGACGCGGTGAAGGCCGCCGCGGGGGATGCCTATATCGTGGAGCTTGCCGACTGACGCCCTTTCTCAATATACGGGGGAGCGGTTGTCTCGGTGTGCACTTTTGGAGACAGAAATGAAAAAACGGAAAATTGCTTTTTTTGATTGGGACGGGACGCTGTCCGCCGACGGAAAGACCGTGAGTGCGGAAAACCGCGCCGCCGTCGCCGCCTTTCGCGCGGCGGGAAATTTCGCGGTGCTGTGCACCGGCAGATGTCTCGGCTTTTTGCCGCCGGCGGCGCTCGCACTGCCGATGGACGGCGTGATCGCGGGGGCGGGGGTGAATGTGCTGTTCGACGGCTCGCCTGCGGGGCTGCGCCGCTTTGCCGACGGCAGCTTTTCGGGCAAGCGGGTCTATAACCGCGCGATGCCGGATGCGCTCGTGCGGGAAATGCTCGACGCCTATCTGCCGCACGGTGCGCTTTGCTGCAAGCTCGAGGGGGAAACGGGACAGTTCTTTTTGCACCCGCCCGCCCGCTTTTTGCCGCTTTCTCCGCCGGATTTTGAAATTTTTTCGGCGGACGACTTTTTTGCCCGCTATCCGACGGCGCCGATCTCCAAGGCGACGGTCTTCACGGCGGACGACACAAAGCCGCTCCCGCTGCCCGCGCTTGCGGACAGGGTCACCTTTTTGCAATATGAACGGTATGAGGAGCTGTGCCTGCCCGGCGAGAGCAAGGCGAGCGGCATCGTGCATCTCCTCAATGCCCTCGGCATCCCGCCGGAAAACACGCTGGCGTTCGGCGACAGCGAAAACGATCGCGCGATGCTGTCCTTTGCCGCCGTTTCCGTGGCGATGGCGACGGCACCCGCCGACCTGCGGGCGCTTGCGACCCGCATTGCTCCGCCCGCCGACGAGAGTGGCGTGGCGGCGGTGCTGCGGGAATACTGCTAAAGAAAAAACACGGTTGAGGAATTTCCTCAACCGTGTTTTTCTGTTTTTATCGGGAATTATGCACGCGTCTTTTTCTTTGCTATCACGGTCGCCGCCAGCCCGATGCCGGACAGGAGAACGAGAACCATGAAGGCGATCTGCGGCTTGCTGTCGCCGGTGGACGGCACGGTGCTGCTGTTGCCACCGGTAGTGCTGCCGGTAGTGCCGCCGGTAGAACCGGAGCCGTCGGCAGAGCCGGAGCCGCCGTTTGTTTTGACGGTCAGCCCCTTGACGGCATTTTGCAGTGCGGTCGTCAGCGCGTCAATCTCCGCCTGCTTCGTGATGTCCGGCGCGGCGGCAACGGCAGCGGCAGCGTTTGCCTTTGCCGTCTGCAGTGCTGCGACGCTTTCATCGGTGTATGTCGACAGCTCCGTCGGAACGGCGGCAAGTGCCGCATTCAACGCGGTGAGGTCGGCGGGCTTGAGCGCCAGTGCATCCACTGCCGTGTTCAGTGCGGTCGTCAGCGCGTCAATCTCCGCCTGCTTCGTGATGTCCGGCGCGGCGGCAACGGCAGCGGCAGCGTTTGCCTTTGCCGTCTGAAGTGCTGCGACGCTTTCATCGGTGTATGTCGACAGCTCCGTCGGAACGGCGGCAAGTGCCGCATTCAACGCGGTGAGGTCGGCGGGCTTGAGCGTCAGCGCATCCACTGCCGTGTTCAGTGCGGCAGCGGCAGCGTCGATGCTCGCTTGCTGCAGAATATCCAGCGTCAGTGCAGCTTCTGCGGCGGCTTTCGCCGTGTTCAGCGCGGCGACGCTTGTATCGGTATAGTCGTCGAGATGGTTCGGAATGCGGTTGAGCGCCGTATTCAGCGCTGTGTAGTTGCCTGCCTTCGGTGCAAGCGCGTCGATGGCGGCTTTGAGGTTTGCCACATAGGTGTCAACCTCTGCCTGTGCGCTCTTCGGCTTTGCACGCATGTTGTCCTCCTGCGCGAGCAGGGCTTCCACCGCGTCTACCGTCGCATCGGTATAGTTCGAAAGCGTCAGTCCGTTAAGGCGCGCCAGCTGCGCATCGAGCGCTGTGCAATCGGCATATTCGATCGCGGAGACGCCGAACGCCTTGAACGAGCCCTGACCGGCGTTGTTGCTGATGAGGGAGACATAGCCGCCCTGATACTTATCGGTCAGTTTAACCGTGAAAATGACATTGGGCTTTGTTTTTTCATAAATGGTGAGCACGCCCTTTTCCACCTTGATGCAAAGGGTATAGTCCGGCGCGTCCGCGGCCGCGCCGACCGTCACGTTGCAGTCGGGAGCAAAAGCTCTAACGCGCACGGAGGAGGTTTTCTGCAGCGTATGTCCCGAGGGCTTCTTTTGGATCGTGAAATCGCCGCCGGTCACGGCTGCGGTGTCGGCGTCAATCGCACCGCCGACGCCGAGATGTCCTTCTTTTTCACAAAAGATCATGACGCCGGTGTCGTTGGTGTCGTCGTTGTCCATACTGACGGGGAACACGCCCGCGTCTCCGCCGAACGCGATACCGATACGGGCATAGGAGCCGGTCGCGGTATACTGCAGCTTAAAGTCCGTGAGACGCTTTGTGGTGTAGGTCAGCGCCGAATAGCTTTTGTCGCCGCTCAATGTGGAGGACGGCTTGAGCGCACCGTTCGCGTACTGACCGAACCACTGCGTCGTCCAAATGGTGATGTTGGAGGTGGAGTCGGGATTTTGCTCGCTTGGTTCTTTCGGGCCCCAGACGGCAGCTGTGCCACCCTCTTTGTCCGTGTCTACGAATTTGTAGGCGTCAAAGTCTGTGGCAAGGCTGGCGATGAAGGGATTGTCGTAGGCGACGGATGTGAAACCGTAGTCATAGGTTTCCGCGCCATCCGTCCATGCAGAGACGCTCATGCCGGTCACGCAAACGGACATAAGCAGGACGAATGCCGAAAGGGATGCCAGGGTCTTCCTCAGTTTACTGTTCAAGCGAATTTCCCCCTTTAATATGAAAGAGATAAGAATAGGGTATAGCCTGCTTGCAGTATAGCACCCATGTTATCTTTTGTAAAGATGAACGGCGACAATTTTAATATTTTTTTCTACATTTTGGCAGAAAATATAGACACTTTGCAAAATTATCTTCTCCGCCATCTGCCGACGGCGGAACAAACGACAAAGGCGATGCCGTTTGCGACCACCACCGTGCTCCCCGCGGGAAAGTTGAATAGGTGCGCCGCGACCGTGCCGACAAGGAAACAGCCGACCGCGACCGCCGCCGCTGTGAAAACAACGCTGCGAAAGCTGTTGCAAACCCGCATTGCTGTGAGGGCAGGGAAGATGATGAGCGCGGAAATGAGCAGCGTGCCCATCATGCGCATCCCGAGCACGACCGTCACGGCGGTCAGGATCGCAATGAGCGTTTTGCAAAGCCCCGTTCTGATGCCGATGGCGCGGGAAAAGGTCTCGTCAAAGGTGACGGCGAACAGACGGCGATAGAAAAGGATAAAGCAAAGCAAAAGCGCTGCCGCAATGCCGATGCTCAGCCACGCATCCGCGGTGCGGATAGTGAAGATGTTACCGAACATATAGTTGGAGATGTCGATGTTCGTGCCCGCGCGGTACATGACGATATAGCCGACCGCGAGCGCCAGCGTTGCGATGACGCCGATGGCGGCATCGCCCTTGATGCGGCTGCTCTCGTTGATGCGCAAAAGCAGAAATGCCGCGAGGACGACGATGGGGATGGAGATATACAGCGCCGCGTCGGTCGCGTTCAGTGCGGCGGCGACGGCGAGCGCGGCAAAGCCGACATGGGACAGACCGTCGCCGATCATGGAATAGCGCTTCAGAACCAGCGGCACGCCGAGCAGCGCCGCGCACAGGGAGATGAGGCTGCCGACAAGCAGCGCCCGCTGCACGAAATCCAGTGAAAAAAAGGTCGCAAGAACACTCATGCCTCTCCCTCGCTTTCCAAGAACCGTCTGCCGACGGCGCTTGCGGCATAGTCCGCGGCTGTGCCGAAAAACAGCGGCGTGTGCCGCAGATGGAGGATGTGGGTCGCATATTTCACGGCGGCGGGGATGTCGTGGGAGATCATGATGATCGTGACGCCGCGTTTGTGCAGCCGTTCGATGACGGCATACAGCCCTGCCGTCATGGCGGGGTCAAGCCCCGCGACCGGCTCGTCGAGCAGCAGCACCTTTTCCGTCGCGCACAGCGCGCGAGCCAAGAGCGCCCGCTGCTGCTGTCCGCCCGACAGCGCGCGATAGGGGCGACCGGCGATGTCGGCAATTTCGAGGAGCTGCAGGCACTCGGAAAGGCGCGCCTTTTCGCCCGCCGTCAAAAACGGGCGCAGCGCGCCGCCGCGCAGCCCCGACTGCACGACCTCCCGCACCGTGGCGGGGAAATCGCGCTGCACCGCCGTTTGCTGCGGCAGATAGCCGATCTCGCTTTGGAGCAGCCCGTTTTCCAGACGGATCGCGCCGCCCGACGGCTTTTTCAGTCCGAGCAGGGCGCGCATCAGCGTACTTTTGCCCGAGCCGTTTTCGCCGACGATACACAGATAGTCGCCGGCGTCGACCTGCATATGCAGGTCGTGCACCACCACCCGCCCGTCATAGGCGAGCGTCACATTGTCGCAGGTGATCAGTCTCATGAAAGTGCCTCCCTGAGGGCTGCCGCATTTTTATACATCAGCGACAGATAGGTCTCCCCGTTGTCGAAATCGGTTTTGGAAAGGTTGTGACAGGCAAAAAGAGTGGCGATGCCGCAGCCGGTGTTGTCCGCGACCGTCTGCGCCACCTGTCCGGCGGAAAGCTCGCATTTGAATACGAGCGGCAGGCGCTGTTCCTTCACCGTGTCGATGAGGTGCTGCACCGTGACGCTGCTCGGCTCGACCGAGGCGGCACAGCCGGCAAAGGCAGCGTGCCAGGAAAGCCCGTAGGCCTTGCAGAAATAGAGAAACGGAAAGCGGTCGGCGACCACGATCTCCCGCCGTGCGCCGTTTTTCACGACCTCCCGCAGGGTGTCGTCCAGCGCCTGCAGACGCGCGGTGTAGACAGCGTTGTTTTCGAGATACCGCGCGGCGTTGTCGCTATCGAGCGTGCACAGCGCCTCTGTGAGCGCATGACAGAGCTTGATGGCGTTTTGCGGCGCGGTCCAGACATGCTCGTCATATTCCGTTTCCCCGTGATGGTGATGATCGTGCGCGGAGTGCTCCTCGGCAAGCGGCGTGACCGCGTCGAGCAGATAGAAGATGCGCTTGTGCGCCGTGTCGACGGAGCGCAGCACCTCCTCGACCCAGTGATCCGATTCGCCGCCGACAGACACGAAAAGGTCGCAGGTGTGGATGGCGGCGATGTCGCGGGAGGAGGGGTCATAGTCGTGACTTTCCTGTCCCGCACGCAACAGCAGCGTGAGGGATACGCCGTCCACCCCCGCCGTCAGCTCCCGCAAGAAGTCATATTGCGGGAACACCGTGCACACGATGCGCAGCCGCGCGTTGTCGGCGGGCGCGGCGGTACAGCCGGAAAAGGACAAAAAGGAAAGCAGCGCCGCAAAAAAGGCGGCAAGAAGTTTTTTCAAGGGGGATTACCTCCGTTTGCCGCACGCGGCACATTTGCCGAAAAGCACCGTTTGCCCTTCGTCGACGGAAAAGGCGGTGCTTTGCCGCACGCGGCGCAGCACCGCGTCGGACGCACTCTCGTCAAGATGGAGGATCCTGCCGCAGACGGTGCATTTCAGGTGCAGGTGTGCATCGCAGTGCGCACAGCCGACCGCCTGATACAAAGCGCGCCGCTGTCCGCTGCCGGAAAAGCGCTTGACCTGCCCTTCCGCAACGAGCTGCGGCAGCAGGCGGTAGACGGTGCTTTTCCCGACGGCGCCCGCGCCCGCGAGCGCGTCGCAAAGCTCCTCGGCGGTGAACGCCGTGTCGGCGTGCTGCTGTAAAAACGAAAAAAGGCGCGCCTTTTGCGCGGTATGATAGGTCATGAGTCCGTCCCCTTTCCCGAAATTGAGAAAAACTCTCATTTTCATAGGATACCACGGTTTTGTGGGAAAAACAAGGGGAAAATGATTTTTTTGCGTTTTTGACTTGACAAACGGAAATAAAGTTCGTATAATGGTTAGCGTTCCTTAAAGAACACGCGCTCGTAGCTCAGTTGGATAGAGTGTTTGACTACGAATCAAAAGGTCGGGGGTTCGAATCCCTCCGGGCGCACCAAAAAAACAGGACACCGCATTTGCGGCGTCCTGTTTTTTTGCGTCCGCGAGGGTGAGAAGCCCCGCGCAATTTTGCAAAGCAAAATGCAGCACTTTTCCGAGAAGAGATGAAAGAAAGCGCTGGGGGGCGGCAACGGGAAAGTGCAGTTCGAATCCCTCCGAGGCGACTGTCCGCGAGGGTGGGCGTCGATTGCTTGATATAATGGTCGATGTCGACCGAGAAGTCGGCATGCCCCATCAGCGCGATCATATCTTCCTGCCGCACGCCGTCCGTCTCTTTCACCGAAAACGGCGTCAGCTACAAAAACTCGCTGATGCGAAAGCCGGTGTAGATCATGCAAAGAATCCAATCGGCATACGGCACGGCGCCGACAGCCCGCTCAATGCGGGCGCATTCCAAGTCGGAAAAGCAATCCTTGACCGGCTTTTTCTCTTCCTTCGGCAGGCGCAAAAACTCTGCATAGTTTTTGCTTACAATAGGGCATCCGGTGCTTTGTGCTTTGGAATTGACGCCCAATGGGAAAATAAACAAATTTATTAAAGTGGCGAGCGCATACGGAAAGGATAGACGCGGCGGCATTCAGAGCCTTATAGACAACAGCGACATTCTCTATGTTGATCCAAATAAAGAAAGAACCGATAGTTGGTTAGAGGCCCGGCGGCTCCAATTGCCTGTGGGGTTAACCAACTACGATTCTATAGGCAGAGTAACACTTTTTGAAAGGGATGTCAAGGGAAATTTTGTGGTTTCACAAGGCACACCTACAAAAAGTGCAATGGAATTGGCTTTTGAAAAGGCAAAAGACAAAGCTGCCCAATCACAGCATATGCAGAATTCCGAAAATGATGCACGGGGGCGGGGTGCAATACTCGTTTATCCGGGACGAGGATGGGAACACCATCGTGAAAGCGGATCGGGATGTTTTATCGGGCAATGACAGAAAGGAATGGATCAAATAGGTAAGCGGTTTCTTTAAGACACTGTATGTGATGGGCGGCATCGGTTTCCCTCTGAACGCCCGCGGCAAGCAGCGGAGCAGAAAAAAAGAGTTTAACCGCCGCGCGGATCGGGCGCCCAAAATAAGCGCCGCGTCGGACGACACCTTCGCGATGCACTTCTTCGTGCAGTCAAACCGCGTGTGGCAGGCGCGGCTCATGCCGTATGTCGGGTCGGTGTTCTTCCGGATCCACGAAAAATAGGCGCGCTGCCAGTCAAGGGACACCTCGCCCGCCAGCACAAGGGCGGCGCACAGCTGCTCCCGCTTTTCGCCGGTCGGAAATTCCCCGATCGTATACAGAATGTTGGCGGCATCCGCAATGCCGTATTCATTTGCGCCAAGCTCGCGGTCGCCCGCGGCATTTTGCCAAAGCCGGCGCGCATAGGCGCCGTCTCCGAGCGCATGGGCGCGGAGACGGCGGAAATTTTCTCCCACAGGCTGTCCATATTCATCAAAATTCCTCGCCTCGTGTGCGGCGCGCCGCAAAGTCAAACGCTGCCGATGCCATTGCGGCAAAAGGCGGCGTTTCTGTCAAGAAAAAGCGGCGGTTTGCGGAATAAAATGCAGGAAATCAGTGTTTGAAATTGCGCGGTTTTTTCGCAATGAGCACGATAAGCACGATGATCGCGGCGAGCAGCAGCGGCGCCCCGACACCGACGGCAATCACGCGCACCTTGCCGAAGCGGACGATAAGGTCGGAGAAAAAACCGGAAACGCGGGCAAGGATGCCGACGCGCTCGGGCTGCACCTCTGTATCAACGGGGGCGGGGGTGTCTTCGGCAGGGGGAATATAGCGCTGGAAGGTGCCCTCTGTCTTGTCATAGCGGTAAAATCCCGTGTTGCCTGCGGGCGACAGCGCATAAACGAGATAGAAATCCTTTTCTCTTTCATCGGGCAACGACCATGCCGCGACCGTTTTTTCGCCGATCTGCAGGAAGGTTTGCACAGCGCCCTGCGGCAGCGCGTCGGTGTTTTCCGGCGTCAGGAACACATAAATGCCCGCCTGCACCTGGGTGAAGAAGAAATCCGAAAAGGTCATGTCTGCCGTGTTGTACAAATAAAAAGCGCCGTTTTGTCCGTCCTCATCGGTGAGATAGAGCAGCGTCACCGCGTGGGTGGCGTTCTGCGCCGCCGGAAAGGTTGTCTCGTTGACGGTGACGGTCGTTGCCTCAAAGCCGGCGGGCAGGGGGATGTCGGCAAGGTCGTTCTTGATGGTCTTGGTGACCGCACCGACCGTCACCTTGGCGGCATCGACGGCGGGCGTTGTCGGATCGGTCGCCGTGCCGGTGTTTTCCTGGCGGGTGATGGTCAGAGTATAGGTCTTGGTCGTGCCGTTTGGTGCGGTCACGGTGACGGCGCGGGTATTTTTGCCGACCTGCATCTTCTGACTGCCCGTGACGGCAACCTTGGCGTTCTTGTCGGCGGCATTGGCGCTCACGAGCAGCGAGGTGACGCTGTAGGGAATGACGATATTGTAGGCGGTGACCTTGGCGGAAAACTTCGGGGACAGCGTGCCCGCGGAAACAGACAGAGACGCCAGATCGGCATTGCCGGATTTTTGCGGGTTTTTGACGCTGACGGTCGCCTTGCCGGAGGGGTTGCCGAGACTCGAAACGGTTTCCCAGTCAGTAAGCTCGGTCGTTTCCAGCCCGAAGCTGCAATTCCCCGCCGCCTTTGCGGTGAAGGTCAGGGTGAAGGACAGGGTCTTTTTCGGTGAGGCTGAGGTCTCATAAAAGGAAATCTTTGTGACGCCGGCGTTGCCGTTTGCGGTGATACCGCTCGCCGAGGCAAAGGTCATCACCGCCGCGTCATAGGACAGCGTGGCGTCGAGTGAGCCGATGGTCTTATCGGCGGTGTAGGTCACCTTCACGGTGACGGTCGAGCCGACCGTTGCCGATGACGGCGCAGAGACCGTGACAAAGGCGCCCGCCGCCGTGACCGGCAGCGCGCCGCAGACCGTGAGCGCGGTCAGAAGGAGACACAGAAAAACAGAAAGCAGTTTTTTCATTGCAATACCTCTCTATAAAATGGGGGATGTGATCCCCAGAATTTGTTTTTGCGTGCGCAGAAGGTCGGAGGAGGTCAGGTTGCCGTCCTTGCCGCTGTCCGCCGCTTTGAGATAGCTGCCGGAGAGGACGGTGATCCCGAGGATGTGCTTTTGCGCCAGCAGCAGATCCTTTGAAGTCACCGCGCCGTCGCCGCTGACATCCCCGTAGATCACGATGGGGAAGGCGGCGTGCACGGTGTCGCCCGACAGCAGCTGCAGGACTTGTCCCGTCGCGACATTGCCCGTGACGGCGGCGCCGTTTGCCGTCACCAGCCGCACCGTGCCGTTTTGCGCCGTCAGCCCCGCCAGCAGCGTGTCCGCCGTTATGCCGGGGGCGATGCCGGTGATGCAGTCGGCAACGGTATAGACGGAGCTGCCGACGGAGGGAACACCGCCTCCTGCGCTGCTGCCGCCGTAGATATGCAGCGTGTAGGTGCGGACAAGGCCGCTCGGCGCGGTTACCTGCACCGACACGGTGGTCTCGCCGCCCGCAAGCGGAATGACGCCCGCGCCGGAGACGGACGCGCCGCCGTCGCTCTTATCGGCTGCGACGGTGACGGCGGTGACGCCCTCGGGGACGGACAGCGTGTAGTCGGTGGTGTAGCGATAGAAGGTCGGCGTCAGGGAATAGCCCGCGACGGACAGTCCGACAAGGGTGTTGTCGTTGTTGCCGTTTTGCGACTGCGGCGCTGCGCAGGCGGTGTCGGGCATGCCGGTGTAAACGGGGATGTGAAATATAAGCGCGCCCTGCAGGGCACCGGCACATTCGGCATATGCCTTTTTCATGTTGTTCGACTCGGATTTTGCAGCGGTGACATTGGACATATACTGATGGTTATAATACCCGTTGCCGCCGTCCACGACATCGAATTTCTGGAGATAGAGCGTGTTTTGCTCCATGTTGATATAGCCGCGCCCGATCTGTGCCGCACCGCCGGCGATCGCCTTTTGCGGCGTATCCCAGCCGCGCGCCCTGGCATAGGCGGCGCCGTTTTCGATAGCGCTTTTGTCCGCCGTTTTGTAGGCGCCGATGTTGAAGAAGTTATAATAGGTCACGCCGTCAAGGACATAGCCCCTGCCGAGTGCGTTGCCGTTTGCTCCCTGCTCCTGTCTTGCACGGGAGGCAAGGTGCAAAACGGAGACACCCGCCTTCCGTGCCTCCTGCATGAACATCTCCTCCATGCCGCTCATGAAGGTGCCGGAAAAGATCTGCCGCACGCCGTCGGGCGTGTGCGACGCGGAAAAGGACAGGCTTTCAAACTGGAAAATGCCGGTGTCATCCAGGAAGTTGCGGGGGTCCATATAGTAGGCGACGACCTCGCGCTGTGCCGTCACCCAGCCGCCGCTGTCAAAGGCGACATATTGCTTTGTGTCCCAGTTGTAGGCACCCTCGTCCATGGATTTCCACGAGGTGCGGGCAGAGCTCGCAACGAGGTTTTTGCCCACCCTCGCCTCGGCGTTCAGCGCGTCGCCGAAGGAGGGGACGATGTGCCTGGCGGCAAAGACCCAGTTCGGGTAGGCGGCGTGGAGCGCACGCAGCCCCGCTCTGTAGCTTTCGGGAAAGCCCTGGGCATCGAGATAGCTCTCAAAGTCGGCATCGGGGGAATAGGCGGTCTGCAGCGTGATATATGCCGCCGAGGCAAAGCCCCTGAGCGCGCCCTTTTCAATTTCATACCACAGGTCGTTGCCGTTTTTCTGCGACCCGCGGACGGTGACGGTGTCGTTTTTTTGCAGCGAGCCGATGACCGCAAAGCCTGTCCCCGCACCGGCGCGCACATTGAGCGTGCCGGAGGAAATGCTGACAATGCCGAGCTGCTCCGCGGAAAGGGTGAGCACCCCGCAGAAAAGCGAGAAAAGCAGACAAAATGCGACCGCGACGGTCAAAATTTTGCGCATTGCACTCCCACCTTTCCTCTCATTGTATACATAATTCAGTATACAATGAGAGGGGGAAAGATGTCAACCCTCGGAAGAATTTGTCAGAAGATAGCGGGAGAGATTTTCCGCCTCGGTTTTCGGGATGCCGTCGGCGGGGGAAACCAGGTGATCGAAGCGGAAAACGGCAACGCCGTCATAGCCCTTTTCCTTGGCATATGCCGCCTGGCGACAGAGGATGTCGCCGCCCTTTTGCCATTCGTCTCTGCCGTCCCCCGCATAGCCGTCGGGCAGCCCCGCCTTATACAGCGCCAGCCCCGCATACAGCTTCACCCCGTCGGCGCGGGGCAGCGCGGCGAAGTCGTCCGCCTCGGTGCAAAAGGGGAGCGCGCCGTTGTCAAATCCGCTGTAGAGCTGCGGGCAGAGGTAGTCGATATAGCCCGTGACGGAGAGCCACAGCGCCGTGTCCGCGAAAAGGCGTTCCTCCGTGCGGGCGCGGTTGCCGGCGGGGCTGACGCCGAACACACAGCCGCGGCGGCGGTGCACGGCGCTGCAGGTGAAGGCTATGAGGCGGTTGACCGCCGCCTTGCGATAGGCGGCAAGCGAAACGCCCGCGGGCGGGGTCTCAAAAGCCTGTGCGGTCGCGGGCATGCCGGAGGGATAGAAATAGTCGTCATACTGCACGCCGTCCACGGCATAGTTGCCAACAATTTCCCGCACGCCGTCCAGGATTTTGCGCACGGCGGTGTCGGACGAGGGGATATAATACCACTTGTCGCCGACCTTGAAAATGTCCGCGCACACGGCGCGGGCGCTGTCCGCGCCGACGCGGTAGGGGTTGATCCAGGCGTGCAGGGAGATATTGTGCGCGTGCGCGGCTTTTATGGCATAAGAGAGCGGGTCAAACCCCGCGGAAAGCAGCTCTTTCACGCTGTCGGCGGGCGCATAGACGGACGAGGCATAGTAGGCGTCGCTGTGGGCGCGAACATGAAAAAACACGGTGTTGATGCCGTGCGCCCTGCAGGCGCGCATGACGCCGTCGAGATAGGCGGCGGCAGCGGCAGGGTCGGCGTTTTTGAATGCGGCGTCCAGCTCTATGTACGAAAGCCACACGCCGGAAAGCGTGTCGTGGTGCACCGTCTCGTCCTTTGCCGACGGGCGCGTCGGCCAAGGCGCAGACACGGCTGACGGCGCGGGTGTCACCGTGCGACAACCGCAAAGGAAAAGGCACAGCAAAAGCGGCAGTCCCCGTTTCAGAAACCGCATGAAAATTCCTCCTTGCTTTTCGGTGTACAAGCTGATACATTAGTATGAAACGGGAGGTGGGTTTATGTCGCGTGTGCTTTATGGGTGGCTGATGGCAGTGAACGCAGCGGCGGCGCTTCTTGTCGCCCTTGACAAGGTGCAGGCGCGGCACGGCGGTCGGCGTGTGCCGGAGCGGGTGCTGCTGCTGTTTGGCGCACTCGGCGGCGCGCCGCTGATGCTGGCGGCGATGCTGCTGTGTCACCACAAGACCCGCAAGCCGAAATTCATGCTGACGCTGCCGCTTTTTCTGCTGCTGTGGGCGGCGGGCGTGTATCTTTTCGCGGTATATTTCTGAGCGGGCCTGGCACACTAACGGAAAACGGAGGTGTGCCGCTATGCTGATCTGTGCCATACGGACGGTACTCATTTATGCGCTCGTGATGCTGTCGGTGCGCATCATGGGCAAGCGGCAGTTAAGCGAGCTGCGCCCGTCCGAGCTGGTGGCGGCGCTGCTCATTTCCGACCTTGCCGCCGTGCCGATGCAGGAGACGGGCACGCCGCTTCTATACGGCATCGTGCCCATCTGCATCCTGGTCGCGCTGGAGCTGATCCTGTCCGGCGTGATGCTGAAATTCCCCGCTGTCAGCCGCCTTTTGTCCGGCAACCCCGTGCCCGTCATCGTGGACGGCAAGCCGGATGTCGCGGCGCTCAAAAAGCTGCGCCTGACGGTGGAGGATCTCATGGAGGCGATGCGGATGCAGAATGTGTTTTGCTTTGATGAGGTCGCCTATGCCGTGGTGGAGCGCGGCGGGTGTGTCACGCTGTATCCCCGCCCCGCCGCAAAGCCCGTGACCTGCGGCGATGTCGGCGCGGTCGCGCCCGATACGGGCATGCCCGCCCTCGTCGTCAGCGACGGCAGCTTTTGCCCCTGGGGGCTTGCTCTTTGCGGCAGGAGCGAAAAGGCGGTGCGGGCGTTTCTTAAAGAGCAAAAGCTTGCGGTCGCGGCGGTGTTTCTCATGACGGTGACGCCGGGCGGCGATGTGCTGCTGCTTACCGCCGACGGCAAAACGCTGCGAAGGGAGGGCGCTTTGTGAAGCGGATGTGGATTGCGGCAGGGCTGCTGCTGGCGGTGGCGGCGCTGTGTGTCGGGACGCTGTTTTTTCAGCTCAAAACGGTCGACCGCCTGGAGGCGGAACTGGACGCCGCCGCCCATGCCGTGGCGGCGGGGGAGGCGGACGCAGAGGAAAAGGTCGCGTCATTCGCAGAGGACGCGAAAAGCGCCGGCGACGCGGTCGCGTTCATGGCGCGGCACGCCGACGGCCATCCCCTGCGGGAAAGCGCGGCGCTGCTGCCGACGCTGCTTGCGGCGGGCGATCGCGCGGACTTCGACACGGAGGTCGCACGGTGTCGGTTCTTGCTCTCGGAGCTGCGCGAGGCGGAAAAACCGCTTTTCGGCAACATCTTTTGAATTGTCAACCAAAACGCGGTTTTTGGTTGACAATTTTTCTTTGCCGTCCTATACTGCCTATAGAAAGACGGTGAAGCTATGACAAAAAATGCGGTATATGCGGCGCTGGCGGGGACAGAGGATTATGTTTCCGGCAGTGCGCTGGCAAAGGCGCTCGGCATCTCCCGCAACAGCATTTTCAAGGCGGTCGAGCAGCTGCGCAAAACGGGCATCCCGGTTGAGGCGGTGAAAAACCGCGGCTATCGGCTGTGCACGGACGGACGGCTGCGCGAGGAGGCAATCACGGCGGGGCTGATGACCGAGGACATCGGCAGAACGCTCTATCTGCATCCGCTGCTGCCCTCGACGAACGACAGGGTGAAATCCCTTGCCGCCGAGGGCGCGCCGCACGGGCTGCTGGTGGTCGCGGATCACCAGTCGGCGGGACGCGGCAGGCGCGGGCGCGTGTTCTTTTCGCCGCCGGGCAGCGGGGTGTATATGAGCGTGCTGCTGCGCACCCCCATGAACGCCCGCAAGGTGGGACTGCTCACCTCGATGGCGGCGGTCGCGGTCGCGGAGGCGATCGAGAGCCTGCTGCCCGTGCAGGTGCAGATAAAGTGGGTGAACGACCTGCTCATAAACGGCAAAAAGGTGTGTGGCATCCTGACGGAGGGCAGCCTTTCCGCCGAAACGCTGCAATGCGCCTATGCCGTTGTCGGCATCGGCATCAATGTATCGACGGCGGCGTTTCCGAGCGATCTGCAAAGAGTGGCAAGCTCGCTTTTGCTGGAGGCGGGCAGAGCGCCCGACAGAGCGGCGCTCATCGCCGCCGTTTGCAACCGGCTGGAGACGCGCTTTGCAACGATGGACAGCGGGGACTTCCTCAAAGAAAGCCGCCGCCGCTCGGCGGTGCTCGGCAGGAAGGTCACGGTGCTTTCCGACGGGCGGTATACCGCCGTTGCGCGCGGCATCGACGACGACGGTCATCTGGTGGTCGAGACGGCAGACGGTCTCAAGACATTGCATGCGGGGGAGGTCAGCTTGCGGCTGTGAAAACGACGGTGAAAAATTTTGTGACGGTGGCGCTTCTGGCGGCGCTGCTGGCGGTGTTGTCGCCGTTCTCTTTGCAGATCGGGCCGATCCCGCTGACGCTGGCGACGCTCGGCGTGTATTTCTGTGCGGCGCTGCTCGGCGAAAAGCGCGGCACGCTTGCCGTCGCCGTCTATCTGCTGCTCGGCGCGGTCGGCGTGCCGGTGTTTGCGGGCTTTTCCGGCGGCGTGCAGAAGTTTGCAGGTCCCACGGGCGGCTATCTTGTCGGGTATCTTCTGTGTGCGTTTTTGGCGGGACTTTTCATTCGCCGCCACGCGGAAAAGCCGCTTTTTTGGATCGTCGGCTTTGTTGTCGGGACAGCGGCGCTCTATGCCTTCGGGACAGCATGGTTCATGATCGGGAGCAAAACGCCGCTCGGCGCGGCGCTGCTCACCTGTGTTGTGCCGTTTCTTGCGGGGGACGCCGTGAAGATCGCGGCAGCGGTCGCGATCGGTTTTCCCTTGCGCAAAACGCTTTCGCGGCATCACTACATATAATGTGCACAAGAGAAAAGAACCGCCGCCCAAACGGGCGGCGGTTCTCTCATAAGCGACGGTTTTTTCGATACTCCCGCGGGGTAGTGTGCAGCAGGCGGCGGAAAACGCGGTTGAAAAATCGCACGTTTTCATAGCCGACTGCCTCCGCCACCGCCGTGATCGGCAGCTCGGTCGTTTCCAAAAGGCGGCAGCTCTGCTCGATGCGCACCCGCTGGAGATAGTCCGAAAAGCGCTCGCCGACCTCGGCGGCAAACTTTTTGGAAAGGTGGGACGGGGAATAGTTCTGCTCTGCCGCCAGCGTGGACAGACAAAGCGGCGCGGCATAACGCTCCCGCACACAGTCGACGACCGCCTCGACCGCCGTGCTGAGCTGCCGCTTTTCTTCCTTTGCCAGTCGCCGCAGCACCAGAATGAGCGCTTCGAGGAAGCGACAGCGGATGTATTCCTTATACCCGACGCGCTTTTTTTCATATTCCCGCATCATGTCCCCGACGATCTCGCGCAGCTTGCCGCCGTCGTCGTGAAAAATTCTGCCGGTGGGGGAGGTCTTGAGGCTGCCGTATTGAAAATGCAGCAGATAGGAGTCCGCCACCTCGCCGAACGAGTGGCAGTCGGCAAGGGCGCGGTCGATGAACTGCGGATAGAAAATGAAATTGAAAATGAGAAACGGCTCGTCGCCGTGTGCCCGATAGGCGTGGCGCGTGCCGTAGTCCACAATGAAAAAGTCCCCCGCACGCATCTCGGCGGTCTCGCCGTCCAGAAAATGCGTCGCCGCGCCGCTCAAAATATAGGAAAATTCCAAAAACGCATGCCCGTGCAGCGGCTCCTCCCGCCGATGGGCGGTGAGCATATGAAAGCCCTGCGCCTCCAACTCCTCGAACATGACAAAATCACCGCCAAAAATAGAAATTTTGGTACTGTTTTCAGTATACGCCTTGCGGTATAGTGATGTCAAGCGAAAGGAGTGACCGCTGTGCTGTATAAAGAAAACGCGGCGAAAACGCTGTCCGAGGAGCTGTTTTGCGCGCCGACGAAGGCGTTTCGCGGCACACCGTTTTGGTCCTTTAACTGCAAGCTCGAAAAGGACGAGCTTTTGCGGCAGATCGGCGAGCTGAAAAAAATGGGGTTCGGCGGGTTCCACATGCACGCTCGTTCGGGGCTGGACACGCCGTATCTCAGCGATGAATTCATGGCGCTCATCCGCGCCTGCTGCGACAGGGCGACAAAGGAGGACATGCTCGCGTGGCTGTATGACGAGGATCGCTGGGCGTCCGGCTCGGCGGGCGGCAAGGTGACCGCCGAGCCCCGCTTTCGGCGGCGCAGCCTGTGCCTGTCCCGCGAGGACAAAGCGTCCGCGCTCGAAAAAGAGGAGGCGCTCGCAAGGGGCGAGCCGTATTTTCTCGCCGCCTATGATGTGACCGTCTCCGCGGACGGCTATCTGACGGAGAGCGTGCGCATCGACCGCTGCGCGGCGGCAAAGGGGACGAAGTGGTATGCCTTTGTCGTGAACGACGCGCCATCGTCGTGGTTCAACAACGCGACCTATCTCGACACCATGGACAAGGAGGCGGTCGCGACCTTCATCCGCGTGACGCATGAGCGGTATAAGGAGACGGCGGGGGATCTGTTCGACACGACCGTTCCCGCCATCTTCTCGGACGAACCGAATGTGCAGGAGAGCGAGCGGCACGCCATCCCCGATCCGCACTTTGGGGGGGACATTTTCAGCGGCTGGTCGCGGTATTTTGAGGAAGCGTATGAAAAGGCATACGGGGAGTCGCTGCTCGACCGCCTGCCGGAGCTTTTCTGGCTGAAGCGCGACAGCAGCGATCGGTTGACGAAATACCGCTTTTTCGACCTGCGCGCGGCGCTTTTCTCGGAGAACTATTGCGGGCAGATCGCTGCCTGGTGCGAGAAAAACGGCATTTCCTCCACGGGACATCTCTTAAACGAGCGCAACCTTGCGGGGCAGACCATGTCCTGCGGCGAGGTGATGCGCTCCTATGGCAAATTCACCATCCCCGGCATCGACATGCTGTGTAACAACCGCGAATTCACCACCGCCAAGCAGACGCAGTCGGCGGTGCATCAATACGGCAAAGAGGCGATGATGTCCGAGCTGTATGGCGTCACCAACTGGGACTTTGATTTCCGCGGGCACAAATATCAGGGCGACTGGCAGGCGGCGCTCGGCGTGACCGTGCGCGTGCCGCATCTGTCGTGGGTGTCGATGGCGGGCGAGGCAAAGCGCGACTATCCCGCGTCCATCCACTATCAGTCGCCGTGGTATACGGAATATCCGCTCATCGAAAATCATTTTGCACGGCTCAACACCGCGCTCACCCGCGGCAGACCGCTTGTGCGCATCGGCGTCATCCATCCGGTCGAAAGCTTTTGGATCACCACCGGTCCGACTGCGCAGTGCGGCGTTCTGCGGCAGACGCTGGAGGAAAATTTCGCCACCGTGACGGACTGGCTTTTGTCGCAGCAGCTCGATTTTGATTTCATCTGCGAGTCGCAGCTGCCGTCGCTTACCGACGAAAAGGACGCAGGGCGCGTCGGGCGGATGCACTATGACGCCGTTGTCGTTCCCTCCGTGCTCACGCTGCGCGGCACAACGGTTGCGTTCCTCGAAAGATTCAGGGAAAACGGCGGCAGCGTCATTTTCATGGGCGCTTGTCCGCAGCTTGTCGACGCGCTGCCGTCCGACGCCTGCAAACCGCTTTTCGCGGCATCGACCGCCATCCCGTTTGACAAGGCGGCGCTGACGACGGCGCTCGAGCCCGTGCGTACCGTGCGTATCACCGATGACGGCGGGCGCACGGTGGAGACGCATCTCTACAACTACCGCGAGGACACCGACGGACGCTGGCTCTTCATCGCACGCAAGGATCTCCCCGGCGCGGGCGAGCGGTATCCGCAGAACGATGTGCTGCCCCTCGATACGCTGCACATCCGCATTAAGGGCGCGTTCACACCGTATCTGTATGACACCGTGAGCGGGGACATCACGCCGCTGCCCTTTGTGATCGAAAACGGCGACACGCTCATCACGCGCGTCGTCGGGGCATATGAAAGCACGCTCTTAAAGCTGCTGCCGCCGACCGTCGACAGCCTGCAGGAGACGAAAAAGAGCGTGCAGGTTCTCGAAAAGACCGAACGCCTGCCCGCCGTGCCGTTCACGCTCGGCGAGCCGAATGTGCTGCTGCTCGACATGGCGGCATATGCGCTGGACGACGGTGCGCGGCAGCCGGAGGAGGAATTGCTGCGGCTGGATGCCCGCCTGCGTCGGGAGCTTGGCTATCCCCGCCGTGACGGCGCGCTGGCGCAGCCGTATACCCTGCCGGAGGAGCCGCCGGAGCACACGCTGCAGCTATACTTCACCTTTGACAGCGAGATAGCCTACGAGGGGGCGCAGCTGGCGCTGGAGGACGCCGAAACGGTGCAGATCGAGATGAACGGCAAAAGGGTGCCGTCCGTCGTCACCGGCTTTTTCACCGATCATGCCATCAAGACGGTCGCGCTGCCGCCGATCGAAAAGGGAGAAAACCGCATCGTGCTGCAGCTCCCCTACGGCAAGCGCACCAATGTGGAATGGTGCTATGTGCTGGGGGCGTTCGGCGTGCGGGTCGCGGGCACGCAAAAGACTGTGACGCCGCTGCCCGAAAAGCTGGCGTTTGCCGATGTGACGACACAGGGACTGCCGTTCTACGGCGCAAACATCGACTATCACATCCCCGTCACGATGGAGAAGGACGCCCGCCTTGCGGTGCACGCATCGCTTTATCGCGGCGCGCTCATCGGCGTGTCCGTCGACGAAAAGCGGGTCGGCAGCATCGCCCTGCCGCCCTATACCTGCACGCTGCCGCTCAAAAAGGGTGCGCACACGCTGACGCTGACGCTGTTCGGCAACCGCATGAACAGCTTTGGGCAGGTGCACCTCGTGAACACCTCGCACCACTGGTTCGGCCCCTCGTCCTACCGCACCGAGGGCGACAACTGGAGCTATGAATATCAGCTAAAGCGTTTCGGCATCCTGAAAAGCCCGACGCTGACAAAATATACGGAAGAATGAAAAAAGGCGGAGACACATGCGTGTCTCCGCCTTTTGCCGTTCAGCGGACGGTTTCGATCTCGATGGTTTCATACACCTTGTCATAGCCGGCGTGCAGCAGGGTCGTTTCGACCTTGCCGTCTTTGTTGACGATCTCATAGGTGTTATACGCGCCGTCGCGGTAGGCAAAGTCGGCGCCGTTATCCTGATAGTGCACATAGCTGCCGTTGTCGCCGTAGACGGTGAGATACAGCGTTTTGTCGTTGTCGATCTCGCCGACGAACTGCTGCGGCGCAAAGCGCGGCAGGATCGCGCCGTCCCGCACGAAGATCGGGCAGACGGAAAGGGGCGCGTCCCTGACGATATAGCGCCCGCCCGCGAGCTTTTCGCCGGTGTGGAAGTCGAACCAGTCGCCCGCAGGGAGATAGACGAGTTTTTTCGTCGCGCCCTGTGTCACCACGGGGGACACGAGGATGTCGTCGCCGATCATGAACTGGTCGTTCATGTCGCGCACATTTTCGTCGTTCTCATATTGCAGCACCAGCGGACGCATGACCGGCAGACCGGTCTCCTCGCAGGTCTTGAAGCAATCGTAGAAATACGGCAGCAGAGAATAGCGCAGCGCGATGTATTCGCGGCAGATCGACATATACGGATCGCCGAACACATACGGCTCCTGCCGCAGCGTGCCGAGGCTCGAATGGTTGCGGAAAAGCGGGGAGAAAGCGCCGACCTGTGTCCAGCGGGTGAGCAGCTCGGGTGTTGTGTTGCAGCCGAAGCCGCCGACATCCGTGCCCGCGAAGGCGATGCCGGAAAGACCGAGATTGCACAGCTGCGGGATCGCCATTTGCAGGTGCGCCCACAGGCTCTGGTTATCGCCCGTCCAGACGGTGCTGTATTTCTGCGTGCCCGCATAGCAGGCGCGGGTGATGACAAACGGGCGTTTACCGGTGAGCGCTTTCAGCCCCTCATAGGTCGCCTTGGACATGTTGTGGCCATAGAAATTGTGCGCCTCGGCGTGGGAGACGGGGCGGTTTTCGTCCGTAAATTCCACATCCTGCGGCAGCTCGCCGTCAAAGCTCGCCGGTTCGTTCATGTCGTTCCAGATGCCTGCGACGCCGACATCGGTGAGCGCCTTGTGGTTTTCGCCCCACCATTTGCGCACTGCCGGCTTGCCGAAATCGGGATAGGCGGTCTTGCCGGGCCACACGCGGTTGATATAGACATTGCCGCTTTCGTGATCCTTGGCAAAGAAGTCGTTTGCAAAGCCCTCGTCATAGACCTTGTAGCCGCGTTCCATCTTGACGCCGGGATCGACGATGGTGACCGCCTTGAATCCGTCGGCGGAAAGGGTGTCGAGCAGCTTTTTGGGGTCGGGGTGCGCCGTTTTGCTCCAGGTGAAAACGCGATAGCCCTCCATGTAGTGGATGTCGAAGTGCAGCACATCGCAGGGAATGCGGTTTTTGCGCAGCTTTTCCGCGACCTCCAAAAAGTCGCTGTCGGGATCATAGCCGTAGCGCGACTGCTGATACCCGAGCGTCCACAGCTGCGGCAGCGGCGTGGTGCCGGTGAGATAGGTATAGTTCTTCACAACGGCAGGCATGCTGTCGCCGCCGAGGAAATAGTAGTCAAGGTTGCCGTCCTTGGCAGTGAAGCCATAGCGGTCGCCGTTTTCCTTCGCCATGTTGAAGGTGGATTTGAAGGTGTTGTCAAAGAAGATGCCGAACACCGCGTCCTTTTTCAGCGTGATGAAGAAGGGAATCGTTTTGTACAGCGCGCGCCAGGCTTCCGTGTGCGTGCGGGGGTTGTCGGTGTTCCACATATCATATTCATAGCTGCGCTTGTTGAGAAAGCCCGTCTTGTCGCCGAGCCCATAGAACGCTTCGTCGCCGTCAAGCTGCTTCATCACCTCGATGCCGCCGTCGCCGAGATCCTCGCCGTCGACGATCTGATGTCCCTCGGACTGAAGCTGGACGATCTCCTCTTCCGTCAGCTTTTTGCCGCCGTCCTTTTTCTCGTCGCGGCAGTCGGCGCAAAGGAGCGTCCCGTCGGCGCGGTAGAAATCGACCTTGAAATCGTCATAGATGCGCGCCTCCAGGCGGTCGGTCCTGACCGACACCCCGCCGTTTGCAAGGCGCTCTGCCGTGAAGGGGCAGGCGGTCGCCTTGTCGCCCTCGATGGCTTTGGAAAAATGCTCTTTCGTGTGATGCGCCGCGAAAATGTTGAAAATTTCCGGCGTCAGCACTGTGACCTCGCCGTCAAAGTGCGCAAAGTGCAGCGAAACCGTATTGCCCGAAACGGAAAAATCCGTCAGCCTTCCATAGTGAAACATGGTGTCAGCCTCCCTCTCATTTCTGAAAAGTATGCTACCATTTTTTGCCTGTAAAGTCAAGAAAACGGCGAAAATTGACAAGCGGGGCGAAAACTGATAGGATAGGGCAAAAGGAGCGATCACGATGCACATTCCGAAGACCCCGATAGCGGCGCAGGACATCCTGCCGTTCTCTGTCGCGCTTGCCGCCGCCGAGACGGCGGCGGTGCCGTATGATCATGAAAAGTGGCTGTATGTTCCGCACACCTATGAGGAATATCGGTATATCCTCGGGACAAAGGGGAAAAAGCCGCTCATCACCGTCGGCGTCAATCCCTCCACCGCTGCGCCCGACGACCTGGACAACACGCTCAAAAGCGTCGAGCGCATCGCACATCACAACGGGTTTGACAGCTTTGTCATGTTCAATGTCTATGCCCAGCGCGCGACCTCGCCCGATGACATGGACAAAGAGCGCGACGAGCGCCTGCACAGCGAAAACATGCGCGCCTTCGACTGGGTGCTGTCCCATGCGGGTGCGCATCCCGCCGTGTGGGCGGCGTGGGGCACGGTGATCGAAAAGCGGCGCTATCTGCCCGACTGCGTGCGGGACATGCTGCTGTGCGGCGAGCGGTACGGCGCGGTGTGGTACACCGCCGGTGCGCGCTCCAAGGCAAAGGGGCATCCGCACCATCCGCTGTATCTCAGAAAGGACACCCCGCTCGACCTCTTCAAAGATGTGGAAGGCTATCTTGCAAGCTTGTCATAAGAAAGCCCCGCCCCGTCTGCGTGTGCAGACGGGGCGGAGTTGTTTTGTCATCTATTCTCAGGAAACCGCAGGGGTCGCCGTCTCGGCCTTGCTCCTATCGAGCAGGCGGCGGTAGAGGATGCGGTAGGCGACCCACAGGATCGCAATGACGAGCACCCACGAGATGGGGAAGCTGGCGTACAGGATGCTCAGATGGCGATACCAACGGAACACCGTGAGGATGATCAGAATGCGCAGACCGCACACGCCGCCGACGCAGGTGAACATCGGCAGGGTGGAGTGTCCCATGGCGCGCAGGGTGTTGGAAAAGCAGTTCATCGTGCCGCACAGGAAATACGGCGCGCAGATGTACCAAAGGCGCTCGACGCCGTAGGCGATCGCATCGGCGTCATCGGTGTAGATGGACAAAAGCGGGCTGCCGAACACACAGCAGGCCATGCCCATTACACCCGCGATCAGCACCACCAGCAGGATGCCGCTTCTGAGGATTTTCGGAATGCGGTCATGGGTTTTGGCACCCATATTCTGACCGACAAAGGTCAGAACCGACTGCGCCACCGCTTCCATCGGCGCATAGACAAAGCCTTCGAGGTTGGAGGCGGCAGTGTTGCCCGCCACCGCGATCGTGCCGAACGAGTTGATGGACGACTGGATCATCACATTGGCAATGTTGAAGCAGGCGCTCTGGATGCTGGCGGGGACGCCGATCCCGATGATCTCGGAAAGATCGGTTTTGTTGATGCCGAGATCGTGCAGACGCAGGCGGCAGGGGTTGTGCATGGCGCGCAGCGCCATAATCACCAAAAAGGCGGAGAGATACTGCGACACGGTGGTCGCGACGGCGACCCCCACCACGCCGAGGTGAAAACCGATGACGAGAAACAGGTTGAGCACCACATTCACCATGCCGGACACAATAAGGAAGTACAGCGGCCGCTTGGTGTCGCCGACCGAGCGCAGCACCGCCGCGCCGAAGTTATAGACAAGGCTTGCGGGAAAGCCGAGGGCGACGATGCGGAAATACAGCGTCGCGCCGTCGACCGCATCGGATGGCGTGCTCATCCACTGCACAAAAAGGTGCGCACAAACGGCGCTGACGGCGCCGACCGCGAGACCGCAGATGACGGAAACGGTGATCGCCGTGTGGGTCGCCGTGCCCGCCTGCCTGTCGTCGCCGGCGCCGATGGCACGGGCGATCACGACATTCGCGCCGGTGGAAAGACCGATGAAGATATTGAGAATGAGGGTGACGAGCGAGCCGGTCGCACCGACGGCGGCAAGCGAGGCGGCTGCGGCGTCGCCGGTGAATTTGCCGACCACGATAAGATCCGCCGCGTGATACAACAGCTGCAAAACGCCGGTCAGCATCATCGGCACGGCAAACCGCAAAAGCTGCGGCAGCACGCGCCCGTTCACCATGTCGATCGGCTCGCGCGGACGCCTGTTTGTCATACGCACACCCTCCTATTTTCTTACTGTTATTAAATATCAGCCTATATATACTAACACATCTGCGGGGGAAGTCAAGAGAAACGGGGAAGTCGAAAAATTTTCGTAAAAAAACCCAAAAAAGGGGTTCCAAAACGCGGATAAATGCGGTAAAATACAACTGAATACGGATACAAAGGAGCGGCGTATGGCAAAACAATATTCTGTGGAGCTGTCCAAGATCATCGACGAGCTGTCGCTGGAAGTGCTGTATATGCCGGACGAAAAGGGACTGCGCGCCGTTGTGAGCAGCGATACCAACCGTCCGGGGCTGGCGCTTGCCGGTTTCTTTGAATATTTTGACAGCGAGCGCATACAGGTGCTCGGCAAGAGCGAGCTTGGCTTTTTGGAGGATCTCTCCCCCGCAACGCGCGCCGAGCGGCTCTCGGAGCTGACCGCGCACCGTCCCGCGGCGATCGTCATTTCCCGCGCCATGGAGCCGCCCGCGGAGCTGCACGGCTTTTGTGAGCGGGACGGCGTGCCGCTTTTGCGCAGCAGCGACACGACCTCGGGATTTATGGCGGCGCTCATCGGCTACCTCAATGTGCAGCTTGCCTCCCGCATCACCAACCACGGCGTTTTCGTCGAGGTCTACGGCGAGGGCGTGCTGCTTGTCGGCGACAGCGGCGTCGGCAAGAGCGAGACCGCCATCGAGCTTGTCAAGCGCGGCCATCGGCTCATTGCGGACGATGCGGTGGAAATTCGCCGCGTGTCGGCGAAGACGCTTGTCGGCAGTGCGCCGGAGAACATCCGCCACTTCATCGAGCTGCGCGGCGTCGGCATCGTCAACGCCCGTCAGATCTTCGGTATGGGCGCTGTAAAGATCACGGAAAAGATCGACATGGTCATCCGCCTTGAGCCGTGGAACCAGGACAAGGTGTATGACCGCATGGGTCTCGACAACGAATATACGGACATTCTCGGCATCAAGCTGCCGCTGCTCACCATTCCGGTACATCCGGGCAGAAACCTCGCCATCATCATCGAGGTCGCCGCCGTGAACAACCGGCAGAAGAAGATGGGCTATAATGCGGCATATGAGCTGATGCGCAACCTCGGCATGGCAGATGACCTTCCGCCCGCGTCCCCCAAGACGCAGGAGGAATGGTATAAATATTGATAAATTTTTCTGGGAGGCATATATCTATGTACAGAGTAGGCATTGATCTCGGCGGCACCAACATCGTGGCGGGCGTCGTGAACGACCGTCATGAGATCGTGGCTTTTGCCAAGTGTAAGACCGCCTGTCCCCGTCCGTCGGAGGAGATTGTCGCAGATATGGCGCGCATGACGCGCGAAGCGGTGAAAAAGGCGGGCATCTCGATGGACGAGGTGCAGGGTGTCGGCGTCGGCAGCCCCGGTGTCTGCAACAAGGACACCGGCGTTGTGGAGCGCGCCGCGAACCTCGGCTTTGAAAATCTGCCGCTCTGCGCCATGTTGTCCGAAATGCTCGGCAAAAAGGTGTATATCGAAAACGACGCCAACGCAGCGGCGCTCGGCGAATTTATCGCGGGCGCGGCGAAGGATGTCAACAGCTGCGTGTGCATCACGCTCGGCACGGGCGTCGGCGGCGGCGTGATCATCGACGGCAAGGTGTTTGCCGGCTCGAACTTTGCGGGAACGGAGCTCGGACACACGGTCATCGAGGTGGACGGTGAGCTGTGCTCCTGCGGCAGACGCGGCTGCTGGGAGGCATATGCCTCCGCGACCGGTCTCATCCGTCAGACCCGCCGCGCGATGGAGGAACACAGGGACAGCAAGATGTGGGACATCGCGGGCAGCCTTGACAAGGTGGACGGCAGAACCTCGTTTGAGGCGATGCGCGCGGGCGATGCCGCGGGCAAGGCGGTCGTGGACAGATATATCTACTATATCGCCGTCGGTCTCATCAACATGATCAACATTTTCCAGCCGGAGATCCTCTGCGTCGGCGGCGGCATCTGCAAGGAGGGCGAGACCCTGCTTGCCCCGCTGAGAAAGTATATCGACGCGGAGCAGTTCAGCAAATTCAGCGAAAAGAAAACAAAGCTCTGCGTCGCGGCGCTCGGCAACGACGCGGGCATCATCGGCGCCGCCGGACTGGTGGAGTGAATTTCACGAAAAAAGGAGCGAACGCCTTGCGTCTTGCGGACATTGCCGCGCTTGCGCGGGAAAACGGGTGGCAGGCGGCGGCAAATGCACCGCTTGCCCCTTTGACGACCTTTCGGATCGGCGGACCGGCGGAGCTGCTCGTGACCGTGCCGGACGGCGCGGCGGCGGCAAAGCTTCTTTGCGCGTGCCGCGCGGCGGGCGTGCCGACGCTGCTGATCGGCAACGGCTCGAACCTGCTTGTCGGCGACGGCGGAGTGCGGGGCGTCGTTTGGCGCTTTGACCCGAAAACGGCGGAGATGGCGGCAGACGGCGAGACGGTCACCTGCGGCGCGGGTGTGCCGCTCACAAGACTTTGTACCTTTGCAAAGGACTTGGCGCTGACGGGGCTGGAATTTGCTTTCGGCATCCCCGGAACGGCGGGCGGCGCGGTGTTCATGAACGCGGGCGCATACGGCGGCGAAGCGGCGCAGGTGCTGACGGCAGCCGAGGTCCTCGAGACCGACGGCACGCTGCACACGGTCGATGCGGAGAGCCTGT
Source organism: Ruminococcus sp. (assembly GCA_004558485.1). Classification (GTDB taxonomy): domain Bacteria; phylum Bacillota; class Clostridia; order Oscillospirales; family Acutalibacteraceae; genus URNF01. The sequence goes on along the minus strand of SFCS01000011.1, from coordinate 9,221 downwards.
CGCTTTCCTACCGCCACAGCGCGCTCATGGAGAGCGGCGGCGTTGTCACCGCGCTGCACCTGCGGCTCAAAGTGGGCGACAAGGAACAGATCGCCGCGACGATGCAGGAGCTGATGGCGAAGCGGCGGGAAAAGCAGCCGCTGCAGCTTCCGAGCGCGGGCAGCTTTTTCAAGCGTCCTGCGGGGCACTTCGCGGGCGCGCTCATCGAGCAGTGCGGACTCAAGGGCTTTTCCGTCGGCGAAGCGGCGGTCAGCGAAAAGCACGCGGGCTTTGTCGTGAACAAGGGCAATGCCACGGCGGCGGAGGTGCGCCGTCTTTCGGATGCGGTCATCGAACGGGTGCGTGAAAAGACGGGCGTGACGCTTGTCCCCGAGGTGCGCTTTGTCGGAGAATTTTAGCAGACAAATTATAGGAGAACACTATGGAATTTTTGATCGTTACCGGCATGTCCGGTGCGGGAAAGTCCAGGGCGATCGCCGCTCTGGAGGACATCGGATATTATTGCGTGGACAACCTGCCTGCCGTTTTGCTGGCGCAGTTTGCGCAGCTTTTCCTGCAGGCGCAGGAGGGCGAGACGCAGCGGGTGGCGCTGGTCGCCGACTCGCGCGGCACGGCGGCGCTCGGTCAGTTCGACGACTGTCTGCGCGCCATGCGGGAGCGGGAAATTCCGTATAAGGTGATGTTCCTCGATTGCGAGGATGAGGTGCTGATGCGGCGGTATAAGGAAACGCGGCGGCGGCATCCGCTCACCGAGCTCGGCGACACCTCGGTCACCGAGGCGATCAAGCGCGAAAGACGGCTTTTGGAACACATAGAGCAGGCGGCGGACTATCTCATCGACACCTCGCGTCTGACCTCGGCGCAGCTGCGGGAGCGCATCGTGCAGCTTTTCATGGATGCGCCGGAAAACGCGATGACGGTGCAGTGTATGTCCTTCGGCTTCAAATACGGCACGCCGCACGAGGCGGATCTCGTCCTCGATGTGCGCTGCTTCCCCAATCCCTTTTATGTGGACACCCTGCGCTCCCACACGGGGCTGGAGCAGGCGGTGCGGGATTTTGTGCTGGATTGCCCCGAATCAAAAGAGTTTGAAAAACGGCTTTTTTCGTTTCTTGACTATATGCTGCCGCTTTACCGCAACGAGGGAAAGAGTCAGCTTGTCATCGCCTTCGGCTGCACCGGCGGCAAGCACCGCTCCGTCACCTTTACCGAAGAGCTCGCGACGCATCTCAGAGAAAACGGCGCGAGGGTGTTGGTGGAACATAGAGACATAAAGAAACTGTGAGGAAAATCGTATGTTAACGGAAAAGCAACTGGAAGCCTTTTATGACAGCCTGTCCGAGGCGGACAAGTTAGGACAGCTTTTGCAGCTTTCGAGCAGCTATTTCGGACAGGACGGCATGATCACCGGCGAGGCCACCGGTTGGAAATTCACCGCAGAGGATGTCTATCATGTCGGCTCGCTCATCTGCAACTGCAACACGGCGGTCGAGGATCTGCGCGCTATCCAGGAGGAGCATATGCGTCACAGCAAGGTGCCGCTGCTCTTCATGGCGGATGTCATTTCCGGCTATACGGTTGCGCTGCCGACGCCGCTGGCGCTTGCCTGCTCGTTTGATCCCGACCTTGTGAAGCGCACGGCGCGCTCCACGGCGGACAGCGCCACCGCCTACGGTCTCAATGTGACCTTCTCGCCGATGGTGGACATCTCGCGCGATGCCCGCTGGGGACGGTCGTATGAGTCCTACGGCGAGGATGTGACGCTTGCCTGCCGCATGGCAAAGGCGATGGTCGAGGGCTATCAGGGCGACAGCACCGCCAACACCGACAGCCTTTCCGCCTGTGTCAAGCACTTTGCGGCATACGGCTATGCCGAGGGCGGCAGAGACTATAACAATGTCGAGCTGTCCGAGCGCGCGCTGCGGGAGACCTTCCTGCCCGCCTATAAAGCGGCGGTCGATGCGGGCTGCGACATGATCATGAGCTCGTTCAACACCATCGGCGGCATCCCCACCAACCTGGACACCCGCCTTATGCGGGGCATCCTGCGCGATGAGTGGGGCTTTGACGGCGTGAACATCACCGACTGGTGCTCGCTTTTGCAGTGCAAGAACCACCGCGCGGTCAACAACGAGCAGGAGCTGGCGCGCGTCGGCCTCGAGGCGGCGATCGACATCTGCATGATGGACTATATCTATACCGTCAACGTGCCGCAGATGTTAAAGGACGGCACGCTCGACCCCGCACTCTTCAAGGAGGCGGTGATGCGGGTGCTGCGCCTGAAAAACAAAAAAGGTCTGCTCGAGGACCCCTATCGTTTCCTGAAGGGCAGACCCGTCGATGCGGACAAGAAGTGGGCGCTGGCGACCGAGGCGGTCGAAAAGACGACGTTGCTGCTCAAAAACGACGGCATCCTGCCGCTTTCCGCCGACAAAAAGGTGGCAATGATCGGCCCGTATGCCGTGATGCCGCGCGCGGTCGGCACCTGGAACAGAAAATCGAGAACCGCCGATCGCTGCGTCCTGCCGGGCGAGGCGCTCGGGAAACTGCTCAAAAATCCCGTCGTGACCGCCGAGGGCTGCGGCATGCTCGAAAAGGACAGCTTCCTTTTGTCGGATGAGGAAAAGGCAAACCCGGTTTTCGCCGATCCCGACCGCTACATGGAAGAGGCGCTTTGTGCCGCGAAAGAGGCGGATGTGGTCGTGATGATGCTGGGCGAGCATATGCACCAGTCCGGCGAGTCGGCGTCCCGCGCGGAAATTTCGATCCCCGCGCCGCAGATGAACCTTTTGCGCCGCGTGCATGCGGTGAACGACAACATCGTTTTGGTGCTGTTCTCCGGCAGAGTGCTCGATGTGCGCGAGGCGGACGATCTGTCGCGCGCGATCGTGTTCGGCTTCATGCCGGCGGACGCGGGCAGCATCGGTCTTGCCAACCTTTTGACCGGCAAAACGAATTTCTCGGCAAAGCTCGCGATGAGCTTCCCCTATCATGCCGGTCAGTGCCCCGTGCACTATGACATGTATCCGACGGGACATCCGTCCAAAGGCCCGCAGCAGAGCTTTTCGAGCCGCTATATCGACCTGCCGGGCCGTCTCAAATACTATTTCGGTTACGGTCTGTCCTATACGACCTTCACCTATTCCGAGGTGACGGCGTCGGCGGAGACGATGACGGCGGACAAACCGCTCACCGTGTCGGTCACGGTGGAAAACACCGGCGACTTTGACGGCGAAGAGGTGGTGCAGCTGTATATCCGCGACGAAACGGCATACCGTGTGTCCCGCCCCGTGCGCGAGCTGAAGGACTTTCGGCGCATCGCGCTCAAAAAGGGCGAAAAGCAAACGGTCAGCTTCACGGTCAGCGAGGAAATGCTGCGGTTTTATAACTATGAGGGCAATTTTGAAAGCGAGGCGGGCAAGTTCACCGCGTTTGTCGGCGGCGACTCCGCTACCCTCAACGGTGTGAGCTTTATCTTAGAGTGAGAGAGAGGGAGACGGCATGTCCTTCACAGCGGACGTAAAAACCGAATTGGCGGCGATCCGCCCGCAAAGGGGCTGCTGTCTTGCGGCACAGTGCTACGGCATGCTGGAATTTGCGCACGCCTTTTGCGGGGCGGAAATTTCGCTGCAGACCGAGCACGCGGCGGTGGCGGCGACCTACAGTGAGCTGGTCGCCGCCTGCTGCTCCGTCGCGCCGCCCGCCGTTGTCGAAAGCAAGCGGCGCGGCGCTTTTTATACCGTGTCGGTGCGCGAGCCGTGGGAAAGACGGCGGGTGCTCGAGCGGTATGGGCATGCGGCGGGAGAACCGTCGGTGCGCCTAAACCGCGCGAACCTCGACTGCGACGGCTGCGCCCCCGCGCTGCTGCGCGGCGCGTTTTTGGTGTGCGGCGCGGTGAGCAATCCCGAAAGCGACTATCATCTGGAATTCAGCATGCCCTATTACAATCTGAGCCGCGATCTTTTGGCGCTGCTGCGGGAGCTGGAATTTTCCGCAAAATATGTCTGCCGCAAGGGGACGCACGTCATCTATCTCAAGGAGAGCGAGCAGATCGCCGACTGCCTGACGCTGATGGGCGCACAGAGCGCGTCGCTCGAAATGCTCGGCGTCAAGGTGCTCAAAAGCATCCGCAACGATGTCAACCGCGCCGCCAACTGCGAGACCGCCAACATCGGTAAAACGGTCGCGGCGGCGATGGCGCAGGTGCAGGCGGTGCGGCGGCTTTCCGAGGCGGGCGTTTTGGACACGCTGCCCGAAGGTCTGCAAAAGCTGGCGGCGCTACGGGTGGAAAATCCCGACCTGTCGCTGCGGGAGCTCGGCGCGCTTTGCGACCCGCCGCTGACGAGAAGCGGCGTCAATCATCGGCTGCAGCGGCTGCTCGCCGCCGCGGCGGCAACGGACAAGGGGTGACGGCATGGCGTTTGTGCATTTGCATGTTCACAGTGAGTATAGCCTCCTCGACGGCGCGTGCCGCATCGGGGAGCTGGTGCAGTGCGCCAAAAATTTGGGGCAAACGGCTTTGGCAATGACCGACCACGGCGTGATGTACGGCGCGGTCGATTTTTATAAGGCGGCGAAAAAGGCGGGCGTGCAGCCGATCATCGGCTGCGAGGTCTATGTTGCGCCGCGCGGACATTTGGACAAGGAGCACGGCATCGACAACGACAACCGCCACCTTGTGCTGCTGTGCGAAAACGAAACGGGCTATTATAACCTCATCAAGCTGGTGTCGCTTGCCTACACCGAAGGGTTCTACAGCAAGCCGCGGGTGGATCATGCGCTGCTTGAACAATATCATGAGGGACTCATCGCGCTGTCGGCGTGTCTCGCGGGTGAAATTCCGCGCGCGCTGCGCGAGGGGGCTTATGACACGGCGCGAAAGCTTGCGACTTACTATGTCGGCGTGTTCGGCAGGGATAACTTCTTCCTCGAGCTGCAGGATCACGGCATCGCCGAGCAGAAAAGCGTCAACACGGGGCTTGTCCGCCTGGCAAAGGAGCTGGACATCGGGCTTGTCGCCACGAACGATGTGCACTATCTGCGGCGCGAGGATGCGGCAGTGCAAAAGGCGCTTTTGTGTATCCAGACGGCGACGACGCTTGCCGAGCCATCCCCGCTGTGCTTTCCGACCGAGGAATTTTATCTCAAAAGCGAGGACGAAATGACGGCGCTCTTTGCCGCCGTGCCGCAGGCGATCGAAAACACAAAGCGCATCGCCGACCGCTGCCGCGTGGAGCTGCATTTCGGGGAGCTGAAGCTGCCCGCCTTCGATGCGCCCGGCGGGGACAGCAACGCCTATCTCGAAAAGCTCTGCCGCGCGGGGCTGAAAAAGCGCTATGGCGACGCACCGTCACAGGCGGCGGTCGCGCGCATGGACTATGAGCTGTCGGTCATCCGCAAAATGGGCTATGCCGACTATTATCTCATCGTCGCGGACTATGTGAACTACGCCAAGACCCACGACATTCCCGTCGGCCCGGGGCGCGGATCGGGCGCGGGCAGCCTTTGTGCCTATTGCATCGGCATCACCGCCATCGACCCGTTGCAGTATAACCTGCTTTTCGAGCGGTTTCTCAACCCCGAGCGGGTGAGCATGCCGGACTTCGATGTGGATTTCTGCACCGAAAAACGGCAGCAGGTCATCGACTATGTTGTCGGGAAATACGGCGCCGACCGCGTGGCGCAGATCGTCACCTTCGGCACGATGGCGGCAAAGGCGGCGGTGCGGGATGTGGCGCGCGTGATGGCGCTGCCGCTCTCTCTCGCCGACCGCGTGGCAAAGCTCATCCCGTTCGGGGCAAGCCTGCAGGAAGCGATCGACGGCTCGAAAAAGCTGCGCGACGCCGCCGAGGAGGACGAGCGTGTTGCAAAGATGCTGGCGCTTGCCAAACGGCTTGAGGGCATGCCGCGCAACGCGTCCACGCACGCGGCGGGCGTCGTGATCGCGCCGCGGCCGGTGAGCGATTTTGTGCCGCTGTGTCTTAACCGCGACGCGGTGGCGACACAGTATCCCATGCACAACCTGGAGGAGCTCGGCATCCTTAAAATGGACTTTTTGGGGCTGCGCAACCTGACGGTGATCGCCGCCGCCGAAAAGGAGATCCGAAAGGAAGAGCCGACCTTTGCGGCGGCGGACATTCCGCTGGACGAAAAGCGGGTGTATGCCATGCTGTCGGCGGGCAACAGCGAGGGCGTGTTTCAGATGGAGTCGGCGGGACTGAAACGCCTGCTCATGAACATGCAGCCGACGGCCTTTGAGGATCTCATCGCCGTCATTTCGCTGTATCGTCCCGGCCCGATGGACTCCATCCCGAAATATCTCCACAACCGCAAGCACCCCGAAACGGTGCGCTATGCCCATCCGCTCCTGCAGCCGATCCTGTCGGTGACCTGCGGGTGCGTGGTGTATCAGGAGCAGGTGATGGAGATATTCCGCTCGCTTGCGGGCTATTCGTTCGGCAGAGCCGATGTGGTGCGTCGCGCGATGGCGAAGAAAAAGCACGATGTGATGGAAAGGGAGCGGGAGGTCTTTATAAGCGGGCTGACCGAAAAGGACGGCACGGTGACGGTGGAGGGCTGCGTGCGGCGCGGCATCGACGCTGCGACCGCCAACGCCCTTTTCGATGAAATGGCCGCGTTTGCGTCCTATGCGTTCAACAAGAGCCACGCCGCGGCATATGCGCTCGTGGCATACCAGACGGCATATCTCAAGGCGCTGTATCCGAAGGCGTATATGGCGGCGCTCATGAGCAGCGTGCTCGGCAGCGATAAGGAAATTGCCTATATCCGCGAATGTGCCCGCATGGGCATCCGCGTACTGCCGCCGCATGTCAACGAAAGCGTGGCGCAGTTTGCCGCCGTCGGAGATCACATCCGTTTCGGGCTTTTGGCGGTCAGGAACATCGGCAGGGCGTTTGTGCAGGAGCTGATCGCCGAGCGGGAAACCGGCGGACCGTTTGCCGACTTCTTCGATTTTTGCACCCGCATGGTGCCGCACAGGGAATTTAACCGTCCGGCGCTCGACAGCCTCATCCGCTGCGGTGCGCTCGACGGACTTTCCGCCAACCGGCGGCAGATGCTGCAAATCGCCCCCGCGCTCGTGGCGCAGCTGGAGGACAGCGCGCATCGGCAGGTGGAGGGGCAGATGGACTTTTTCGGCGGAGGCGACGCGCCGGAGAACGAGCTTAGGCTGCCCCGCGTGGACGAGCTGCCGACGGCGGAGCTGCTGAAAATGGAAAAAGAGGTGACGGGGCTGTATCTGTCGGGACACCCGATGACGCCGTTTGCCGCTTGGTATAAGGATCGGCGGGTGACGCGCGTCGATCGCATCCTGCAAAGCGCCGAGGAGCATGACGGCGCGGTGAAGGACGGCGCGACCGTGACGGTGGCGGGCAGCGTGACCGCCTTCCGCGAGCAGAACACAAAAGCGGGCGCGAGGATGGCATATTGCCGACTGGAGGATCTCTTCGGCGGCATCGAGGTCGTCATTTTCCCGAAAACGCTCGCGCAGTACGGCACGGTGCTGCAGCCGGACGCGCCGGTGCTGCTGACCGGCAGACTGGATCTGCGGGAGGAGGAGCCGCCGCAGCTTTTGTGCGAGCGGGCAGTGCCGCTCACGGAAAAAGCGCCGCAGGCAGGGCCGACCGCGCCGCCCGTGAAAACGGCGTCGGGTGCGCCGCCGGGACTGTATCTGCGCATCGCGGGCGCGGACACCGAGGACTATCGCCGGGTGCTGCGGCTGTTGGCGGTGTTTGACGGAAACGACGAGGTATATGTCCGTTTCACGGACACGGGAAAGCTGGTGCGCCTGGCACGGGAGCACCGCGTGATGACAAATCCCGTCCTCCTTTCCGAGCTTTCGCGGCTGCTCGGCGAAGAAAATGTAGTTTATGCACGATAAATCCATGAAAAAGGCAAAAAATCGTCTTGCTATTTTCGGCACGATTGCGTATAATATCCATGATTAGGATAGTATCTGCCTAAGTATATTATCTGCAAAGGGGAAAATACCATGAAAAAAATTGCAGTTTTGACATCCGGCGGAGACGCGCCGGGCATGAACGCTGCGGTGCGCGCGGTGGCGCGTGCGGCTCTGTATAAAGGCATCGGCGTCTATGGCGTCTATCGCGGCTATAACGGCCTCATCAACGGCGACCTCGAGGAAATGTCGCTGCGCAGCGTTTCCGACATCATCCATCGCGGCGGCACGGTGCTCTATACCGCGCGCAGCCCCGAATTCCGCACCGAGGAAGGCATCCAAAAAGCGGTCAAGACCTGCCGCGAGCACGGCATCGAGGGTGTCGTCGTCATCGGCGGCGACGGTTCGTTCCGCGGCGCGCTGGATCTGTCCCGTCACGGTATCTCCTGCATCGGTATCCCCGGCACGATCGACAACGACATCGCCTGCTGCGAGCAGACCATCGGCTATGACACCGCGATGAACACCTCGATGGAGCTGGTGGATAAGCTGCGCGACACCTCCCAGTCGCATGACCGCTGCTCGGTCGTCGAGGTCATGGGCAGACATGCGGGCTATATCGCGCTCAATGTCGGCATCGCCGTCGGCGCGACAAGCATTTTGGTGCCGGAGATTCCCTATGATTTTGAAAAGGATGTCATGGAGCGCATCCGTGCCACTGCCGCGACCGGCAAAAAGCACTTCATCATTGTCGTCGCCGAGGGCGTCGGCCATGTGACCGAGCTTGCCGAGAAGATCGAGGCGGAGTCCGGCATCGAGTCGCGCGCGACCATCCTCGGACATGTGCAGCGCGGCGGCTCGCCGACACTGCGCGACCGCGTGCTGGCAAGCCGCATGGGCTATGAGGCGGTGCAGCTTTTGGAGGCGGGCAAGAGCAATCGCGTTGTCGCCATTCAGAGCGACCGCATCGTGGACTTTGACATTGAGGAGGCGCTTGCGATGAAAAAGCTGCTCGATGTCGACCTCTACAGAATGGCGCACGAGATCTCCATCTGAGAAAACCGAACACGAAAAGGGCGGGGAACACCCGCCCTTTTTTCGTTTCTTTTTCGATTGACAGGCGTGCTCTTAATGTGTATACTATAGGGTAGTGGACTGGAGGTATGGTCGTGCAGAATATTACTTTAAGTGAAATTGCTTCGCTGTTTATCCGACAGCTGAAATGGCTGCTCATCGGGCTTGTGGTCGGTGCGCTGCTTTTATCCATGTATACGGTGTTGCTAGTGGACGATCGGTATACCTC
>SFCS01000010.1 GCA_004558485.1 Ruminococcus sp. | reverse complement strand
CGGCGAGATGGACATTGACTGCATCATTGCCAAGCGTCGTCGCAAGCGGGTGTGCTCGGTCTCCTGCGGCAAGGTGGAGGCGTATGGGCCGTATGATCCCGCCAAATTCGTCGGTCGGCGTTTTGATGCGACGATTATGGCGGCATCTGCGCCGAATGAGCAAGGAAACTACTATTTCACCTATCGCAGCAAGACGCACGGCAACACGCTGGTGATCTTTCAACCGGACGAACGGGTCAGAGAGGCATTTTTTACCGCTCTGCCGCGCCTGATGCAAATTGAACTGGAGAAAAAGGAAAGGGCTGCGCAGTAAGCGCGGCCTTTTTTGCCATATATGAAGGAGGAATCGCCTTGTATATTGCCGCAAAAGAACAGGTGCGTGAGATTGAAAAACGCGCCGCGAACGCAGGACTATCCGAAATGCGCCTGATGGAAAACGCAGGCGCTGCCGCTGCGCGCGTGCTGCACGAGGAATTGCCCGCCGCCATTCTCACCGTAATCTTATGCGGAAAAGGGAATAACGGCGGCGACGGCTTTGTGATCGCACGCAAGCTGGCGGAGGTCGGACACACCGTGACGGTGATCTTAGCGGAGGGATATCCTGCGACGCCGACGGCGAAAAACGCATTTTCTCTGCTGCCGGAGGTGCCGGTCATTTCGCTTGCGGAAGAACCCTACCGCGCAGCAGCGGCGGTATCCGAAGCGCAGCTTGTTGTGGACGCGGTATACGGTATCGGGTTTCACGGAGAGCTGCCCGCAGAGGTACAGCGGCTTTTCTCGCTCGTGAAACCGCAGCAGCGACGTTATGCTGTGGATATACCGAGCGGCGTACACTGCGATGAAGAAACGGCGGCAAAGGGAGCGTTTGTCGCCGAGGAAACGCTGACATTCATCGCGCTGAAACCCGCGCTGACTGCAGCGGGACTGCGCGGGATATACGGCAATGTGCGCGTGCTGTCGATTGGGGTGGACAATGCAGACATTGCTGCTGTTTTGCAGACCGATGTCCTTTGCTCTGCCGATGTGGCGGCGTGCATCAAGCCGCGCTCCGCGGACAGCCACAAGGGCAGCTTCGGACATATGCTCGCGGTGTGCGGCAGCTACGGCATGGCGGGTGCCGCCATCCTGTCGGCGCGCGCCGCACTGCGCAGCGGTGTCGGGCTGCTGACGGTTGCGCTGCCGCGCTCTGTCTATCCGATCGTTTCGTCGGCAGTGCCGGAGGCGGTCTATTTGCCGCTGCCGGAAACGGACGCAGGAACACTCAGTGCGGCGGCGCTTTCACCGCTGCTTGCGGCACTGCACGGAAAGGACGCGCTGCTTATCGGGTGCGGACTCGGGCAAAATGCGGATGTCAAGGCGGTCGTACAGGCGCTGCTCGAAAACGCCGACTGCCCGACTGTTTTGGATGCGGACGGTCTAAATTGCTGCGCCGCGCATATAGATATGCTGAAAACAGCAAAAGCGCCGCTCATCCTGACGCCGCATCCCGGCGAAATGGCGCGTCTTTGCGGTGAGACCGCTGAGGCAGTGCAAAGGGAACGCCGCGAAACAGCGGTCGGCTTTGCAAAACGGTATGGCGTGACACTGGTGCTCAAAGGGCATCACTCGCTGGTGGCAAATGCTGATATACTTTGTGTCAACCACACCGGCAACGCCGGTATGGCGACCGGCGGCAGCGGAGATGTGCTTGCCGGCATGATCGCCGCGCTCGCCGCACAAGGGCTGTCGCCGCTTGACGCTGCACGGTGCGGGGTATACCTGCACGGCACGGCGGGAGATCGCGCCTGCGCACGCCTGTCGCAGCACGGCATGCTGCCGTCGGACATGATCGAGGAGCTGGGAGCGCTGTTTTCACAATTTGAGTGACAGAGGGATTGTGGATGCGCAAGGGCTTTTCGTTCATTATATGCTGTATATTGACGGTGCTGCTGTCCTCCTGCAGCGCCGCAAAAACCGCACCGCCGCAAACGGTGCGTTTTTTTTGTGATTTTGTCGCAACCTACGGAGATCTGCAACTGGAGGGAACGGTCGAACGGCTCAGCGTCGGCACACTGACATTGTCGCTTTCCACGCCACAATCCCTCTCCGGTATGCAGCTTTCATGGGACGGGGAAAAGACGACGGTTGCCTATCGCGGACTGACCTACACGATGCCGTCAAAGCTGCCGCAAACGGCGGCGGTGCGCCTCATTGCGGAAACACTGGACGATGCCTGCAAACGCTCCGCGGACGGCACATGGGCAAAGGACGGCGCAACATTCACGGGCGTCGTGGGGGATTATGGCTATCGCTTGCAGAGCGACGCGACCTCCGGCACGCTTTTGTCGCTCGAAGTGCCGGACGCCGCCTTCTCCGTTCGGTTTTTTAACACAAAAACAGTCTCCTGAATTGTATGATTTGAAGAACATACGCCGAAAAATTCCGTGAAATTCTTTGAGATGCTTCAGAGGACATTTCCGTTCAAGATACAAGTAATACGGAAAGGTGGGGCAGGTCATCGAAACGATCAGCGCTATTTTTACAACTGGGAAAAGTTTTCGAGCGTATCGGAACTAAACGAAAAACTAAAAAAGCATCTGCACCGGAGCAACAGGCAGCTTATGCGCACATTGAACGGCAAAGCTTCTCTTGATCTCCTTCACCAAAGGCTTTCAAATACTTGATTTCTTCCATGCTGCATCTTTTTCTCTCTTTTTGGTTCATATCTATTTACAACACAGACACAGAGCCGCCGATTTTTTTCTCTCATGATTGACTTTTTTTTGCCGCTGTGCTACAATATGAAGAGAACTTATTAGGGGAGGTCACAGATATGAAGCACATCAACACCATCGAGACCCGCAATCTCTGCGAAAGCGCAAAGAACGGCGGTTGCGGTGAATGCCAAACTTCCTGCCAGTCTGCTTGCAAGACCAGCTGCGGTATTGCCAACCAGGCGTGCGAGAACAAGGACCGCAAATAATCAGTAGTAGAATGCTACGATGCCGCCCGCGGCTGTGGGCGGCATTTTTAATGAGGTGTCAGGATGATCCATCAGTATAAAATGGGCGGCTATAACATCGTGCTCGATGTCTGCTCCGGCGCGATCCACACGGTGGACGAGCTGGCGTATGATCTTATCGCCCGCTTTGAGACCGAGGAAAGGGACGCGCTCGTCTCCTCCCTTGCGGCGGCATACGGCGACAAGGGTGTGACGAAAGAGGATGTCCTCGAATGTTATGAGCAGATAGCGGCACTCAAAGCGGACGGAAAGCTGTTTGCGCCCGATACCTTTGCGCCCATGGCGGGGGCGCTCAAGGAAAAGACCTCCGGCGTCATCAAGGCGCTGTGCTTACATATCGCGCATACCTGCAATCTGCGCTGTGCCTACTGCTTTGCCGGCCAGGGGAAATACCACGGCGAGCAGGCGCTCATGAGCTATGAGGTGGGCAAGCGCGCACTGGACTTCCTGATGGAAAACTCCGGCACGCGCCACAATCTGGAGGTGGACTTTTTCGGCGGCGAGCCGCTCATGAACTTTGATGTGGTGAAACGGCTTGTGGCATATGCCCGCAGCGTCGAAGAGGAGCGCGGCAAGCATTTTCGCTTTACCCTCACCACCAACGGCATGCTCATCGACGACGATGTGATCGATTTTTCCAACCGCGAAATGAGCAATGTCGTTCTGAGCCTGGACGGACGGCGGGAAATTCACGACCGCTACCGTGTGGATCAGGCGGGGAACGGCAGCTTTGACCGCATCGTTCCGAAGTTTCAGAAGTTTGTGAAGGCGCGCGGCGACAAGAGCTATTATATGCGCGGCACCTTCACACATGCCAACCCCGATTTCTTAAAGGACATCGAGGAAATGCTCTCGCTCGGCTTTACGGAGCTGAGCATGGAGCCTGTCGTCGCCGCGCCGGACGATCCCGCAGCGCTGACCGAGGCGGATAAGCCGATCGTCATGGAACAGTATGAAAAGCTGGCGCAGCTGATGCGCCGCCGCGATAAGGAGGGAAAGCCCTTCACCTTCTATCACTATATGATCGATCTGAAGGGCGGCCCCTGCATTTATAAACGCATTTCCGGCTGCGGCTCCGGCACGGAATATATGGCGGTGACGCCGCAGGGTGATCTGTATCCCTGCCATCAGTTTGTCGGCGAGGAAAAATTCAAGCTCGGCGACATCTGGCGCGGCGTGGACAACACGGCGGTGCAGGAGGATTTTGCCGCCTGTAATGTCTATGCAAGGGAGGAGTGCCGTGACTGCTGGGCACGGCTCTATTGCTCCGGTGGCTGCGCTGCCAACGCCTATCACGCGACCGGTTCGGTGCGCGGGGTATATGCCTATGGCTGCGATCTGTTCCGCAAACGACTGGAATGTGCGCTGTATGTGGCGATTGCCCGCGCGCTTGAGGACACATGATGGGCATGCCGATCTGTGATTTCGTGCGGCGCTATGCCGCCGAAAACCCCACCCGTCTGCACATGCCGGGGCATAAGGGCAAGGGCTACCTTGGGGTGGAAGCACTGGACATCACGGAGATCGACGGCGCGGACGATCTGTTTGCGCCGCGCGGCATCATCGCCGAAAGCGAGGAAAACGCCGCGCGCCTTTTCGGCGCACGCACGCTTTATTCTGCGGGCGGCTCAACCTTGTGCATCCAGGCGATGCTGTATCTCACTGCACTTTCGGCGGCGGAAAGCGGGAAAACGCCGTGCATCCTTGCGGGCAGAAACGCCCACAAGGCGTTTGTGCACGCTGCCGCGCTGCTGCATATCGCAGTGCGTTGGATCTATCCCGACGAAACGCAGCCGTATTACAGTGGGAAGATCGCGGCGGCGGATGTGGCGGCGCTTTGTGACGCGGCGCTGCCGACGGCGGTGTATATCACCACACCCGACTATCTCGGCAACACGGTGGATGTGGCGGCGATCGCCGCAGTGTGTCACGCGCGCGGCGTGCCGCTTTTGGTGGACAACGCCCATGGGGCATATCTGCGCTTTCTGCCGCAGTCCCGCCACCCGTTGGATCTGGGGGCGGACATGTGCTGCGACTCGGCGCACAAGACGCTGCCGGTGCTCACCGGCGGCGCCTATCTGCACATTGCGGATGTTGCGCCGACGGTGTTTCACGAGCGGGCGATCGAGGCGATGGCGCTTTTCGGCTCGAGCAGCCCGTCCTATCTCATTCTGCAATCGCTCGACGCAGCAAACGACCGTCTGCCGGATTTTGCGGCGGCGCTCGCAAAGTTCCTTCCGCGGGCGGCGGCACTGCGGGAAAAGCTCGCTGCGGCGGGGTTTGAAACGGTCGGCGACGAGCCGCTGAAGCTGACGGTCAATGCACGCTCGCGCGGCTACAGTGGTGAAAGCCTTGCCGCCGTTTTGCGGGAAAACCGTGTTTTCCCCGAATTTTATGATGCAGATTTTTTGGTGCTGATGCTGTCGCCGTTTGACAAAGAGGTACTTGCAAGGATCGAAGCGCTGCTTTGTGCGCTTCCGCAGGGGACAGAAACGGCAGCACTGCGCCCGCCGCTGTCGCACCCGACGGCGGTGATGCAGCCGCATGAGGTGCTGTTTTTGCCGACCGAAACACTGCCGCTCGACGCCTGCCTTGACCGCGTTTGCGGCATGGCGGTGATCGCCTGTCCGCCCGCCGTGCCGCCGGTCATGTGCGGGGAGCGCATGGATGCGGCAGTGCTTGCACAGCTGCGGTATTACGGCGTCGAACGCTGTACAGTGATACGATGATTGAAAAACCGCCGTGCGATCCAAAAGAATCGCACGGCGGTTTTGTTATGCGTTTTTTTGCTTTCGCATCCTGCGCCGCAGGATGCAGTAGTCAATCGTCAGGGCGAAGAAGGTCGCCGCCCATGTGACGGGGAAGCAGAGAAACATGGTCTCGGGCGTGCGGTATGCCGCAAAGACCGTGTAGATCCACAGAATACGCAGACCGCAGGCACCGGTAAGCGAAATGACCGCCGGAGCGACGGCGCTGCCGAGACCCCGCAGCGCTCCGCTCATGACATCCATCGCCGCCAGGAAGAAATAGGGCAGGCAGATGTATTTCAAACGAATCATGCCGTAGGCGATGGCTTCCTCCCGTCCGGGGATATACAAATTGAGGAGCGGTCTGCCGAAAAGGTAAATCACCGTACCGGAAACGATCGCCGTCAGCGCTGCCATTCCCAGGCACAAAAGCACACTGCGGCGCACGCGCGCTTCCTTGCCTGCGCCGTGGTTCTGCGCGACAAAGGAAATGGCGGTGTAGGAGAAGGCATCATGCAGGGAGTAGGAGATGGTGTCAATGTTGCCGGCGGCGGTGTTGCCCGTGACCATGGCCTCGCCGAAGGAATTGACCGCCGATTGCACCACCATGGCGGAAAGTGAGAACACCGCGCTCTGCACGCCGGACGGAACGCCGAGACGAATGATCTTCCAAAGAATGTCCCACCGCGGACGCAGGTGTTTTTGCCGCAGCCGCAGTTGCATTTCGTCCTTGCGGCGGCAGAGATACAGCACCATCAGCACCGCCGAGAGGTATTGCGACAGCACCGTTGCCGTCGCCGCTCCCGCTACATCCATGTGCAGGCCGCCGACAAAGAGGACGGTCATGAGAATTTTGAAAGCGCCGGAGAAGATCAGCACGAACAGCGGCAGGCGCGTTTCGCCTTTTGCACGCAAAAGTGCGGCGAGGAAATTATACAATAGGTTTGCGGGCGCACCGAGATAATATAGCCGGATATAGAGCACGGCGGGTTGCATCGTTTCCGTCGGCGTGTGCATGGCGGTCAAAAGCAGCGGTGAAAACAGGATGCCGAGCGTTCCCGCTACCGCACCGCAAATAACGCCCAGCACCGCTGTGGTCTGTACAGTGTTCCGCACGGTGTCGGCATCCTTTGCGCCGATCGCCGCAGCGGCGGTGACGGTGACGCCGACTGAAAGTCCCATGAACACATTGACGATCAGATTGATGATGGTCGCGGTCGCGCCGACGGCGCTGACCGATGCCTCGCCGCCGAGATTGCCGAGGATGACGACATCGGCGGTGCTGTACAACAGCTGCAGAAGGCCGGTGAGCATGACCGGCACGGTGAACCGCAGGATCTTTTTGGCGAGCGGTCCCTCGCACATATTGATGGGTTTCATAAATATCCCTCATTCCCGAGACAGTATACGGGATGTGCAATAAAGATGCAATCCACAAATCAAACGATTTCATTACACTTTTCGAACATTTTCCCTTGACTTTCCGCCGGTCTGTGCTACAATCACAGCGGAGGGGTGGCCATGGACTGTACCTATACGGATTTTACACAGCTGTATACGACGCCTTTCTCGCTCACCTCGCTGTTCGCGGTGCGACAGAAGTGGCAGAACGGCGCGCTTTTCCGCCGCGATTCCCCGCGCAAAAGCACGGGGCTGATCTATCTCCATCGCTGCAACGGTCAGTACACCGCTGCCGACGGCACTACCTTTGACGCACAGCCGGGCAGCGTCGTCTGCCTGCCTGCGGGCAGCTGCTACAGTGTGTATAACCACGATTGTGCCGAGAAGCAGGACGACGCCTTTTTGGTGGAATTTAATCTGCACAACGCTGGCAAGCTGTTGACCTTTTCGGATGCGCCGTTTTTGCTGGACGGCAGCTATGTGCATCGCGTTGCCGCACTGCTGTGCGAGGCGACGAACGCCTTTGAAGCGGCGGTGCGCTCGCCGGTCGCCGTGTATGCCGCAGTATACACGATCCTGTCGGTTCTCGGCAAGGCGGCACATGGTGAGGAAAATCGACGGTTTCGGGGGATCTTGCCCGCGGTGCGGCGGCTCGAACAGAATGACGGCGGCTCGGTGGAGGAGCTTGCGGCGGCGTGCGGCATGAGCAGCGGTGGGTTTCGGCGGCTCTTTCGGGAATATCTCGGGAAAAGCCCGGTGGAATACCGCACGGAGCTGCGCCTCGCCCGCGCACAGGATATGCTTGAAAACAGCGATGCGACGCTGGAATATATCGCGGAAACGCTCGGCTATGAAAGCGCGGCCTATTTTTGCCGCGTTTTCAAGAAAAACTGTCACATGACGCCGACCGCTTATCGAATCATGCGCCGCGCCTAGACGGATTTTTTTGAAAATTCATAATCTGTACACCTATTTTTCGCGAAAGGGCAGTATACTGTAAGGCAAGAACAGGACAGGGGATGAGGGCTTTGCAGGAGCAACAGAAGCAGTGCGTGATGGTGTGTATCACCGACCAGCCCGCTTGCAACGATCTGATCGCCGCCGCTGCTGCGATCGCAGCGAAAAGAGAATTGCCGCTGGTGGCGGTGACGGTGCTGCCGACGGGACTGGTTTCCGAATACACCGCAGATCGGCTGCAAACACTGTACAATATCGCCGGCAGACACGGCGCGCAGCTTTTGGTGCTGTTCAATGACGCGCCCGCGCTGACGGTGGCGGTAACGGCACGGCAGCAGGAGGCGGTGCATCTGGTGGTCGGCTCACCCGGACCGGGCAGCAACCGTTTCATCGAAATGATCAAAGGCATCCTGCCGGAGGTGCCGCTGACGGTGGTGGACAAGGGCACACAGACGGACATCACTTTTCCGTCGTTTTCGAAAGTAAAAAATGTGTAAAAGCTATTGCTTTTCTGCATGCTTTCATGTATAATGGTGCATATGATAAGGGAGAGGAGAGTATGGCAATGTCCGATCAAGTGATTCACAATTTCGATTTCAACAAGCTCATCGAATTTGCTTCGACGGCGAAGGGTGATGTGTATCTGAAAACGCCGGAGGGCGACATTCTGAACCTCAAAAGCCGTCTGACGCAGCTTTTGGCACTTTCAAACGCAGTGGACTGGGGCAATGTGGGCGAGGCAACCGTCACCTGCTCCGATCCCGATGACGAGTCGCGTCTGTTCCGCTTGAATTTGTACGGCAACGACAATCAGTAAGGCAAGAGGGCTTCTCCGAAAGGCGAAGCCTTTTTTCATGCATATATTCAGGAGTAGATATGAAAACGATTGCACGCATCCGATCCGATTTTCCCGAAAAGTTCGGCATCCCGCGGCAGAGCGGCCTTGCGGACATGCTGACGGCAACGGTCGTTTTTGAACCGGCATACCGCAATCCCGACGCCCTGCGCGGGATCGAGGCGTTTTCGCACCTGTGGCTTTTGTGGAATTTTTCCGAGACAGAGCGGGAAAAATGGTCGCCGACCGTGCGCCCGCCGCGCCTCGGCGGCAACACGCGCGTCGGCGTGTTTGCAACGCGCTCGCCCTTTCGCCCTAACCCGATCGGGCTGTCCTCCGTGCGGCTGCTCCGGGTGCAGCTGCACACGCCGGACGGGCCGCAGCTTTCGATCGGCGGCGCCGATCTCATGGATGGCACGCCGATCTATGACATCAAGCCCTATCTGCCCTTCACGG
This sequence comes from Ruminococcus sp., assembly GCA_004558485.1. Classification (GTDB taxonomy): domain Bacteria; phylum Bacillota; class Clostridia; order Oscillospirales; family Acutalibacteraceae; genus URNF01. The sequence continues at coordinate 42,129 of SFCS01000010.1, read as the reverse complement.
ACTGCCATCCCGACGCTGTCGGCGGTTTTGCGGATGCGGTGCGGGAAAAATGTCTCAGAGTGAAACTGCCGGACTCTCTCCCTGCACATTTCACCGAAAAAACGGGGGAGGCACTTTGCGCGATCCTGGCGCAGGATCCCCGCCCATCCTATCAGGACGATCCGCTGAGAGTCTATCGTTTTACATACGGCGGCTGGAATGTCGCGTTTCGCGTCGCAAACGGCGAGGCGATCGTGACGGAAATTTTACCGCATATGTGACGGGGAATGATTTTGCAAGTTTTGACTCTTCTCGTTTCATTTTTTGAATTTTTCTATTGACATTTGCCATATTATGTAGTATAGTGTCCCTGTTAAATTTTTTGCATCTGCGAAAGGGGTATGGCGTGCGCAAGGCGTACACGCTGGCGGAGCTCGGCAACGCCTATGACCTCGGCCTTGCCAGCAGCTTCAAAACGGCGTTTGAAAAGCTGGGCGGCACGGTGATCGCCAACAACTTCCCCGTCAACCGGGCGGATTTCACTTCCTATATCAACAATGTACCGGCGATGCGGATCGCTCTATCGCTTATATCAAGGCTGCGGACACCGCAACCGGCGCCTGTACCTTTGTGAAGGAACAGGGCGCGGAATAAAGCAAACCGGATTTTTCCGCAAGGTCGGATGCTGTATCTGGCATCCGACCTTGCGGTATTTGCCAAAGACGGAAAATCTGTCTTTGGCTTTCGGAGCTTTCGGAGGAGTCTCGAATATTTATTGGCTGGCATTTCCGTGGGTGGTCAGTATGCGCTGATTGCGATCGGCTATACGATGGTTTACGGGATTCTGCGCCTCATCAATTTCGCGCACGGCCTCTATTCGCATGAACGGCGTGGAGCTGGTCGGCAAGTCGCCGGATCAGATCGTGCAGCAGGGCGTGACGCTGGTGCCGGAGGGGAGACGGGTGTTCTCCAACCTGACGGTGCTGGAAAACCTGAAGATCGGGGCATACTTGCGACATGACGATCTTTCTGACGACATCGCCTATGTCTATGATCTTTTCCCGCGTCTCAAGGAGCGCAACTGGCAGCTTGCCGGCACGCTGTCCGGCGGCGAGCAGCAGATGCTTGCAGTGGGCAGAGCATTTTCGACATCATCAAGACCATCCGCAGCGAGGGCATCACCGTGCTGCTCAACGAGCAAAACGCCAACATGGCATTGCAGGTGGCGGATAAGGCATATGTGCTGGAGACCGGTGAGATCACCATGACCGGCACGGGCAGAGAGCTTTTGGCGGACGAAAGAATTAAAGAGGCTTATCTCGGAAAGCAGAAAAAGGAGCAGTGATGACATGCAGAGAACAGCAGTAAAGGCGATTTATGCCGATATGACGGCCTTTGCGGAAAAGGAAGTCACGGTCGGCGGCTGGGTGCGCAACCTGCGCGACAGCAAGGCGTTCGGTTTCATCGACCTCAACGACGGCAGTTGTTTTAAGTCGGCGCAGGTGGTTTTTGAGCGGGAAAAGCTCGAAAACTATGATGAGATCGCCGCGCAGAATATCGGCGCGGCGCTCGTTGTGCGCGGCAAGGTCAGTCTGACGCCGGAGATGAAGCAACCCTTTGAGATCAAAGCAACCCAGATCACGGTGGAGGGCACCTCCACGCCGGACTACCCGCTGCAAAATAAGCGCCACACGGTGGAATACCTGCGTGAGCAGGCATACCTCCGTCCGCGCACCAACCTGTTTTCCGCGGTGTTCCGCGTGCGCAGCGAGGTGGCATTTGCCATTCATTCCTTCTTCCATGCGCGCGGCTTTGTGTATGTGCACACACCGCTTATCACCGGCTCGGACTGCGAGGGCGCGGGCGAGATGTTTCGCGTGACGACGCTCGATCCGAACGATCCGCCTCGCAAAGAGGACGGCTCTGTGGATTGGTCGAAGGACTTTTTCGGCAAGGCCACCAACCTGACGGTCTCCGGTCAGCTTGAGGTGGAGACCTTTGCGCATGCCTTTGGCAATGTCTATACCTTCGGGCCGACCTTCCGCGCGGAAAACTCCAACACAGCGCGTCATGCAGCGGAATTTTGGATGATCGAGCCGGAGATCGCTTTTGCGGATCTGCACGATAACATGCAGCTTGCGTGGGATATGATCCAACATATCATTCGCCATGTGCTCGAAAACTGCAAGCAGGAGCTTGCCTTCTTCAACAGCTTTGTGGACAAGGGACTTTTGGAGCGGCTGGAGACGCTGGCGGCGAGCAGCTATAAAAAAGTCACCTACACCGAGGCAGTGGAGATGCTGCAAAAGAGCGGCGAAAACTTCAAATACCCCGTGGAGTGGGGCATGGATCTGCAGACGGAGCACGAACGGTATCTGACCGAGCACATCTATCATTGCCCGGTGTTCGTTACCGACTATCCCAAGGAGATCAAATCGTTCTATATGCGGCTTAACGACGACGGCAAAACGGTGGCGGCGATGGATCTTCTGGTGCCGGGCGTCGGCGAGATCATCGGCGGCAGCCAGCGTGAGGAACGGCTCGACATGCTCCTTGAACGGATGAAGGAATGTCACCTGGACGAAAAGGATTATTGGTGGTATATCAACCTGCGCCGTTACGGTGGCACGACCCACTCCGGCTATGGGCTGGGCTTTGAGCGTATCATCATGTACTTGACCGGCGTTTCCAACATCCGCGATGTTATCCCGTATCCCAGAACCGTCGGCAACGCGGAATATTAAATCCGATATGAAAAACGGGTGCGAAATTCGCTCCCGTTTTTTGGTGTGCCAAAAGAAAACGGGAGCGAATTTCGCACCCGTTCCTGTTGACATTATGGCGAATTTTGGATAAGATAGACATATACATTCCCTGCTATAAAAAAGGGGGGTAGAACCCGCGATCGGCGGGTGTGAATATGAAGGATCTGAATGTTTGTCTTCTCAACGACTCGTTTCCGCCGCTCATTGACGGCGTGGGAAATGCCGTTGTCAATTATGCGGAAAATATTAAGAAATGCGGCGGCAGAGCTACGGTGGTGACGCCGTCCTATCCGGGAGTGTCGGACGAGGCGTTCCCGTTTCCGGTCGTGCGGTATCCGAGTGTGGATTTTTCCAAGTTCTGCGGCTACCGTGCGGGGTATCCCTTTGATGCCAAGGTGCTGGATCGCCTGAATAAAGAGAATTTTGACATCATACACAGCCATTGCCCCATCGCCTCCACCATGCTGGCGCGGGCGCTGCGGGAGACCACGGAGAAGCCGCTCATCTTCACCTATCACACGAAATTTGACATCGACATCAAAAACACCATCCGTTCGGAAAAGCTGCAGCGGCTGGCAATCAAGGTGCTGGTGAACAACATCGAGGCGTGCGACGAGGTGTGGGTCGTCAGCAACGGCGCAGGGGAGAACCTGCGTACGCTCGGCTATACCGGCGACTACCGCGTGATGGAGAACGGCGTGGACTTTGCGCGCGGCCGTGCGGACGATGCGCAGATAGCGGAGATCAACGCGGCGCACGGCATCGGAGAGGATGAGGTCGTGCTGCTGTTTGTCGGGCGCATGATGTGGTATAAGGGTATCCGCATCCTGCTCGATGCCGCGCGGCTGTTGCTCAACGAGGGGCTGCATTTTCGCCTGATGTTTGTGGGCGAGGGCGGCGACTTTGAGGAAATAAAGGCATATGCCGAAACGCTGCGGCTGGGGGATGCGTGCATTTTCGCGGGCGCACAGCGCGACCGTGAACGCTTGCGCGCCTATTTTTGCCGTGCGACCATGTTCGTGTTCCCGTCCACCTTCGACACCAACGGTATCGTCGTGCGGGAGGCGGCAGCCTGCGGACTGGCGAGTATGCTGATCGCGGGAAGCTGTGCCGCCGAGGGCATCACGGACGGCAGAAACGGCATCCTCTGTGAGGAAAACGCAGAGTCCGCGGCAAAGGCGATGCGTTTTGCCTGCAAAAATCCGCAGGTGCTGCGGGAGATCGGCATGCACGCCATGCGGGAGATTTATATTTCCTGGGAAACGGCGGTGCGTGCCGCCTATGCCCGCTATGGGGAGATCAATGCCATGCACCGCGCGGGTGCATTCAAGGACAGCCGCCGCGTGCCGCTCGACAGTGTATACGGCACGCTCGCAGAGCTGATTAAGGAATTCAACCGTTGGCGCAGCCTGCCTGCACGCAAGAAAGATAAGACCGATGAACAGAAAGGGGAGTCTTCTGATGCATGAGCGCGTTCTTCTGATCATGAACCCCTGCTCGGGACAAAAACGGGCGAAACGGTATCTTGCGGATATTCTGGAGCTTTTCCGCGCATATGACTTTGTGACAACGGTCATGATGACAAAGGCGCGCGGTGATGCCGTGGACATCATCAGGGAGCACGGCAAAGACGCCCACCGTATTGTGTGTATCGGCGGCGACGGCACCTTCAACGAGACGGTACGCGGCGTGCTGGAGGCAGGACTGACGGTGCCGATCGGCTATATTCCTGCCGGCAGCACCAACGATTTTGCCAACAGCTTAAAGCTGCCGAAAAACATCATGGACGCGGCACGGCGCGTTTGCGACGGCACGCCGCAGCCGGTGGATGTCGGCAAATTCGGCGATCGCTATTTCACCTATGTGGCGTCGTTCGGCGCGTTCACCAAGGCGTCCTACAGCACACCGCAGAATGTCAAGAACGCGCTCGGGCATCTCGCCTATATTCTTGAGGGTATCAAGGACATTCCCTCGATTCGCCCGCTGGCGGTGCGCTTTGAAACGCCGCAAGGGGTCGTGGAAGGAAAGTATATCTTCGGCGCGGTGAGCAATTCCACCTCCGTCGGCGGCGTTTTGACGCTGAGTCCGGAGGTCGTGGATATGAACGACGGTGTATTTGAGCTGCTGCTCATCAAGTCCCCCGCGAACGCCATTGAGCTCAATGAAATTGTGCTGGCGCTGACAAGGCAGAAATATGACTGCTCAGCCATCACCTTCCTTGCCGCCTCCAACATCGAGATTACCGCCTCGCCCGATATGGATTGGACGCTGGACGGCGAATGGATGCCGGGAAGCAATCATTTCCATGTAGAAAATCTCAAAAGTGCCATACGGCTTATGATGTGATCGGGAGTCCTTATTTTGAAGAAGCTGTTACCCTTTTTAAAAAAATATCGTAAGGAATGTTTTTTGGCACCGTTTTTCAAGCTGCTTGAAGCGGTGTTCGAGCTGTTTGTCCCCATCGTGGTGGCATCCATCATCGATGTGGGTCTTGCGGCGGGCGATAAAGCGTTCATCATCCGTCGTGTGCTGCTGATGATTCTGCTCGGGCTCGTCGGCTTCGGCGTGGCGGTGACGGCGCAGTTCTTTTCCGCAAAGGCGGCGACCGGCTTTGCGGCGGCGGTGCGCAGCAAGGTCTTTGCGCATGCGCAGGCGCTTTCCTTTTCGGAGATCGACCGCCTCGGTGTGCCGACGCTCATCAACCGCCTGACCGGCGATGTCAACCAGCTACAGACCGGCGTCAACCTTTTTTTGCGCCTTTTTTTGCGTTCCCCTTTTATCGTGTTCGGCGCGATGATCATGGCGTTCACGCTGGATCATACCGCGGCGCGCATTTTTCTTTTGGTGATCGTTTTGCTGTTCATCGTGGTTTTTGCCATCATGCTGTTGTCCATCCCGCTGTATAAAAAAGTGCAGGCACGCACGGATACGCTGCTCGGCAGAACCCGCGAGAACCTGACCGGCATCCGCGTTTTGCGCGCCTTTTGCAAGGAGGACGCGCAGATCGCCGCTTTTGAGAGCGAAAACCGCGCACTGGTCGGGTTTCAGAAATTCGTCGGAAAGATCTCGGCGCTGATGAACCCGCTGACGCTGGTGCTCGTGAACCTGGCGGTCGTGCAGCTTATCCGTATGGGGGCTGTGCGGGTGGACGCAGGGCTTATGACACAGGGCACGGTTGTTGCGCTGTATAACTATATGTCACAGATCCTGGTGGAGCTTATCAAGTTCGCCAATCTCATCATCACGCTGACAAAATCCTTTGCCTGCGCCGACCGCATCGCGGTGCTTTTGGACATTCCCGCAAGGGAAACGGCAGGGGAAACGGTGATGGCTGCGGCGGATGCACCTGCCGTTTCGTTTGATGATGTTTCCTTTTCCTATGACGGAGCGGGAGAACCGGCGCTGCGGCACATCACCTTCTCGGCGAAAAAGGGAGAAACGGTCGGCGTCATCGGCGGCACCGGCAGCGGCAAATCCACGCTGGCGGCGCTGGTTGCCCGTTTTTATGCGCCGACCGACGGCACGGTCGATTTCTGCGGCGAGAACATTTTGCACTATCCCGAGGCGGAGCTGCGTCGCCGTATGGCGGTCGTGCTGCAAAAAAGCGTGCTGTTTCGCGGCACGCTGCGAGAAAATATGCAGTGGGAAAAAACGGACGCCACCGACGGGGAGATAGAGGAGGCGCTGCGCACGGCGCAGGCGCTGGAGGTGGTGCAGTCCAAGGCGGCGGGACTCGACGAGGAAGTGCAGCAGGGCGGCCGCAATTTCTCCGGCGGTCAGCGGCAGCGCTTGTCCATTGCCCGCGCCTTGGTGAAAAAGGCGGAAGTACTCATTTTGGATGACAGCAGCTCGGCGCTCGATTATGCCACCGAGGCGAAGCTGCGCGCGGCGCTTGCCGCTCTTTCGGGTCAGATGACCCTGTTTGTGATCTCACAGCGTGCGTCGGCGGTGATGCACGCGGACAAGATTTTGGTGTTGGATAACGGAGAGCTCGTCGGCGTCGGCACACATGAGAGCCTTTTGCGGGACTGCGCGGTATATCGGGAAATCTATGCGTCCCAAAGCAGCAAGGAGGCGATCGTCGATGCGTGAACAGCGTTTGACACTGAAAAAGGTGTGGCGATATATCCGCCCGCACCGTGTGCTGCTGCTATTGTCCCTTGTATTGGCGCTCGTCAGCGTGTTTGCGACGCTTTCTGTGCCGATCCTGGTGGGACGGGCGATCGACTGCATGGTCGGCATCGGCAGCGTGGATTTTGAAGGCATTGCGCGCATCGTGCTGCAGATTTTGGTGCTCATCGGCGCGGCGGCGCTGTCGCAGTGGCTCGTGCAGGTGATACACAACCGCATCACCTATCATGTGGTGCAGGACATGCGCAACGCCGCTTTCGAAAGATTGCAGCATCTGCCGCTGAAATATCTGGATGCCCATCCCGCCGGTGAGATCGTCAGCCGCATCATCACCGACGCGGAACAGTTTGCGGACGGGCTTTTGATGGGCTTTTCACAGCTTTTCACCGGCGTGATGACGATACTGGGCACGATCGGACTGATGGTGTCCCTGCATCCGCTCATCACCCTCGTGGTCATCCTGGTGACACCGCTGTCGCTGTTTTTGTCGAAATATATCTCCGGTAAGACCTTCCACATGTTCCGTGAACAGTCGGCGGTGCGCGGCGATCAGACGGCACTCATCGAGGAGCGCGTGGGCAACCTGAAGCTGCTGCAGGCGATGGGACAGGAGGAAAAATCGCAGGAGCAGTTTGACGCGCTGAACGAAAAGCTGCGCGCCTGCTCGCTGAAAGCCATCTTCTTTTCCTCACTCACCAACCCCAGCACGCGGTTTATCAACGCTCTCAGCTATGCGGCGGTGGGACTCATCGGCGCGTTTGCCGTCATCGACGGCGGGCTGACGGTCGGTGCGTTTTCAAGCCTTTTGAGCTATGCCAACCAGTATGCCAAGCCCTTCAATGAGGTGACCGGCGTTATCACCGAGCTGCAAAACGCCATCGCGTGCGCGGCGCGTGTGTTCGAACTTTTGGAGCAGGAGACGGAAAAAACGCCCGCCGAAGTGCGGACGCTGCCGCTGCAAACGGGGACGGTCTCCATTGAAGATGTGCAGTTTTCGTATACATCGGAGCGTCCGCTCATCGAGCATTTTTCGCTTGAGGTGCAGACGGGACAGCGCATTGCCATCGTCGGTCCGACCGGCTGCGGCAAAACGACGCTCATCAATCTTCTGATGCGGTTTTATGATGTGGGCGGCGGCGTCATTCGCATGGACGGCACAGACATCCGTGCCATGCAGCGCACGGCGCTGCGTCACAGCATCGGCATGGTGCTGCAGGACACCTGGCTCATGACCGGCACGGTGCGGGAAAACATCGCTCTCGGCAGACCGGACGCCACCATGGAGCAGGTGACGGCGGCGGCAAAGGCGGCGTTTGCGGACGGGTTCATCCGTCAACTGCCGCAAGGCTATGACACCGTGCTGCAAAGCGACAATGAAATGCTGTCGCAAGGGCAAAAACAGCTTTTATCCATCGCGCGCATTATGCTGTGCGAGCCGACGGTTCTGATACTGGATGAGGCGACCTCCTCCATCGATACCCGTACGGAGGTAAAAATACAGGAGGCGTTTGAAAAGCTGATGGTCGGCAAGACCAGCTTTGTTGTGGCGCACCGTCTTTCCACCATCGTCAGCGCGGACAAGATCCTTGTCATGAAGGACGGCAACATCATTGAGAGCGGGACTCATCGGGAGCTGCTCGAAAAAAACGGCTTCTATACGCATTTGTATAAAAGCCAGTTTGCGGGGAGTGCCAATTGATTACTGAATTTTTCCTGCAACAAAATCCTCGGCAAAGTCAACATGCTCCAGTGAAAAGGTTTGACCGTTCAAATAGTCGAGTGCTCCGGCGGGGGTGGAAAAGTCAAATTGCAACCGGTAGGAGCAGAGTGCCTGCCTGGTGAAGCCTGTGCCTTTGTTGAGGGCGTTGGTGCCGTATTTCCCGTCGCCGAGCAGCGGATGCCCGACAGAGGCGAGATGGGCGCGGATCTGGTGCGTTCTGCCGGTGAGCAGTTCGATCTCCAAAAGGGAATAGCGCGCGTTTTCTTTGAGAACGGTATAGTGCGTTGCGATCTTGCGCGCGCCCATGCCGCCCCTGTCGGAAATATAGACGCGGTTTTGCTGCTCGTTTTTCTCAAGGTATCCCTCGAGCAGGGCACTTTTCTCTGCGAAAGTGCCGTGCACGATACAGAGATAATATTTGTGGATCTCCCGCCGCTTGAGCTTTTCGTTCAGAATACGCAGGGCGGCGGCGTTCTTGGCGGCGATGACGATGCCGCTCGTGTTGCGATCAATGCGGTTGACGAGGGCGGGCGCAAAACTGTTTTCGTCCTCCGGCACATATTCGCCTTTTTCAAACAGATACCGCTGCACGCGGAAAATGAGGGTATCCCGATATTCGTTTTCATCCGGATGCACCAAAAGTCCTGCGGGTTTGTTGAGGAGCAGAAGGTTGTCATCCTCATAGACAACGGAAAGCTCCCGTCCCGCCGTCATGAAATCCGGCGCGGCGGGCGTCTCGTCCAAAACATCGTCTTTGAGGTAGACGGAGATAACATCACCGGCGCAAACGCGGGTAGAAATCTCGCAGCGCTTACCGTTCAATTTGATGTTTTTGGTGCGGATACCTTTATACATGAGGGATGGGGGGAGATTGCGGAAGGTCTTTGTCAGCAGCTTGTCGAGACGCTGACCGGCATCGTTGGCATTGACGACCACTGTTTTCATAGTACACCTGCTTTCATATTGGCAGTATAGCATAAAGATGTCGTTTTTTCAATATGTGTCAAAGGAGAGAGTGTCATGGCAGAAAAAGAGAAAGAAACGGTAGAGGCAGAAACAAAAGCGACTGAACCTGCCGCCGAGGACGAAACGAGAGAGAAAAGGACAAAACGCCCGGGCGGCGTGCATGCGGGACACCGACAGAGGGTGAAAGAGCGCTTTTTGAACGAAGGTCTGGAAAAGTTCGACCCGCACCAGGTCATGGAGATGCTGCTGTTTTTCGGCATCCCCATGAAGGATACCAACGAATTGGCACACGCTGTTCTCGATGAGTTCGGCAGCATCTACAAGGCGATGGAGGCATCCTTTGCCGACCTGCGCAAGATCCCCGGCATCACCGACAACGCGGCAACGCTGATCTGTTTCTCCGGACAGCTTGCCAAGCGGTATTGGATGGATCGGTGCGACATCGGCAAGATCATGTCCGACAGCAGCAAGATCGGCGAGCTGGTGAAATACCGCCTTGCGGGCGAGCGGGACGAATGTGTGCTGCTCGTGTCGATGGATAACCGCCGCAAGCTGCTCAACTGCACGCGCATTGCCAAGGGCAGCGTCAACTCGGCAGACATCAACATCCGTCTGGCGCTGCGGCAGGCGTTGCAGGACAACGCCACGCAGGTGGCGATCGCGCATAACCATCCGAACGGACACGCCTATCCCTCCAGCGCCGACATCCGCACAACGCAGCTCTTTGCCAAAGCGCTGGCGGTGGCGGACATCCATTTGGTGGATCACATCATCGTCTCGGAGGACGATTACATATCCATGGCGGAAACAGACTCCTTAGCGCCGATTTTCAGAGCGAACTACAGCTTGTCCGACCCCGCAAATGATGACCGATAAGAGCGCACAAGCCCCGTCGTATACTATGGTATGCGACGGGGCTTATATACTGTGGGCGCATAAAAAGAAGAGGTATCAAAGCCAGTGAAAGACTGGAAGACATCCCCAGCGATTATAGCAATGATACCTCGTCTGACACCACTGTATCACAAAATACGGGTGATATCCATAGTCAGTATATGCAGAATTCCGAAAATGATACACGGGACAATACGCAGCACGCCTTTGCCGATGATGCGGACGGCAGGGTCGCGGTGAAGGAAAGGGCGGATAAGGGCCGAAAGGTGCAAGCGGAGGAACGCGGACAGGACAGGGCGCATGGTCTTGCTGCGTTGTCCGCATCAATGCCTCTCATGCTTTCATTGCAGAAAAAACTGCCGATCCGAGGAAATCGGATCGGCAGTTTTTTGCACTTATTTACCGCAGTTTTTGTCAAATGCGGGGTTGCAGGCATAGTAGTTTTTGCGGTTGAGGCGGTCTGTTGTAATCTCGAGAGCCTCGCCGAACCGCTGATAGTGATTGAGCTCTCTTTGCCGCAAAAAGCGCAGCGGATCGAGAACATCGGGGTCGTCGATGAGACGGATGAGGTTGTCATAGGTCGAGCGCGCCTTTTGCTCCGCCGCCATGTCCTCGTGCAGGTCTGTAATGGGATCTCCCTTCACACCGATATATTCGGCGCGCCACGGAATGCCCGCGGCGGCGATGGGGTAGACGCCGGTGGTGTGGTCAACAAAATAGGGCGCAAAGCCGCTTGCCATGATCGTGTCGTCCGACAGGTTGCGCGTCAACTGGTGCACCATGGCACAGATCATTTCGAGGTGAGCAAGTTCTTTATGCCCTATAGGCTAGACATGAGAAAACGGCGGGAGGGGACTTCCGCCGTTTTACTTTGGGATGCGGGGGAACAGGGCAATTTCGAAATCGTCGGGCGAGCCGTGCCAGCGGCCGCTTTGAGTTTTGAGGTAGGTGACTCTCTCGATGACCTCTTTTAGCATTTCGTTTTTTGCTTTGGGGCTGTCGAGGGTGTGATACACCAGTAGCAGGTGCTCCACCTTCGGGATGATCTCGCGGCGCGCCGTTTCACGCTGCCTATCCAGTGCGATGTCTTTGTCGAGCGCGACGCGCTCGGTATCGTTCTGCTTGATGCGGTCGGACAGCTTGCGCGAGCGGTCAAGGAATTGCTCGGTGGTATACACGCCTTGCTCCAAGAGGTCGTGTGCGGTGTCGAGCTGTTTGTTCAGTGTGGCATATTCCGTCGTGAGCCGCCGCAGGTTCTTTTCTTTGGCGTCAAGGGCGGCTTTTGACTTTGTTTCTTCCTCAGAGCTTTCAAAGCCGACGCGATATTCCTCAATCCATTCATTCAGAGACGCCAAAATGCGGCGCTCGACGGCGGAAAGAAAAGAGCCGACATTATCGCAGTGGGTATAGGGGCAGATCAGGGTATCCTCTTTGGTGCGATTATTGTACGGGCGGCGCACCATGCGTTTCCCGCACTTGGCGCAGACGACGAGACCGGACAGCGGGTTCATCACCTTGCTGTGCTCCGGTATCGGGTGCGGCGGGTTCTGACTCATGAACTGCTGCGCCGTGTCGAAGGTCTCCCGGTCTACGAGCGGGGGATGCAATCCTTTGACGAGGATACAATCCTCGGGCGATGAACGGGGGCGGGATGCGGTGACCTTGCCGTTCTGCATCCGTTTCTCGCCTTTGCGCCAATTCCAGCGGATCATACCGACATATACGGGATTTGTCAGCATATCCCGCACGGTCGCCGGCACCCAGTGCTCGCTTTTGCGCGGCGGAATATGCAGCTCGTTCAGGCGGCGCGCAATGAGCGACACGCCGAGGCGGCGAAAAGAGCCGTCCTCCTGCGGTTCGCCCTTAGTGTACCAGTCAAATATCATGCGGACGGTGTCCGCCTCTTCAGGTTTCGGTGTCAGTGTATATCCCTTATCATTCTCCAGCTTTTGCCGATCGTATCCGTAGGGGGACTGACTGCAGACATATTTCCCTTCCTGCACAGATGCCATGCGTCCGCGCTGCAAGCGGCGGTTGATCGTTTTATACTCCCGTCGGGACATGAACAGACCGAACTCAAAATACTCCTCGTCAAACTCGTTGTTAGGGTTATAGTCCTTCATGGGAGTGATGATCTTGGTGTCGGAGAATTTGAAGGTCTGCGCCACGATGCCTTGATCCACGGTGTCGCCGCGGGCAAGTCGTTCGACCTCCATCACCAGCACGCCGTCCCACATACCCTGCTCCACATCGGCAAGCAGCTGCTGCATGACGGGGCGCGCGGCGATGGTTTCGCCGGAAACGATCTCCTTATAAATTTGCGTGACATCGAAGTGCCGCCGCTTTGCAAGATCCAGCAATGCATGAATGTGGCGGGCAAGGGTTTCCCCCTCGCCGCGCGCTTCTGCCTCGGCGTCAGCGCGCGATTTGCGGACATAGAGACAATAGGGCATGCGATCACCTCTTTTATCAGGATGAAAACTGTGCGACCATGAAAAGGATGCCAGCCACCGCAAATATAATGGCCAAGAGAATAACTGCAGCGGTTACTTCGCTTTTTGTCTCGCTTTTCGACGCGTATGTATCATTCCTTGTGTTCATGGAATATTCCGCATTTTGAACGGCTTTGTCACACAGGTTGATTTCTTCGCGGTCGATGGAGAGACATGTGTTTGCATCGGCGCGTAGTCCGGTGATGGAGAAATATATAACGGCATACAGCGCTCCGGCGGAAATGCCGCGTGCGGTATCCGTGGGCTTCGGATATCCGCAGGCAGTGGGGTCGGAAAGGTGCTTTTTTACTTCGACCAGCGTGATGGCATCCATCTCGTCGGGCGTGCACAATTTGTTCATTACGGTTTGACGCAGCAGGAGCTGTGCGTCGGCGACGGCTTTCGAAAAATCATCGGAGAGCGGGCGCAGCTTCCTGCAATTCAACATATAGTTGTCGCAGTATACGCTTATGCTGCTCTTGAAAACCTGCATCACGGTTTTGCGGACATTTACGGATATGGCAATGGTATTCATACGGTTGTCCCCTTTTCAGATGTTGTAGAGCTTTTTCAAAATCTGAAATTGCTCCGCTCCCGTTGCAGCGGCACATCGTTTTATACAGCTTTCGCAAAGCGTGACCTGCGGTTTTCCATCGAAAACGCGCACCTTTTGACGAAGATTGCCAGGAGTGGTGTCTCCACACAGGGCACAAGGGGGCGTTAATTTGAGCACATCCGTACTGATGAGAGGGCCGAACAGGCGGCGTCTCTTATAAAAATATACATTCATGGGGATGGCTGCTGCAAGGAGAAGCACTATTGCTGTCGCTGTAAAGCCACAAAAAACATTCATGATTGCCACGTCCGCACCGGCTTCATCAAATGCTCCGGCAAGGGAGAAGCACGACAAAGCCAATAAAATCGGGTCAACATACAGATGCACAGCCGTCAAGCCATAAGAGCAGCGACACATCTTTCGTGCGGTCAAGAGGACAACCAAGCAGCATATAAGCGCCACCAAAGACGCAGCGGCGCCGAGAAATGCGGACACTTCAAAATAGGTCGCATGCACCGGCGATTGCGCCAATGCGTAAATGCCAAAAGGCAGGGCAACCATTACGGCAGAAGAATACAGCGCAATGCGGACAGGCAGCCAAACAGAAAAATAAAACCGCAGGAAGCGGGTCTTGCAGGAGGATGATGCCGCCAGTGTCATGAAAGCATCTTTGCGGGGCATATATATGTCATCTCCTTTTTATCTCTTGAAAATATACTGAAATAAGCCGATGGCTTGGAGAATGACAATCATCATACAGAGGGCAAGGCATATTTCTGCAATTACATTGCCGGATGTTACCAGCGCTGCTATCAAGCCGAGCACCGCAAAAAATACTGCAAACACGAAAAAGGCGGCGCCTCCGGGTGTGCTCAGTCCTACAAGGATATTCAGCAGAATGATGCCGGCGCATATATAGGTTATCGGTGCGCAGAAAGCGAAAGCAACCAGCCCGACGATTCCGGCAATGAGAGTGATTATATCCAATGCTTTTTTCATTTTTGTTTCCTCCTCAAAATCCGGAAAAGATTTCCTGTATCATAATCATCACCGTACCTGTATGATGGGGACGGAGGTGGTTTGATGAACTACAAAGACTATCAATTTGCGCGGGACGCGGCGTGGAAAATACTCATCCACGAGCGGGTCTGCGCACTGCCGGTGTCGATGAGTCGACTTTGCCGGCAGATGGGAATTTCCGTGCGCTATGCCGACGGGGCTCAGCTGGAGGACGGGTGCGGCGGCACGGTGTTGCAGACCGGGGACGGTTTTGTCATCCTCGTGCGGCGGGACGATCCGACACCGCGCAGGCGGTTTACCGTTGCGCACGAGCTCGGGCACATTCTCGCCGGTGATGTCGGGCGGTACAAGCTCGTCAACCGTGAGCCGTCGCCACAGGACAATCCAATCGAGGCGCGCGCCAATGTTATTGCGTCCCGCATTTTGGCGCCGGCGTGCGTTTTGTGGGGCTGCGGTGTGCGTTCGGCGCAGGACATCGCGCGGCTTTGCGACATTTCCGATGCCGCGGCATCGTTTCGCTGGCAGCGGATGCAACTATTGTATGAGCGGGGAAAGTTTCTCACTTCGCCGTTGGAGCGGCAGGTGTTTGAACAGTTCCGAGGCTACATACAAGCCCACAAAATTTAGAGATCGTCGGCATCGGGGAGAGACTGCAGCTGCTCGATTTCCTCTTTGGTGAGGAATTTCTCGCCCACACTGCCGTCACGCCCGGCAAAACGCACTCTGTAGCGCGGCTCGTTCTCAATTGAGAGAACGGGCCGTTCTTTTTTGTGCGCGTTCGGATTGTCCGTCCTGCCGAGCAGATAGTCCACCGAACAGTCCAGGTAGTCGGCAAATTTGCAAAACGCCAAATAGGATATTTGCTGTCCTTTAGACAAATGGGCAATGACGTTTATACCCATTTGTAGGTCGGAAAGCATATCCTTTAGGGGTATCCCCTTGCTTTTTGCCAGTTGCTTAATGCGTATAGCAATATCTTGTGTATTGTACACAAAAACACCACCTTTCTTTGTTCAAAATCACATATTTGCCCAAAAAGGCAAATATCATATTGACATATCACCTAATGCGGTGATATTATATAGCCACAGGTTAGCCTATGAAGGGCAGAAAAATCCCTTGTTGCGGTGTGTAATATCAGTCTCAAAGCTATTATAAAGCCGCGCGTGAGAGCTGTCAACATTTTTTGGCATAATCTGTGTACGGGCGTGCGGGGGCGCGGGCGGGCGTCCCCGCACGCAGAGTTGACTAAAAATCAACAGAAAGAGAGTGAGCATATGCCGTATGTCCTGAAAGGTCATGCACGGTTCAACAGAGAGAAAAACCTTTTGGAGCTGTGGGCTGATCCGATTGAAACCGCCGTGCGGATGGACGAAGAAACCGCCGACGCGTATGCATCGGCGGGATGGGAGAAATTCTCGAAAGAGGTCAATCCTTCAGAATCTCGCACTGAAAAGTGAGGCCGCATTTTTTACATGTGATGGGATCAAAGGCGTGTTCTTTATCTAAGTAGTGCAGTTGATGGCATTTTGGACAGAGCACGCTGGTTTGCACACCGTCGGGCATGGACGAGACCGTTTCAAAATCCTCGTCTGTCACGGCATCACGGATATAAATGCGGAAGGGTTCGGTTTTCGGCATATGTTCACCTCCTTTCCTTTTGCATTATAGCACGGGAAGGGAGAAAAGGAAACACGATCAAAACGGATAGCGGGGGATGGTTGCGCGGACGGTGGCTGAACACGCCGGGAAGCGCAGGCATGATTTGCCCGCGAGCCGATCAAGCAGCGCCGGTGGTTTAACGGTGCGCGAATGTATGGTGGATTCACTTGACATCGGCTCATAAAACCCGCGCCGCCCGTCGGATGGTGACGGCGGGCGGCGCGGGGACAGTAAAACAGACAAAAAAGAAAGGAAGTGAAGGCAACATGAAGTGGTGTTCGAAGAGCACGCCGCTGCGCAGTGAGTTCAAGTCGCGGGTGTATGCGATGGGGCGCACGCTGACGGATGTGGTGAACGAAATGAACCGGCGCGGGTATCCGACGCTGCGTCTCAACACATTCACGCGCTACCTCGGCGGCTGGCAGACGGAGTACGGCGATGAAGTCATTGCGGCGGCGCGCAAAATCGTAGACGAGTGGGAAAGGAACCAACGGTCTGCGTGAGCGCATAGGACAAGGGCGGAAAAGCATAGAGTGAAGGAGAAAAGCGAAAGGGGGCAGGCTTATGGATCACATACAAGAGGGGCATGTGGTCGAGGAGTTCTATATCGGCAACACGCGCGTGATGATCTGCGACGACTATTGCCGCAACAAGACGCCGGAGGAGGTCAATGCGATCTTGAAGCGGGTTGCCGATGTCACGCGCGGGCCGCTGCAGCGGATATACGGGACGCAGGAGAGGGCGGACGCGGCAGCGGCGGAGGAATGGAAAAACCCGTATGCGCTCGAGAACCTCGGCGAAGAGATCCGTTGGATCAAGCGATACGGAGAGTGAATATGCGGCGACTGCGAGGGTGATGTCTGCCCCGCGGTCGTCAAAATGAAGGATGGACAAGCCTTACATAAGAAGAAAGTGGGATGTTGGAAAATGGCATATGAGAATGTATACATCAAGGTCAAGGACGGAAAGGCGACTGTTCTCGGAAGCAGCCGTGATGTGATCTGTGTGTTGGTGGACACGCTGGCAGCGGTGCTTTGCACGCATGCGGAGGAGCATCAGATGTCACCGGAGGAGCTGCATGCGAAGGTCAGCGTCCAGCTATACAAGCAGCTCATAAAGAAGGACGCGGCGGAGATCGACTGCCGGGACATTCAAAGCGAGGAAGACTACGCAAGGGCGATTGCAATCGCGGAGGCGGAGAAGTGAAAGGGGATGCCAAAACATGGTACATCAACTGAAAACAGAAACAAAGTGTTTCAAAGCCGTCAAGGCGGGGCACAAACTGTTCGAAGTGCGGAAAAACGATCGGGATTTCAGGGTCGGCGACTACCTCGCCTTGAACGAGCTTTCCGCCGACGGCAAGAAATACACAGGTGACTCCATCCTTTTGAGAGTGCTGTACATACTGGATGATGCGCGATTTCTCCGCGACGGATATGTCGTGCTCGGCTGCGCGGGCTGCACCGTGAAGCGGGATGCAGCAGAATGCAAAGAACCGGATGTCCTTTTCGGAAGCGAGCGGGCGATCGCGGAGGCGGAGGCATGAGCGCGCGGCGGTGGATGCCCGCCGTCGGACGGGGGATCGCGCTTTTGGGTTTCCTTTTTCTCCTCGGCGCGGTCGGGGCGGCGGACGCGGATCTGATCTCCGTTTCCGAGCTTATTTGGCGCGGCGGCGCGGGGCTTGTCCTGTTCTGCGGCGGGCTGACGCTGGTCGACGCGACGGAAAGGGAGTGAAGGGATGGAGAACGGCAGCCTGTGGGCAAGACCGGAGCAGCGGTTTTTGACAAATCTGCAGCATCCGACGATCCGCCGGGAGATGGAGGACTTCAAGGCGGCGCGCGGCATGCGGCATGACGAGCCGATGGGGGACGGCATGCGGCGGGAATTCGACCGGGAGATGCTCAAAAAGTATGCGCGGAGCGAAAGGCCGCCCGCGCATGTGAATTGGATTCTGAAAATCTGGAGCTTTGTGCCGCCGGAAAAATAAAGCGCCCGCCGCGGGAGAGCGGCGGGCAAAAAAGAATGAAGGATGCGCCGCAGGGGAGCGGCACACAGCGGTGCAGGAACACCGCACATTCATTGTACATTAAAAGCAAGAAAAAGTCAAGAAAAAGCGGGGTTTTCGCCCCGCTTTCCGCCCTTGCTAAGGATATTAGTTACAGGACGAGAAGGGACGAAAAAATGTACATCAAAAAGACATGGAAGGCGGGGCGGACGGTCGAGGTCAAAAAGACCTATTCCGCCCGCTTCGGAAAGAAGCTTGCAAGAGGCGAAAATCTCTTGGACACATCAAAGGCGGCGGAGAAGGTAAACCGCGACAATGCGATCGCCAACCTGCGCCGGATCCTGAACGAAAACTTCAAGCCCGGCGACTGGCATGCGATCTTTACTTATCCGCAGGTAGTGCCGCCGAACGAGGAAGAGGCGCGGGAGGACAGACGGCGGTTCTTGCGGTTGCTCAAGGCCGTATATGCCGAGCAGGGGGTAGAATTGAAAGCGGTTGCCGTCACGGAATGGACGCACAAGCGCATTCATCACCATTTGGTTTTGCCAAATTTGCCGGATATGCAGCCGGTGAAAGTGTTGTGGAAACAACTCTTATCGGCCAAATACTACACGGCTTTGGAAAGACTGAACGGCGAGCCGCTGCACTTACGGTTCCCGTGGTCGCCGCTGGACGACAGCGGGCAATACGGCGAGCTGGCGGAGTATCTGGTCAAAGAGACGGACAAGAGCAGGAAGCTGCGCGGAAAGTATTGTCGGCGGTATTCCTGCACGAAGAACATTGTGCGGCCGCAGCCGAAGGTGGAGATCATTTCCGCCGCCGAGTGGCGGGACGAGCCGCCGCAGAGGAAGGGCTACTATATCGACCGCGACGCGAGCTTTTCGGGCATCAGTGAATATACGGGGCTGCCGATACAGGAGACGATCTATGTTTCGCTCGCGCGAGCGGGCTGAAAGGTGGTGGAAAAGAATGAAGGTCATCAAACGGTGTGTCTATTGCGGCAAGCTATTTGAGTGCAGTTCAGGCAGCGGTAAATACTGTTCGGAGGTGTGCCGCATAAGATGGCATGATCGGGGGAGCGCAAACCGGGAGATCACCCGTCTTGCGCACGAGGCACTGGAGGCGGGCATGAGCTACGGGAAGTATGTCGCCATGCTGCGGGTGCAGAAAATGAAGAAAAAACGGGAAGGATGAATGAAGGATGAGCAAAATGGGAGAGCTGTACACGGAAGTGTGCGATAAGCTGGAAAAGGAGAGCGGGAAGGATCTGCGGCTGACACAGATGGCGGGGCTTCTGCGCGCGAGGGCACAGGAGAACATCAGCGTATGCGGGGCGATCCTTGCCGAGGACAAGACGCTTGCAGGGGCGTTCAAGGCAATCGAGGATGCGGCGCGCAAGCGGTATGAGAAGGACCGGGGGCAGGTCTGCGTTTGCGTCACGACGGATGAGGCGGAGGAGATCATCGCTGCCTATTATGGATTTTCGCTCGGACAAGCACCCGCACCGGTGAAGGCAGAGCCGCGCCGCAAGGTAGTCAGTCTGTTTGACATGTGAGGGGGGCGGGCAGATGCTGTGCTATAAAATGACAGAAAAGGATAGGCGCTGCCGCGGCGTGCAGCTGCAGCGCGGGTTGAATGTCGAGAAGGCGGCAAATTGCGCCCAAAACGGTTGGCATGCGGCGACAGATCCGCTGTGCTGCCTGAGCTACTACCCCAACGAAGACAAGAGCGAGTTTTGGCTCTGCAACGCGAGCGGGGACATTGACGAGGACGGCAACGATGAAAAGCTGAGCTGCACCGAGCTGACGCTTTTGCGGCAGCTGTCCAAATTTGAGTTTGTTACGCACGCCGTTGCCTATATTCTGAAGAACCCGGAGAAGTACCCGCAGGGGTTTTCACACGGCAGCATTCACATCGTGCGCGGCGTCGACCCCAAAGCGTCGGGGGCGCTCGGCGATGTGCTCGCTTTCATCAGAGAATGCGAGGGAGAAATAGCGGTCGGCGTCATTGAGATAGACGACAAATTCTATTATCCGAGCGTCTGTTACACGCTGAAGGAAGAGGTGACCGTCGATGCGTAAAAAGGCGCTGGCGGCGCTGCCGCTCTTGAAAACAAAAAAGAAAAAGATCGTCATGTGTCCGCAGGTGGACGGGGACACGCTGGTGCTCGATGTTTGGGCGGATGCGACGGAATACCGCGGGCGATATTGTATGAAGTCGAACGGCGAGTATATGGCGCTGATCGGCGGCGTGTGGCAGCAGCGAAAGCTGACGGATCTTTGCTTTGAGCGGAAAAATTGCCATTGGAATTTCGGTTGGGCGGGTGCGAAGTGCGACAGCGCAGAATCTGAAAAGGTCTGCAAGGATTTTCTCGCCACAAACGACCTGGCGAACGGTGGGAGAATAGAGGTCGCGATCGACTACGCCGAAGCGCGGTTTGTTGCCGATAAGCGACATGCGGCGATCGAGAGAAAATACAAAAAGATCAACGAGGTCATCATGGCGGATGTGCCACCGCTGCCGGACGGACTCGAGGATTGGGCAAAAAAGGTCGTGTTCGGCGGAGCGCAGTTTTGGTATCCCGCAGAGGGGGCGGGCAAGGACATGTATGCCTGCACCGCGTGCGGCGGCGTACATAAAAAGCAGAACGCGAAGCACGGAAAGATGTACCGCTGCTGCCGCACAGGCATGGATGTTCGGATGGACAAGCTGCGCTGCAGCCGCCTGCGGCATGACTATGCCATGATCCTGCAGCGGATCAGCGGTGAGCGCTGCGTCGCGCGGCATGTGAAGCTCGTATCCCACTGGCACGGAAACAGTCAGGACATATTCGTGTATGAGCGCTGTCGGCTGTTCCTCGGCAAGGACGGATTTCAAAGAATATACCACGGGCAGATCTGCGATGCCGACGAGTTTGAGCAGGAGTGGTACGACAGAAACCCGTTCAATCAGAATCCGATGTGCGGCTTTTGCTACCCTGACGGGGTGCGGGAGGCTTTGGCGGGAACGCCGTATGCGCATCTCGGCATCGCGGAAATGGCGGAAAAGGGGTGGCGCGCACACTATAACAGCATTATGTACGGATACAGCGTGAACGGCGTATTTGAGTACCTGGCAAAGGGCGGATACAAGCGGCTTTGCGAGGAGACGAGCAGCTGGTGTGGCGGCATTCACATGGACGCCGGGGACGGGCTCACCGGAGCGCTCGGCATCAACATGCAGCGCGCACACCGTCTGCGGCAGGCTGACGGCGGAAGGATCTATCTATCGTGGCTACAGCACGAAGAGAAGAGCGGACAAAAGGTGCCGGAGCGTGCGATCCGCTTTTTCGAAGCACAAAAGAAAGTGCCGTACGATTTCGCGTTTATACTTCCCTTCATGTCGCCGGAGCAAATCTGCAACTATCTCCAGCGGCAGCAAAAGGAAACGGGACTCAAGGTGGATGAAATCATCAGCCTGTGGGCAGACACATTGCACATGGCGAAAGGATTGAAGCTGGATGTCAGTGATGCCATCCTGCACCGTCCGCGCGATCTGCGCCTGCAGCATGACCGCCTCGTGGCAAAGGTCAACGAGGTCTCTGCCCAAGAGCAGGAAGCGGAATACCGCAAGAAATTTCCGCAGTTGGACAAGGTCGTGCAATCTCTGCAAAAGTATGCCTTTTCCGATGAGGAGTTTGTGATCGTTCCACCGCGGCGCATCATGGATGTGCTGCTTGAGGGGCGTTTGCTGCAGCACTGCGTCACCAATGACCGCTATTTCGAACGCATGGCGCGGGACGAAAGTTATATCCTGTTTTTGCGGAAAGCGTCTGCACCGGATGTCGCCTGGTATACGCTGGAGGTCGAGCCGAGCGGTGTGATACGGCAGAAGCGGACGAAATTCAATCGACAGGAGAAGGATCTCGACGCGGCGATGCCGTTTCTGAAAAAGTGGCAGGCGTTTGTGAAACGCACGATCGGCGAGCGGGAACGCGCGCTTGCGGCCGTGTCGGCAGAAAAGCGCAGGGCGGAGATCGCGCAGCTGAAGCGCGACAAGGTGGTTGTACACGGTGCGGCAGAGAACGGGCGGCTTTTGGCGGATGTTCTGCTTGCCGATCTTATGGAAGGAGCGTAAAAAATGGACGAAATGACAGTAGCACGCAGCGGCGCCGAGATCGCTGCAGAGATCAACATCATCAAGAAGCAGACGGCGCGGGTGTGCCTTTCCGCGACCGTCGAGATCGGGAGGCTGTTGGTTGAGGCGAAGGCGGCGGTGCCGTTCGGCGAGTGGGGGACATGGCTGGAGCGAAATGTCGCCTACAGTCAGTCGACGGCAAACAATATTATGCGCCTCTATCAGGAATACGGCGAACAGGAGCAGATCGGGTTCTTCGAGGAGAACCGCATGGAGATCTTCGGTGACCTGACTCCGTCACAGGCGGTAGCCTTGCTCGGTCTTGAGCCTGCCGAACGAAGGCGGTATGTCGAAACGCATGACATGGATACGGTCAGTGTGCGGGACATTCAGAAGGAAATCAAGGCGCGGCAGGAGGCTGAGGCGCTTGCCGCTGCCGCACGCGAAGAGCTGCAAAATGCCAAACGTGTGGCGGAGGATCTCAAGGATCAGCTTTCCAAAGCACAGTCCGCGAGCGGGGACGCAAAGGCATCGGAAAAGGAATTGCGTGACAAACTCAAAAAGCAGTTTGAAAAGAAGCTTGCCAAAGAGACAGACGCCATCAAAAAGGAAGCCGCCGACGCGAAGAAGGCACTGGCCGCAGCCGAGAGCAAGGCGGCAGCCGACAAGTCTGCGGCGCTGTCGGCGCAGCGGGAGGAGCTTTCCTCGGCGTATGCCGAGCAGATGTCGCTATTGACTGAGGAGCGGGATCGTGCGATCGCAGCGTCGCAAAATGCGGGCAATGAGAGCATTGCGCGGTTTTCCGTTATTTTCGAAAACATCCAGAGCGAGCTGTCGCAGCTGCGCGAGTTGGCAGAGAAGGTGGAAAAGGACGGCGATGCCAACAAGAGCAGCTGGCTTATCGGATGCGTAAAAAGGCTGTTTGCACAGATCGCAGAGGAGTGGTGAAATGACCGGAATAGAATGGCTGCGAAAATTATCACCGGAGACGGCGGCGGGGCTGCTCATCCACAGTCAGTGGTATCGCAATCCGTACCATCTGTTGGATCTGACGCTGCCGCAGTACGACATCATCTACACGACATCGGACGGGCAGGATTTTCTCATCTACAACGAGGCGTATGACCACCAGCTGGCGTGGCTCAAGGGCGAAATTGAGGGATACGATGAAATGGTCGACGGTGCCAAAAGGGCTACCGCCGATCTGCGACAGCGGGTGACGAGCGGCAGGGACGAAAGTGATTTTGGCAGATTTCTGCGTGAGACAATGAAAGGAGACGGTCAAACATGAACAGATCGGAGATTTTGGAGGCAGCGAGGCGCTGCGTCTGCGGCGAGCGGGAGGAGGAGTATGGCACGCCGGAGCGGAATTTTGACACGATCGCCAGGCTGTGGACGGCGTATCTGAATGCGCGCGTGCCGGACAATGGCTTTCGTGGGACGCTCCTTGTGACGCCGAAGGATGTCGCCATGATGATGGCGCTGCTCAAGGTGGCGCGGATCAGCGCTTCCGACAAAGCGGACAGCTTTGTCGACCTCGCGGGCTATGCCGCCTGCGGCGGGGAGATCGCGATCAGAGAGGAAGGGACAGACGATGAATGAGATCAGCATACCGGAGGAGGATGAGGCGTGACATGGTGACGCTGCAGGACTTGAAGGACTTGCGCTACATACAGGGGGAGATCACGGCACTTGCCGAGAGGGAGCGGGAGATCGTGCACAGGATGACCTATGCAGCGTCCGTTCCCGCTGCGGCGCGCGTCAAGGGAGACGACGGGCGCACGGGCGAAGAACGGTACAGGGATGCCTTAGAGCAGGTGCAGGAGAGCCTTTGTCAGCGGCGTCTGGCGCTTGCGGAAAAGGAAGCGGCGGTGACGGCGTATATCGGCAGCGTTCCGGACAGTCTTGTGCGGCAGATTCTCACTTTGCGTTTTGTCGACGGACTTTCGTGGACAGCCGTCGCGCACAGGATCGGCGGCGGAAACACAGAGGAAAGCGTGAAAAAGGCGTTTTACCGTTTTTGGGCGCATGAAATACGGACGCGACAGTAATTTGTCCCGTTTGTCCCGAAACCATGTGATAGTATGATATTGGCGAAAGCCGATCGGACGGAGCGAGAGCTTCGGGCGGTCGGCTTTTTGCTTTGGTTGCCGGCATAGGAGACACCGGCGGGTGGGACGCGGGCATTTTTTATCACACGGCGAGCGGGGGAGAAACGGGAAGAAAAGGAAAGGGCGCTGCGCGTGACGCGCGCAACTGTACCTTTATCTACCCCCGCGATGATTACTTTAATTATGCGAAAGGAGAAAAAGATGCTGAAACGGTTATTTCACCGCATTTGCGGCAGGACAAGGCGCGGCAGGGCGGCGAGAGAGCGCCCGAAGCGGGTGACCATCGACAGCAAGGAGCAAAAGCTGATTATCGCCCAATTAAAAAATTTTTGGGCATACGACGGCAGTGAGCAGCCGCCGATCGACGAAAACAAGCTATAGGTCAAATCCTCACACAGCGGCCACCATGCCGCGAAAGGAGTTTTGAAAAATGGAAGAAAATGTTGCGATTGAGAGCGTAGAGGTCACCACGCCGGACGCTGTCACCGACACTGCGGGTTCGACCGTCGACGCGGAAACGACGGGGGAGACCGCAGAAACCCAGTTGACCGAGCCTGCTACCGAGGACGGAGAGGGCACCACACCGCCGTCAGAGGCCGCAGAGGAGGCAACGCCGATCACCGTACCCGTGCGGTACAAGCACGAAAGCCGCGCACTGACGCTTGACGAAGCGTCCGCATGGTCACAGAAGGGCATGTGCTATGAGCCTGTATATGAGGATCTCAGACGCCTTGCCGTCACCATGGGGAAGAGTGTGCCGGAGTTCGTGGAGACACTGAAGGCCGCCAATGAACACTCGCTCTATGACCGTCTGCTCGAAGAGGCGGGCGGCAACGAGGATGTCGCAAAGCGGCTCTTGGAGCTCGAAAAGCAGAAGTTCAGCGCCGCTTATGATGCATCAAGGAACGCCGATCTAGACGCCGAGAAGAGCGAGACGACGGCGCTGCAGGAGCGGCTAGCGGCGGACTTCGAGGAGCTGCGGGCGGAGTACCCCGAGGTTACGGAATTCAAGAAAATTCCGCAGGCGGTCGTCAAATTGGCGATCGACAAGAAGATACCACTGATGGACGCCTATGCGCGCCATCTGCGGGCAGAAAACAAAAAGATCAGTGCAGCGGCGCAGAGCGCAGCGACGGCGGCGACGGCATCAACCGGCAGCCAGGCGGGCGCAGAGGACGGACACCCTGCGGACGCGACGGAGACCGCTTTCCTTCGCGGGCTCAGTGCCGCCATGCACTGATGAAGAAAAAGGAGAAATGAAAAATGGCAAACTCATTTGCAGCTACTGAAAAGATGGCGGATGCGCTGGACAAGGCGCTGGTGCAGAAGGCCGTCACCGGCTTTTTCGCCGACAATGATCTCGCGGCGAAATTCGTCGGTGCGAAGACGGTTTCCATTCCGGATCTTGCCCTGCAGGGCCTTGCGGACTACAGCCGATCGTCCGGCTTTGTCGGCGGCGATGTGACAGTCGCGCGCACGACCTATACCCTCACGCAGGATCGCGGCAGATCTTTCCAGATCGACGCGCAGGACAACGACGAGAGCGGCGTGTCCAATCTCGCCGGTCAGATCATGGGCGAGTTCGTGCGCACGCAGGTCGTGCCGGAAATTGACGCGTATACGCTGTCAAAGATTGCAGGGGTCGCATCGGGCAAGTCGCACACGGTGTCTGTCGGCGCGAGCAGCACGGTCGATGCCGATTGCTACAAGATGTTCCAGGCGGCGGAGCTCGGCGTGCGAGAGGCTCTGGGATTCGGCGACGAGGAGCTTGTCTGCTTCTGCAATCCGACCTTTTGGGCGGCGCTGCAGAAATCGACGGCGTTCACGCGGCAGATCACCGTTTCCGACTTCAAGAAGGGCGGCGTCGATCTGAAGGTTCAGAGCATCAACGGCATCGCGCTGCTGCCGGTGGCGGCGGCGCGCATGAAGTCCGCGTATACCTTCAACGACGGCACGAGTGGTAATCAGACGGCCGGCGGATTTACGGCGACGAGCAGCGCAAAAGGCATTGGATTCATTCTGATGCCCAAAAAGGCAGCGTCGCTTGTCAAGAAGACCGAGGTGCCGCGCATGTTCACGCCGAAGCAGAACCTCAACGCGGACGCCTACAAGATCGACTATCGCGTCTATTATGATGTCTTCGTGAAGAAGAACATGAAGGACACGATCTATGCCTATATTGAGGCGTAACACACATGCGGAATATCCCGGCTGACGGTTCAGCCGCGCTGAACCATCAGTCGGGATTTCCCCGCATTTGGAGAGAGGAGAAAAGACATGTTTCACTTGGTAAATGACACCGGAAATGCGCATCGTTTCACCGAGAGCGCGGCACGGCGCGATGAGCTGCTGCTGCTCGGTTATACCGAGGTCAAAGTGCCCGCCGAGGTCGCGGAGACGCCCGAGAAGCCGAAGACCGGCGGCAAAGGCAAAAAAACGGACAAAACGGACAAGAAAGAGGACTGAGGACATGACGGGGGAGACATTACTGCAGCGCACATTGACGCTGCTCGGCTATACCGATCACACCGGTGAGGTGGACACGGCGCAGGTGGGGGAGATCTACCGCGGGGCGGTTCACATGATCAACCTGCTGCTCGCCGACATCCTGCCGATGGAGGGGAAGGAAATCACGGAGATCGAGGCGCTCGGTGATGATCTCCCTTGTCGTGTATCGACCGCCGCGGGCGTGCTGCCATACGGGCTTGGAATGCTTGTTGCGCAGAGCGAGGGTGACGGCACGGCGCAGCAGCTGATGGCAGTGACCTACAATCAAAAAAGACGCGGCATCGAAACAGTGCGGGAAACGGTCAAGGACGCACTGGAGACACCGGCAGAATAAGGGGGCGGGAGCATGGAGGAAAAATGGTTTGATCCGAAGGTCATCGAAAAAGAATACCGGGAGGGCGTGACCTACAAGGAGGGCATGACCGAGCGGGGACTGTATAAGCAGGCGCAAATGAACGAGCGGTTTTTTTGCGGCGATCAGTGGCACGGCGTGCAGTGCGGCAATGAACGCCCGCTTGTGCGCCACAATGTTATCAAGCGGATCGGCGACTATAAGATCGCGGTAGTGGGCGCAGCATCGGTGACGGTCAACTACAGCGCCGACGGAATCCCGCTGACGGCAGGAGAAAAGGATCGCATTGCGGACGAGCGACAGCGCCTTTCGGACGGGGAAACCACGGGAGAGGAGCTGTCGGACGGCGAGCGCATCAACCTCATCATGGGGGCGATGGGCGACTATTTCCGCGTTTCGGCGGAAAGAATGAAATTCGATGATAAAAAGACGGCAGTGCTGAGAAATGCCTATCTCACCGGCACGGGCGTCTTGTATACATATTGGGACGAGAGCTTGCAGACGGGACTGTATGCCGACGAGGGGCACACAGCGCCCATCAAGGGGGACATCCGCTGCGAGGTGTTGGACATCGAGAATGTCTATTTCGGGGATGTGGGGCTTGACGATGTGCAGCGGCAGCCGTATATCCTACTTGCCCGCCGTCAGCGGGTGGACGACATCAAGAGGCGGATGCGGCGCAATCGCCGTCCGCAGGACGAGATCGACAGCATCAAGGCGGAGGACAGCTTCCAATATGATGCGGGCGAAAATGTGGACAACGAGCCGGAGAGCACGAAGAAGGCAATCGTGCTAACAAAATTATACAAAGAGTATGACGAGAACGGCGACTGGAAAATCATGGCGGTCGAGGTTTGCGGCAAGGCGACGGTGAGAAGACCGTGGGACACGCTGCTGCGGCTGTACCCGATAGCAAAAATGAATTGGGAGTCGCGGCGGGGATGCGTCTATGGTGACAGCGAGGTGACGCATCTTATCCCCAATCAGATCGCCATAAACCGCGCGCTGACGGCGAGCGTGTGGGCGGTCATGGCGGAGGGCATGCCGATCATGATGGTAAACAGGGACAATCTTTCGGGGGAGATCACGAACGACCCTGGACAGATCGTCTCGGTATATGGCAGTCTCGACGACACGATCAAGTATGTTGCGCCGCCGAACTTTTCGCCTCAGTTCGACAACCTCATCAACGGACTCATTACCAACACACTGATGCAGAGCGGGGCGAACGATGCGGCGCTCGGCAATATGCGTCCGGACAACACCAGCGCCATTGTGGCGGTCAGAGAGGCGGCGACGATGCCGATGCAGATCGTGCAGAACCGCTTTTACTCCTTCATCGAGGATGTGGCGCGCATTTGGGCGGAATTTTGGATTTCGCTCTATGGAAAGCGGTCGCTGCGGATCGTGGACAAGAACGGCGAGTGGTATTTGCCGTTCGACGGGGCGCAGTATCGCAACCTGCTCATCAGCACAAAGGTAGATGTCGGCGCATCGGGCATTTGGAGCGAGGCGCAGAGCATCCAGACGCTTGATAACCTGTTTGCCGCGAAGATCATCGATGTGCAGCAATATCTCGAACGGATGCCGCGCGGCGTGGTGCCGGATCTCAACGGGCTTTTGCGGGACTATAAGGAGCGAGCTGCGCAGCAGCAGGCGATCGCGGAACAACAGGCCGCGAAGCAGGCGACAGAACAGACGGCGATGCAGCAGGCAGATCCGATGGCTGTTGCACAGCAGCTGCCGGAGGAATATCGGCAGGCGTTTGCACAAATGACGCCCGAGGAGCAGGCAGAGGTTGCACGAACGCTCAGCATGTAAACCGTGAAGAAGGAGGCAGGGGCGGTGCTCGGCGGCAAGAAGGAGCATTTTTGCGAGGAATATATCATCGACTACAACGGAACACGCGCCGCCATCCGCGCCGGCTACCCCGAAAAGACGGCGGCAAAGCGGGCTTGCCTTCTGCTGAAGGAGGAGGAAGTCCGCACCCGCATTCTGGAGCTGCAGGAGGAACGGCGGCAGCGGCTGTGCGTTTCTGCCGATTTTGTCATGACGGAGCTGCTCGATACGCTGCAGCGCTGCAAAGCGGCGGTTCCGGTCGAGGAGTGGAGCTATGACGAGCACAGGATGGTGGAAACAGGCGTTTACGGTTTCGACAGCAAGGGGGCGTGCAAGTGCCTCGAGCTGCTCGGAAAATACCTCGGCGTCGGCGAGGACAGGACGGACGGCGGCGTGGTGTACATAAAGGACGATGTCGATGGAGAAGAGGGTTAAAAGCATCGCCGCCATCATCGGCGGCGGGTATGACGATTTTTGGAAATGCAAAAAGCGGTATCGCGTTGTGAAGGGCGGCAAGGCGAGCAAGAAGAGCACGACGACGGCGCTGTGGATCATCGCCAACATGATGAAGCCCCAATATGCCGCGGCAAACACGCTGGTGGTGCGCAAAGTGTTCACGACACACCGGGAAAGCACATTTGCGCAGCTCGGGCGCGCGATCGCGATGCTCGGCGTGTCGCATTTGTGGCGCAAAAGCGTTTCGCCGCTTGAAATGACATTTCTGCCGACGGGACAGAAGATCCTTTTCCGCGGGATGGACGATCCGCTGAAGCTGGCATCGGTGACGGTGGCAAAGGGGTATCTCTGCTGGGTGTGGATCGAAGAAGCGTTTGAAATTTTGAGTGAAGACGATTTTGACAAGCTGGATCTGTCCGCACCGCGCGGCACTGTCCCCGCGCCGCTGTTCAAACAGACGACGCTCACCTTCAACCCGTGGCGGGACACGCACTGGCTCAAACGTCGCTTTTTCGACCGCGAGCGGGAAGATACGCTTGCTATGACGACGAACTATCTCTGCAATGAATTCATCGACGACACCGACCGCGCTTTGTATGACGACATGAAGCTGCACGCACCGCGCAAGTACGATGTTGCGGGGCTCGGCAACTGGGGCGTCAGCGAGGGCTTGGTGTTCGAAAACTGGGAGATCGCCGCTTTTGACAGAAACGCGATCACGAAAGAAAAGCCGTGGCAATGGAAGCACATTTTCGGGCTGGACTATGGCTATACCAACGATCCGACGGCATTCATCGCGGCGGTGGTCAATCCGATTGAAAAGCGGCTTTATGTCTATGACGAGCACTATGCTGTGCATATGCTCAACACCGACATTGCCTCCATGATTATCCGAAAGGGATACCAAAAGGAGCGCATCCGCGCGGACAGTGCCGAGCCGAAGTCAAACGATGATCTGCGGCGGCTCGGCATCGGCAGGGTGCAGCCCGCGGCAAAGGGCGCGGACAGCATCGTCAACGGGATCGCACTTTTGCAGGAATATCGTATCATTGTACATCCCGGCTGCAAGAACACGGCGGCGGAGATCTCCGCCTATTGCTGGCAGCAGGACAAAGCGGGACATTTACAAAATGTTCCAGAGGACAGGGACAACCATCTGATGGATGCGCTGCGGTATGCGATGGAGGATGTGCGCACCTTCCGACCGCCTGTCGAAAAGCCGCGTGCGGCGGTGCAGAGCCGCACGGGCGTCACGGCGGAGATGATGCGAGGCAACTGGGCGTAGTGAAGGAGAGAAAAAAATGAAATATCCTGTGATGAACGGGGAGAACACCTATCGCGTCGAAGTGCCGCAGCTGTCGGGCGGCGTCAATCTCGCCGAGCCTGCAAGCGTCATTGAGGACATGCAGCTGGCGGACGCTAATAATGTGTGGTGGAAAAAAGGTGCTTTGCGAACGCGAGAGGGGCTGAAAAAGATCGCGTCCTTTACAACGAGCACTTACAGTTTTCTGCTTAAAGGGAACGCCATCAGCGAGCGGGAATCGGTCGTGTATCGCACTGTGAAAAGCGGCGATACCTTTATTTTGACGCCGTACCGCGTGACGCTGGGTGCGCCGTATGCTGTGCAGATTGCGACGCGGGGAGACGGAAGCTTCACCGTGTCCGAGGTGAACGGGGATGTGCCGTCCATCCTGGCAGTGAAGGCGGAAACGGGCGGATCGGCGGGATACTATTTCTATTGTTCTTCGGGCGACATCTTCCGCACGGCGACAAGCGCCGACAGCGGGGATGCGTCGTTTGCGGCGGTGGAGCCGTATGCGCCGCTGGTGCTGGTGAACGGCAAGGGAAACATGGATGAGTCCAAGTCCCCCGGCGTGATGTATGAGGGCTATAACCGCATCGGCAGCAAATTCCGTGTGTGGTATGTCCCGGACGGGAAAAGCACCACCTTCGCGCTGCCGACAAAAAATCTTGACGCTGTGGATGCAACGGTCGAGATCGATCTGTTCAACACGAACACGAAGGAAATGCGCACGCTGACGCTGACCGTTCCGGCAGCAAGCAGCACGGCGGCAGAGTATGGGTTTGCGTCATTTGGACCGCTTGCCTCGGAAATCGGTGTGTCCGATAACGCATATATACAGGGGACAGTGCACTTCTTCGCGGACAAGGGTGAAATACAGATCAAGTGCGATGTTCAGATCGGTGATACGAACGAAGTAGTGGCGCTGCCCAATGTCGCCGGGAAGAATGCCATTCGCATCACCTGTTCGCGGTCGGATGCGGAAATGAAAAAAAGCATCTGTCAAATGACGCGCGCTGTGTGGTTCGGCGGCGACCGATCGGGACTCGGCGGCGGCACGAGACTGTTTCTTGCCGGAAACCCCGACAAGAAAAATCTCGTCTGCTGGTCGGACATCAACAATCCGCTGTTCTTTCCAGAGAGCTGCTATGCCTATATCGGCAGCAGCGACGGCGCCGTGACGGCGTTCGGCAAGCAGACGGATCTTTTGGTCGTCTTCAAGGAGCACGAAGTGTACGCGATGCAGTATGTGGCGGGGAAGAGCTACACGGTCGATGATGTGACGAGCGGGCGGGTGACGGATGTCACAGCGCTTGCGGCGACATTCCCCATCACGCCGCTGCATCCGACCATCGGCTGCGACTGTCCGAACAGTGTGCGGCTCGTGAACAACCGCCTTGTGTGGATCACTTCCGACCGCCATGTGTATATGATGCCGTCGGTCAATCAGTGGAGCGAACGCAATGTGCGCGACATTACGGCGCGCATCCGTCCGGCGCTTGAAAATCACACGGCGGTGCAGCTGCAGCGTGCGCGGTCGGGGGAATATCGAGGGTACTATTTCTTCGTTGTTGAGGACACGGTATATCTTCTCGATGTCGGCAATTCGGCGTTTCAGTCGTATCAGTATTATTCCAGTGAGACAAAGGCAAGCAGGATGCTGCCGTGGTACATCTGGCATTTGCCGCTGGAGCTGTCTTTGCTTGCGGTGCTGTCCGACAACGAAAGCGTGACGCTGACGGCGGGGGATATTGACGACAACATGGCGGTGTATACATTTGAAGGGGACACGGACGACGGCGCGGACATTCCCGCCTATTTCGTCACGAAGGGGTACACCTTCGGGCGCGAGGACGAGAAAAAGCGCATCCCGCGTCTGTCCGTCACGGTCGAGAATACGGAGGCCGGCGCCATCTGCGTGTCGTATCTGACAGAAAGCGGAGCATATGTTGATCCGCATATTATCAGGACGGAGGGCGGGACGGAGGCGATGCCGCAGGCGGCACACATCCGCACTGTGCCGCTCATGCCGCATATCAACCGCTGTCGCTCGTTCGGCATGCGGTTTGAAAGCGAAAAACCGATGGCGATACAGGGGATCGCCATACAATACACCTTACAAGGGGGCATCAAGTAATGGCAAGCTATGATGAATACTACCGCGCCAATTTGGAAAACGGACAGCAGAGGATCGACGAGGAAAACGCCGCCGCCAAAAAGCGCAACGAGGAGCTCATGCGGCAGATCGGCGCGGCGATCGATCAGAGTGCCGGCGCGCAGGAAAACACCTATCAGCAGAGCATCGACGCGGCGCCGTCGCGGTTCCAGTCTGCGTATGACGCGAACACGATCGGGGAGCTCATCGGGCGGCGACAGCTGCAGGAGAGCATGGCAAACCTGGGGCTCACCGACAGCGGGCTTTCCCGCACGCAGGACACCGCTCTCACGGTCGCACGGCAGAACGCGGATGCCTCGACGCGCGCCGGTCAGACGGAATATGTCAACAAGCTGAAAAGCGCCATCGACACGGTGCGCGCTAACGCCGCCGAACAGAAAGCGGAAAAGCAGATTGCACTCGACGCCGAGCGGGACAGCTGGTATCGGAAGGCGATCGCACAGATGCAGAGCGACGCGCAGACCGCCGCTGCGAAGGCGTGGGAGGCGGATCAGACCTATGCGGCAGAAAAATATAAGGCGGACACGGAGGCTGCCGCAGCGGTGGAGAAGGCACGGTACGAGGCACTGACCGCGCAGGCGAAAGCCAGATCCACGGCGGGGACAAACTATGACAAAAACCGCCTTGCCTATGCGCAGACGCTGATGAAGCAGGGCGCGACCGAGGAGGATGCCTGGGCGACGGCTGTCGCAAGGTATCCGTATGACAACAGCTCTGCCGAGAACAAGAAAACGAACAGCTACAACAGTGCCTACACCAAAGCGAAGAACAGCGGGTATTCCTCGGAGTATGCAAGGGTATATGCCGAGGCGGCGGCAAATGGCGAGGACGGCAAGGATGCCGTGGAGGCATATAAGTGTCAGAAGGCGATAGGTGCAGTGAAAAACAAAGATATCACCCTCGGATGGTGGGACAGTGTGTTCCACAACGGGAATTTTGATACGGTGAAAGCGGCGGCGGATAAGCTTGTGAGCGGCGAGGAATATGCCGCACTCAGTGACGAAGAAAAGAGACTGGCATCTGCGTATTTGGTTGGTAGTCAGTTGAGAAAAGCCAACGGCGGAGGGGCACTTACACAGATCGGCAAAAAATACACAGGGCTCGAAAAGCGAGTGGCATACGCAGGAGCCGGAGCGGGATATTCGGAATAACAGGCGAAAGGCGGCAAAAGAAATGGGAAAACGCTTAGATGAATTTTTCGCGGGATTGCTCAATGACGATAAAAAGAAAGCGGAAGGCGGCAGCGTTGGGCCGAAAACGGCCGCGTTTTTAGACAGTTTGACAGAGCCGAAAACAAAGGGGCCGTTTTCTGAGGCCCTGCCGCAGGGCGTTGCCGGTCCGGTGCGGAATGACAGGATCACGCCGGCATATCGGCAGGCGATGTCGCACGAGGATAACTTTGGCCCTGCGGGAGGCAACATTGACACTTCGAAGGACTATCTGCCGCTTGACAGCGAGTGGAACACGCGCGATCAGTATACAGTCGGCGTGAACGATCGAAAATATACCATCCTCGACGAGGGCGGAAAGTCCATCATTATCCCGCGGGTGGATGCAAGCCGTCTGACGCCGCAGCTCACCGACAAGGAAGCGGTCGAGCTGTACCACAAGACCGGCAGGAATTACGGAACTTTCGACAGCTATGATGCGGCACGCGCCTATCTCGATGTGCTCAAAGCAAAGGATCGTGCGCGGCAGTATGACGCCGGGACGCTGACGGACAGGGATGCATTTTTCTCTGAATATGACAAGCGGGATCTCCAAAAGAAAGAGCGCGCGTGGCGCGAGAGCTTCGGCAATGCCGACAATAACTTCTTACAGGCGGCGGGACTGGGAGCAATAAGCGGTTTCAACACGACCGTGACGGGGCTTGCCAATGTCATTCCAGAGTTGCGTAACAACAGAGACTTTCAAAATCAAAGCAAGGCGATCAACAATGTCAGCGCCGAGGAGCGGAAGCAGATCGGGGACAAGAGCGCGGTGCTCGGTACGGCGTATGATCTCTGGCAAAACTTTGCCATGAACGCGCCTGCTATGGCAGCGGGCGCCGCGACGGGGGCGCCGATCGTCGGCAGTGCGGTCATTTTCGCCTCCTCGTTCGGAAACGATCTGAAGTATGCCGAAGAAGGGGGACACGATCCGGGGCGCGCCTATGCGTATGCGTTTCTCGATGGCCTTAACCAAGCTTTGCTTGACTATGTCGGCAGCATCCCCGGTATTTCCAAAATCGGGGAGACTTTGACTAAAAATATCAAAAACCCCGTTTTGAAATTCCTCGGCAACATGGGAGAAGAAGCACTCACAGAAGATGCGCAAAGCGTTCTTGAGAACGGACTCAAGAACATTATCCTCGGCGAAATGAACGATGCCAGTCCCTTCTCGGAGGAGGCAATGTATTCCGCCCTGCTCGGCGCTTTGTCTGCCGGGCTGCTCAACGGCCCGCAGGTAGCACTTGAGGCAAAACGCACGGTGAAGGTCGGAAAAGAATTTCTGAACAGTCCGGGTGGCATCACCAATCTTTGGGTGCTGGGGCTTTCCAACCCGAAAAGCAGTGAAGAATACCAGACGACTGTGAAACTCAAAGAGAAGATGGAAAAAACCGGAAAAACGCCGAGCGCCTATCAAGTAGGGGCGCTGGTGTTGCAATGCCAAAGCGAGACGGCGATGGCGGCACGGGAGATTGACACAGCGGTGCGGGAAAGCGCCGCAAACACCGGCGTTGCGGCAGAAACAGCCGAGGCGGTTGCTGCAGTCTCCACACGGTTTTCCAAAAAGGTGGGCTTTGTCCCCACCGATGCGGCAATTTTGCAGACGGGGAACGGCGCCGCCGTCGGCGCATACGACAGCGAGACGGACACCATTTTCATCAACGCTGCCATCGAAACCGATACGGCGGTGCAATTTGTTTTGAAGCACGAACTGACACACAGCATCGAGGGCACTTCCATGTGGAATTCGCTGCGCCGTGTGATTCGTCGTGAGATGGGGGATGCGGCATTTTCTGCGGCAGTGGAGCGCGTGCAGAATAACCGCACCGCAGTCGGGGAGCAGCTGGACGCGGCAGGCGCAGAAAAAGAGGTCATCGCCAACTGGGTGGGCGATAACCTCTTTAAGGACGGTTTTGCCGATGCCGTGACGAAAGAGGACAGCAAGCTTGGCAGTTTGTTTGCGGGCACTTTCATTCGTTTACGCTATGTTATGAGTGCCATCAAAAACGGCAGACAGGCGGCACGGATGCAGTATGCCGAAAATCTGTTCCGCAAAGCGCTGGAAAAGACACCCGACGCGGTCGGCGGTTTGGCGGATGAAGATGAAGAGTGGGAGGGGGTGCAGTACAGTTATATAGAGGATACCGAAACAGCCTCTATAAAGGAACAACTGGAGCAGCATTCCGGAGAATTGGCAGATATGGAGCCGGTAGCCAGCGTTCCTTCCGACATCCGGTTCAAAGATCAAAATGACGCTCTGACTTGGGCGATGGAACTGTTCAGTAAACGCCCCGATATTGTTTCAAAGCAAGCTTATGGCGACATCGTCTTAGATAAGAAACGCTTACGGAAAGCGCTGCATTATATGCGGAACAAAAACGAAATTCTTGCTTTTGCGGCGCTGGAGCGGGTCATCAAGCGTGGAAAGGTTATAGACGGCCATAGCAATCACAAGCAGCGCAATTATGCAACCGTAACAATAGCAGCACCGATTCTCATAGGCAACGAACGGTTTAACATGGCAGTTGTCGTGCGGGAGGAAGGGAAAAACTACTATAAAGTTCACCGCGTACTGTCCGTTTCGGAGAGCACAAAAACGGAAACAAAAAAAGGCAGAGACACTGCTGAACGGGCGGGCGGAGTTCTTACGAACTCAGGCTTGTCGCCAACAGACAATGTCTCTACCGACATCACTGTATCACAAGATAGAAGTGATGTCAATAGTCAGTATATGCAAAATTCCGAAAAAAATACACAGCGCGCCGTTGCGGGAGAGTCGGAGACGGACATTGCTTTGCGGGAGAACACAGCGCAGCAGGAAAATGCCGCACAGGAGAACACGCAGGAAAGCACCGTACGGGAGGACACCGCACAGCGGGCGGAGACGCCGGAGCGGGCGGGCGCGAACGCCTACAGCGACGACTACTATACCGCCACGCGGCAGGAGGATGCCGTGAACGCCATGCTCGACGAAGCGGAGAGAACAGCATCGTTTGACAGCGAAGAAGAGTTGTCACCGCTTGAGGAAGTCACGCAGGAGACGCAGCGTCGGAAAGCGGAAAAGCGCACGAAGTTTCAGGAAAAGCAGGCGGCAGAACGCGCCGACCTTGCTCGCCGTTTCAAAAACGGGACGCTGTCGGAGGCGGAATATGACGCCGCGCTTGCCAAGCTCACCGATGAGGCGGTTGCCGACAATGACAAAAAGTGGGAAAAGGGAGCGAGAGGACGCGCCGCCGTCAAGGAGGTTTTGGGCGCGGATTATCAGTATACCCGCGATACCTATGTCAAGCCGCTAGAGGAAAAGATACTTCAGGAGCAACGCGCCAAGCGGCAGGCGGCGGAGGAAAAACGCACACGCAAGGCGGCGGAAATTGATCTGGAGAAAAAACTCAACGAAGCAGAAGCGCGCGTTCTGCACCCGAAAAAGGGGCGGAGAATCCCCGCGCGGCACGCGGAAACAATGCTGAAACTGCTGCGGACGATTTCCGTCGCCGTCGAGGACAAGCAGCGGTATATAGCCGACCGGCGGGAAAAGCTGGGGGATGACGTGTATACCGGTAAACAGTCGCGCTATGAAAACGAGATCAAAAAGGCGATGGAGAGCGGGCGGGCGCTTTCAAAGCAGTTTGACGAAATGCTGCTGCTGTACAAGGATCTTGCAAAGGACGACGGACTGAAAAGCGCCTATGCGCCGGAGCTGGATGCCACCCTCTCCGATTTCACCGAGCGTATCAGAAACAAGTCGATTTCGGACATGACGACGGAGGATCTGACCTACGGCGCCGCTCTTGTCGGCGCGGTGATGCACTGCGAGGAGTATGCGCAGACATTTCCTGCCGAGGTGTTCGGCGAGGAATGCACGGTTGCCGAGATGATGCCGCTGCTACTGCAGGAATTGCGGGAAAACGCATCCGAGCTGCCGCGGGCGCTAAAAAACTTCAAAACGCTTTGGAGCGATCCCATTGCGGTGTGCAACATGCTCGGCGGATACCACAAGGATTCCAAATGGGTGAAGCTCGGCAAGTATCTTGTCGAGGAGTCCACCTATCGGGAAATGGAAGTGGTTGCCGCATACAACAACCTGTTTTTGGAATCGGCGCAGGATGAGAAACTGATGAAAGGTCTGCGCTTTAACAATAAAAACCGGGTGGACGGCATCAACCTTGTGGACAAAGAGGGAAATGACGTGTCGATCACGCGCGGCATGGCGCTGGCGCTGTATATGCAACTCGGCTGTGAGTCCAACCGCAACGAGATCATGGTCGGGAAGCTGAGGATCCCGGATGTTGATGCTTACTATAAAAGCGGCAGCCGGCAAGCGTATGTCGACGGAAAAACGGTGACGGTGAAGGGCAGTACCGCCGAACGGCTGCAAACACTGTATACGGATCTGCAGGAAACCACCAAACGGAAAGCGGAGCTGCAAGAGCAGGTTTTCGCGCTGCAGTCGGAGACGGCGGCGGATGTGCAGGCGGAAATGCGCAGTGACATGCGCGCCGACGCAATCGGAGCCAAAGACACCGCCGCCGGGACGGAGGTGGCATACGGGAAAACGCTGCGGGAACGCAAGGACGCCATCGGGGACAGAGCCGCCTATCAAGACAGACGGGCAGTGCGGGATGCCTACTATGAGCTACAGGAAGCGACGACCACAGAGCTGCGGCTGAAAAAGGAATATGCCGCCGTTTTGCGGGAGGGAACGCAAAAATGGGAAGCGGTGCGCCAAAAAATCGCAGAGCAGATGACACCCGCCGAAAAGAAGTTTGTCGAAAAGGTGGCGCAGTGGTTCAACACCTATCAAAAGAAATTCATCAATAAGCCGTTTATGCATCTGTACGGCATTCCCCGCGCCTATGTCAAAAACTATTTCCCGCGGCACAGAATGCCGGAGCTGGTGCACCACGATGTGGAAGCAATCCGCGTGAATCGGTCGCTGGAAAACCTCGGCATGCTGAAGGAACGCAGTAAGGATGTTCCGTTGCCTATTATGCTGACGGACATCACCAACGAAATGCAGGAGGCGTTGGAGGCGACGGCACAATTCTACGGATATGAGGAAACCTCGAAAACGCTCGCGAAGGTCATCGGATTTGTCGCACAGAAAGAGAAAGACAGCACGCAGTTGGCGTTCGGCGAGAAATACGGAAAATCGAAGTTTCCGACCGGTGTCAGCGTGGGGGAATACTTTGACAACCTGCTTGCGGACATGAACGGGGCGCGAAAAGGATCGGATTCAGGGTTTGACAAGGTTCTCGGTGTTGTACGTAACAATGTTGTCCGCGCCGCCATTGCCGCCAACCCGCGCGTTTTCGCGTCGCAGTTCTCGTCCATTCTGCAGATTCCTTCGGTGATCGGTCAGAAGCACTTTTCCACAGGTGTTGCCAAAGCGTTGGCGCTGGGCGGGAAGGGGAAAAAGGCGAGAGAAGCGCAGAATAACCTCATGCGCAAATACAGCGCCGCTTGGGCGTCGCGTAGCTTCGGCAACATCGCCGGCATGGAGGAGATTGCAGACGCGAGACAGGGCAATTCGGCAATTTCGCGCGCCTATCGCGCGGTGGATGATGCCACGCACGGATGGCTGCTCAATCTCACCGGAAAGGCGGACACACTGGCAACGGGGGCGGTGATATGGTTTGGGTGTGAGGAGGAAATCAAGGCAACGCGGCCGGAGCTAAAAGTCGGATCGGAGGAATACTATCGCGCGGTCGGCAAGCTGCAGGATAAGGTGATATTCGAAACGCAGCCGGACAACCACATCATGAATCGCTCGGAGCTGCAGCGGCAGACGGGCAGCCTTATCAAGCTGATAACGCTTTTCAAGTCACAGCCGCTTAAAATTCTCAATCAGCTGGTAACTGCCTATAGCGAGATGCGCGTCAGTCAAAAGGATTTCAATGATGGCACGCACGGCGTCACCGCTGCCGATGTGAAACAGAAGAAGGAAAAATTCGCAAAGG
This sequence comes from Ruminococcus sp., assembly GCA_004558485.1. GTDB lineage: Bacteria > Bacillota > Clostridia > Oscillospirales > Acutalibacteraceae > URNF01. The sequence goes on along the minus strand of SFCS01000010.1, from coordinate 1,913 downwards.
TTGCCGCTTACAGTGTGGTGATGAGCACGGTTGCGTTTGTTGCACTGCGGGCAATAACAAATGCGCTGTTCCACAACATGAACGGCTACCGAGACGACGACGGAGAAATCACGGCGGGGAGCATGGCCGAAGCAATGGGTCTTGAGGCGCTGTCGCAGATCGCCGATCTTGTCCCCTTCGGCGGTCAGGTGTATGAAGTTGTGGCGGCGCGGGTGCTGGGAGAGAAGTATTACGGGTTGGACGACAATGCGCTTGAAGCGATTGGCAACATTCTGAACGACATTGCCACGAGCGACTTTACGAGTGTTGCTTCCTATAACCGCCTGTTTCAAGATTTGTCGTCCGCTCTCGGTATTCCGTACAAGAATATCAGCAGCACGGTCAAGGGCATCCTCTACCACGCCGAGGACATCAAGAACGGTGAGTTTCTCTCGTTCAGAGCCGGCAGCGGCGTCGGTATGACGCAGACCTACCGTCAGCTGTACAAGGCGATGGCGAGCGGGAAAACGGAAAAGGCGCAGTCGCTGCGGGAGTATCTCCTTTCGAGCGGCAAGACCGCCTCCGAGATCGAAAGCGGCATCCGCGCGGCGATCCGTTCCGACAATACCGATGCCAAGAAGCAGGCAGAGCGGGCGATCGAGGAAGCGATGACGAACATGTATTTCGACAGCTTCACCGAGAAGGAGCAAAAGCGCGTGGAGAGCAGTCTGCGCAGCTTCTATGCCGACAAGGTTTTCTCGAAGGCTGGGGGTGATATGACCGCCGCCAACGAGAAGGCGGAAAAGGCAGTGGAAAAAGGCGTGTCGGCTGCTGACTACTTCGTGGCGCGGGTGCTGAAGAACGCACAGTTTGCCGACAAGAACGGCGACGGAAAGGTGAACAAGGCGGAATACAGGGCATTGGTGGATGACATGGAATGTACCGAGCGGGTCAAGCAGATCTTGAAGAATATGAAATGAGGTGTAGACATGATACGAACAATAAACTTCACAGTTGATAACAACCTGCATGTATCGCCATCTTCTCCGCAGGAGGCGGGCGTGCAGGGGGACGACGGGGCGACGAAGGTGTATTTCGTTCTGCCGTCTGATGACAAGCTGTCGGGGTTTCGGTCGTATGACTTTTATCTTGAGATGGTAGACGCGGCGGGAAACTACGACATTTCCGACAAGCTCACCGTCGGGACGGACGGCAAGGTTGGCTATGCGCTGCCTGCCGCGTGGACGCAGTGCGGCGGGCTTATACAGCTGCGGCTTGTGGCGAAGTCGGGCAGCGAGATCGCGTACACCTTTGCCGGGCAGATCACCGTTGCCAAGCGTGCGGCGGCAAAGCTGACGCTGCTGCCGAAATTCAAAGAAATGGTGCTGACGACAATCGAGAAATGCAAGGAGGCGATCGCGTCGGCAAAAGCCGCTGCACAATCAGCAACTGAATCGTTTAAGTATTGCGAACAGGCTCGGCTTTCGGCGTCATCGGCAGGCGCCAGCGCGCAGGAAGCCGCGCAGAGTGAAGAGTTGGCAGAAGCGAGAGCGGGGGCTTCCTATACTGCTGCGAACGCTGCTTCGGCTTCTGCGTCGGCTGCGTCGGACAGTGAAGCTGCGGCAGCGGTTTCGAAGCAGGATGCTGACGCTGCGGCGACGGCAGCGGCTGCAAGCGCGGCCGCTGCAAATACGGCGCTGTCGGAAGCAGAAAACGCCGCCAGAGCTGCCGGAGAGTCGGCTGTTGCTGCCGAACAAAGTACCACTGCTGCCGGGCAAAGCGCCGCCGCTGCTGCGGAGGATGCCGCCTCTGCGGTGAGCAGCGCGACCGCTGCCGAGCAAAGCGCCACTGCTGCCGGACAAAGTGCTGCCGCTGCCGCTGCGTCCGCCGCCGGTGCGGCACAAAGCGCCGCAGCACTGGAAAATGTCGGTGCG
>SFCS01000009.1 GCA_004558485.1 Ruminococcus sp. | reverse complement strand
ATTTTCACAAAAATGCGTCAAAAGGAGGCATTTGACGTAAAACCCCAAGCGGCGACTGCCCCATGTCCTTCTTTCCTGCTATATGTGCCGCTTTTGCATTTTGTCACAGAAATGCCGTCTTTCAGAAATATCCGGAATAATACCCAACAGGCTTATCCGTCAATCCCATCACACACAGCTCCGAGCCCGTCGCCGGTGAAATTCGCGCTCAGCGCCTGATCGCAATTTGTCGTCAGATCGGGATGCGTGAAATCGATCCGCTATCCATAATGCCCACCCGCACAGAGGCAGACCCTTTCGACATCTCCCGCGCCTTATCCATGGAGGTCAGCGGTATCTCATACTTATAGCCTCCGGTGGCCAGCGGATCATCCGTCAGCAGCTCATCACCGGTCGAATTTACAGAGGCATCCGCACACGGCGTTTTCGCTCGCGTCGGTGTTTTCCCTCTCCCCGCTCGGAACGACAGACAGTGCCGGTTCGGCAAGGGCGCAAAGCGACAGTGTCAAGCAGAGCACCCAAGCCAACAGCATTTTCTTCATGTGTATACCCCTCCTGATTTTTATTACGGCTTTGTTGCAAAATATGCAAAAATCACCGTATTAGGAGTATGCCACACAGTTCAATATGTCAATATTCTTTATATTTTGTTTTGAAAAATTGTTTTATTTGCTCGTGCAAATCACTTTTTACCAAGCGAACGATACAAGCGGATATAGGTGTTTGCCGATCTGCCCCAGCTGAAATCCGTCTCCATGCAGCGGGAGACGAGCAGCGGCCAGTCCGCCTCGTTATGATATGCGCCGAGTGCGCGGAACACCGCCTTTTGCATATCCTCACCGTTATAGGTGTCAAACACAAAGCCGAAGCCCTCGCCGTCGCCGCAGTCGCGGATGCTGTCCGCAAGGCCGCCGGTGCGGCGCACGATCGGCACCGTGCCATAGCGGCAGGCGACCATCTGTGCCAATCCGCAGGGCTCGCTCTGCGACGGCATCAGGAAGATGTCCGCCGCCGCATAAATTTTTCTCGCAAGCTCCGGCACAAAGCCCGCGCAATAGCAGAATTTCCCCGGATACTGCGCCTGTTTCTCGCGGAAGAAGGTCTCAAACGCCCAATCGCCCGAGCCGAGCAGCACGATCTGCACATCCTCCTGCATCAGGCGGTCAAACGCATAGCGCACAAGATCCAGTCCCTTATGGGACACAAGGCGCGTCACCATACCGATCATCGGCACATCGCCGCGCTGCGGCAGGTGCAGACGCTCCTGCAGCTTTTGCTTATTCTCCGCCTTGCCCGCTTTGACGGTCTCGGCGGTATAGTGCGCGTACACGGCGGGATCGGTCGCAGGATCATAGCTGTCGGTGTCGATGCCGTTGAGAATACCCGACAGCTTCCAGGAACGCTCCCGCAGGATGCTGTCCAGTCCGTGTGCATACCACGGATCCAAAATTTCATGCGCATAGCTTTCGCTCACGGTCGTCACGCGGTCGGCGGTCTCGATCGCCCCCTTCATGAGGTTCACGCAGCCGTCTTGCTCCACGACCGAGCGGTCATACTGCGGGATGCCGAACACATCCTCCAAAATCTCCATGCCGTATTTGCCCTGATACTGGATGTTGTGGATGGTGAACACGGTCTTCATGTTCTGATACCACGGGTCTTTGCCATAGAACAGGGTATAGTATACCGGCACGAGCGCCGTCTGCCAGTCGTTGGCGTGAATGATGTCCGGCTGAAAGCCGATGGCCGGCAGCATTTCGAGCACGGCGCGGGAGAAGAAGGCAAAGCGCTCGGCGTCGTCATAGTGACCGTAGATACCGTTTCTCTTAAAATAATACTGGTTATCGAGCAAATAGTAGATAACGCCGTTATGGTGCGCCTCAAAAATACCGCAATACTGCCGCCGCCACGAAACGGGCACCGAAATGCTTGTGATAAACTGCATTTCCGCGCGCAGCTCCTGCGGCACTGCCTCATACAGCGGCAGCACCACCCGACAGCCGACAAGGCGCTTGCGCATTGCCGCAGGCAGCGAGCCCGCAACATCCGCCAGTCCGCCGGACGCGATAAACGGCAGCGCTTCGCTCGCCGCATATAAGACCTTCATACCGTCCCCTCCTTTATACGATCGTTCCCTTTTCAATATAGATCGGATAGCTTTCCACGCCTTGCAGCGTGCGTCCGTTTTTCACTACCACATTCTTATCTGTAATGACATACCGCAGCGTCGTGTTCTCCCCGATCGTCGCGCCCTGCATGACGACGCAGTTCTCCACCACCGCGTCTCTGCCGATGTCCACATCGCGGAAAATGACGGAATTGCGCACCGTCCCGTTGACGGTCGAGCCGTCGCCGATCAGCGAATCGGAGGCGTCGCTGTGCAGACCGTATTTTGCGGGGGCACAGTCGCGCACCTTCGTGTAGATCGGTCTGCCGGTCATGAACAGCGCCTCGCGCACCGACGGCTGCAGCAGCGCCATGTTGGCGGCAAAATACCGCTCCGGTGAACGGATCACCATGGTATATTCGGTGATCTCATATCCGCGCACCACGATGTCCCGCACATGCCGCTGCAGCACATCCCGCTCGAAATGCATGAGATTTCTGCCCACGGCGTCCTTCACCATCTGCAACAGGTATGCCTTATTCATCACATACAGCCCGACACCGAAGCAGCCGGTCGCCGTCTCGGACTGGTTGAACACGATGTCGGTCACTCTGCCGTCATCGTCCTGCCACACCATCATCTGGCCGGTCGCGGCGTGCAGCGTGTCCCGCACAAAGCCCAGTGTGACATCCGCACCGCTTAGCACATGGGCACGGATCATTTTGTCGAGATCCATGTTGCACACCGTATAGCAGTCGGACAGCACCACGATGTCCTCCTTGGAATTCTGCAAAAACACCTGAATGTCGGCAAGGGACGAGATGCGCCCCTCATAAAGATCGTCGCTGCCGTGCGGCGGCAAATAGTAAAGTCCCTCGTTTTTGCGGGACAGATCCCATGACTTGCCGGAGCCCAAATGATCCATCAGCGAGGTATAGTTCTTCTTGGTGATGACGCCGACCTTGGAAATGCCGGCGTTGACCATATTGGACAGAGCAAAATCGATGAGACGATAGCGCCCGCCGAACGGCGTCGAGCCGACCGAACGCTTTTCCGTCAGCTCACGCAGCGTACCGTCTCCCATATTCGGAAACAACAGTCCCATTGCCTGATTCTTATGCATACTCACTCCGCTCCTTCCAGATCGGCTTCCACCATAGCCTTCGCAGGCACGCGGACGCCCTTGCCGATGCGGATATTCTCCGCAATCACGGCAACGCCCCAGTCCTCCAGGTTTTCGCAGTCCTCCGGCCGTTCGCCGACTGTGGCGTTTTCTTCAATGACGGTGTTCTCCGCCAGTATTGCATACTGTACACACGCCCCGCGCTTGACATGCGTGCCGGGCATCAGGATGGAGTCGCGGATGACCGCGCCCTCCTCCACCGTCACGCCGGAGAAGATCACGGAGAAATCCACCTTTCCCGCAATGTTGCTTCCCTCGGAAAGCATACTGTTCTGCACGGAGGCGCCGGCGGCAATATAGTGCGGCGGCAGCCCCGCCGTGCGGGAATAGATGCGCCAGTTGGGATCGAGCAGGTCGAGCGGCACATGCGGATTGAGCAGATCCATGTTCGCCTCCCAAAGGCTCTCGATCGTGCCGACATCCTTCCAATAGCCGTCAAAGCGATAGGTGAACATCCGCTCGCCGCCCTTCAGCATCGCGGGGATGACATTTTTACCGAAATCGTTGGCGGAATGGGGATCCTGCTCGTCCGCCTCCAAATACCTTCTGAGCTCTTTCCAGTTGAACACATAAATGCCCATCGACGCCAGATTGCTCTTGGGGTGCGCGGGCTTTTCCTCAAATTCATAGATCGACCCATCGGGGTTGGTGTTGAGGATGCCGAAACGGCTCGCCTCCGACATCTCCACCTCCAGCACCGCCACCGTACAGGCGGCGCCGTTCTGCTTATGCTCCTCGATCATGTCCGCATAGTTCATCTTATAGATATGGTCGCCGGACAGCACCAGCACATATTCCGGATCATACCGCGCGATGAAATCCATGTTCTGATAAATGGCATTCGCCGTGCCCTTATACCAGTCTGCGCCCTTGTGCCGTTGATACGGCGGCAGCACATGCACGCCCGCATCCAGGCGGTCAAGATCCCAGGGCTGACCCGACCCTATGTAGTCATTGAGCTCAAGCGGCTGGTACTGCGTCAGCACACCGACCGTTTCGATGCCGGAATTGACGCAGTTAGACAGCGGGAAATCGATGATGCGATACTTCCCGCCGAACGGCACGGCGGGCTTGGCGATGCGGCGGGTGAGCGCATACAAACGGCTGCCCTGACCGCCCGCCAGCAGCATGGCGACACATTCTTGTTTTCGGAACATAGCATATCTTCCTTTCCCTTTGGGAATTGTTGATTATTTTTTGCGGGGATTGCGACGGGTGAGCTTATAAAACTGCGCCGAAAGCGGCGGCAGCGTCAGCGAGACCGACTGGTCAAAGCCGTGCATCGGAATTTTCTCCGACTTCACAACGGACACGCCCTCCCCTGCACCGCCGAACTCTGCGGCGTCGGTGTCGAGCACTGCCGTGTATCTTCCCGCCGTCGGCACGCCGATGCGATAGTTTTCGCGGCGCACCGGTGTGAAATTGCAGACGGTGATGAGCTCATTGCCCTTATCGTCCATGCGGCGGAAGGCAATGACGCTGTTTTGATTGTCGTCACTGGAGATCCAGGAGAACCCGTGCCAGGAGAAATCGTCCCGCCACAGCGCGGCGTTCTCTTTATAGAAATGGTTGAGCGTGCGCACATAGTGCTGCAGCATGCGGTGCGCCTCATAGTCGAGGAGCAGCCAGTCAAGCCCGTTCTCATAATCCCATTCCTTGAACTGGCCGAACTCGCTGCCCATGAACAGCAGCTTCTTGCCCGGGTGCGCCATCATATACGCAAGGAAGGTGCGCATGCCCGCAAACTTTTCCTCATAGGTGCCGGGCATCTTGTTGAGCAGCGACCCTTTCCCGTGCACCACCTCATCGTGCGAGATAGGCAAAATGAAGTTTTCCGAGAACGCATAGAAAAATGAGAAGGTCAGGCAGTTGTGATTGCCCTTTCGGAACAGCGGATCCATGGAGGTATACCGCAGCATATCGTTCATCCAGCCCATGTTCCATTTATAGTTGAAGCCGAGTCCGCCGTCGGATGTCGGGCGGGACACCATCGGCCACGCCGTCGATTCCTCTGCGATCATCATGGTGTCGGGATGAGCGGCAAACACCGTTTCGTTGAGCTGTCTCAGGAAATCGACCGCCTCAAGGTTTTCCCTGCCGCCGTAGCGGTTGGGAATCCATTCGCCGTCCTTGCGGTTATAGTCGAGATACAGCATCGACGCCACTGCGTCCACCCGCAGACCGTCCATGTGGAATTCCTCGAGCCAATATATGGCGTTGGAAATAAGAAAGCTCTTCACCTGCGGCTTGCCGTAGTCAAAGACCATCGTGCCCCATTCCTTGTGCTCGCCCTTTCTGGGATCGGCATATTCAAAAAGGGGCGTGCCGTCAAAGCGATACAGCCCGCAGGCGTCCTTCGGAAAATGCGCGGGCACCCAGTCCATGATGACGCCGATTCCCGCCTCGTGGCAGCGCTCCACAAAGCGGCGCAGCTCATCCGGCGTACCGTAGCGCGAGGTGGGCGCATAATAGCCGGTCACCTGATAGCCCCAGGAGCCATCGAAGGGGTATTCCATGATAGGGAGCATCTCAACATGCGTATAACCCATTTCCACCACATAGGGAATCAGCTCATCCGCCATTTTTTCATAGGAAAACACATTGCCGTCGCTGTAGCGCCGCCAGGAGCCCATGTGAAATTCATAGATGTTGACGGGGATGTTATACACCGACTCCCTTCGTTTTTTTTCATACCAGGCAGCGTCCCGCCAGGGATATTCCGAAAGCGGCAACACCTTCGAGGCAGTGCCCGGCCGCGTTTCGGCGTGCGTGGCAAAGGGGTCGCCCTTCATCTTCCCGTTCCCCTGCCTGTCCACAATATGATATTTATAGCCGGAATATGTCTTAACGCCGGAGACCGTACACTCCCACACGCCGTCGCCAATGGGCTCAAGCGGCGTGTCCTCCGTATTCCAGTTGTTGAAATCGCCGCACAGAAACACAGCGGACGCGGCGGGCGCAAACACGCGAAAGGTATACGCACCGTCCGCCGCGGCATGACAGCCCAAAAAGCGGTAGGCATGGCTTTCCGTTCCCTGTGAAAAGCGCGCGGTCATATCCCGTACTTCCTGCTGCATATCCATGTCTAAAACTCCGTTTCTTCGCAATGATCCGATATTTCCTTTTTATCTTATCAGACTTATCCGCAAAAATCAAGTGGTTCTAGGTCAAAAGCCTGTAAAAATCGGAAATTTTTTCCTGAAAAACTGGTAATATTGTACAATTATCGTTCTTCTTTTTCCGTCAGCACGAAAAAGTATATCACAAACAGGCTGTCAAAATCTGCCAAAACCCGCCGCGGTCGGGGAAACCTTTTCCCATCGAACTGTATGTTCGGTTTTTTTGCGGAAAATATGAAAAATTTGAAAAAAAGACTTGATTTTTCCGAAAAAACTTGTATAATGGCATTGTAAACAAATGTTCGGAACAATCGTTCGACCGGGGGTATACATTATGACCGTCCTGCACATCGCCGTTATGGGCATCACCTTTTTGTATATGTTTAATAAAGCACACTTCGCGTCGACGCGCCTTGTGTCGCTCGTTCCCCTTCTGATGCTGCTGACGGACGGCTGCACGGCGGGCGTCGACTTCTTTGCCTTGCCGCTGTTGGGCGTGCTGATGGAGGTTCTGCGCCTTGTGGTGCTCGGCTGCTGTGCTTTCGCCATGCGGCGGGACGCGCATCAGTATGCGGTGCGGAAACGGCGGCGTGTGCTGCGTGAAATGAAGGCGCGCGTCGCAGCGCTCCCGAAGCCCGTCGACGCAGTCGATGCGCCGTGCTTTGCATGATGCGCAAATTGTGCTTGCATTTTGCGGTGTCTGCGTGATATGATAAAGGACAGGCGTTTGCCTGTCCTTTTCTCATATTGGGCAAGACTGTCCTTATTTTTATATCACATTTTTGTATTGGGAGCTTATATACCGTAATGAATGCATTTTTAACCGTCGGCCAGCAGGTGCTCATCCTGTTCATTCTGATCGCCGTGGGCGTTTTGGCGAACAAAGCAAAACTCTTGACCGAGGCGTCGGCAAGGGGACTTTCCAACGTTGTCCTCTATTGCGTCACCCCGTGCATCCTCATCAAGTCCTTTGTGGATATCCCGTTCAGCATGGAAAATCTCAGGGATCTTTTTCTGGTGCTGTTCATCGCCTTTCTGATGCACGGCGGCATGATCCTGCTCTCGAAGGTGCTGGTGCGCGACAGTGACGATGCCCGTCAGCGGATGCTGCGCTTTGCGGTCATTTTCTCCAACGCGGGCTATATGGGTCTGCCGCTCCAGGAGGCGCTCCTCGGCGACGAGGGGACTTTTCTCTGCGGCGCATACATCGCCGCCTTCAACGCGATGGCGTGGAGCTATGGCATCATCCTCATGAGCGGCGACCGTAAAACGCTCTCGCCGAAAAAAATTCTTTTGTCGCCGGGGCTGCTCGGCGTCGGCATCGGACTTTGCCTGTTCCTTTTGCCGCTTGTGTGGAAGGACTTTGCGCTCCCCGAGCTGATCTTCGCCCCCATCCGCCATTTGGCGGCGCTCAACACGCCGCTTCCCATGATCGTCGTCGGCTTTTATCTTGCGGACATCGACTTCAAGGCGCTGCTGCATGACTTAAAGAGCTTTTATGTCGTGCTTTTGCGCATCGTCGTGATGCCGCTTCTCACCTTCGGCATCCTCTATGTCTGCGGCCTGCGCGGCAGCATGCTGGTCTCGCTCGTCATTTCCGCCAGCACGCCCGTCGCCGCTCTCACCACCATGTTTGCTGCAAAATATGACCGCTATCCGCACACCTCGGGCAACATCGTGTCGCTCTCGACGCTGCTGTCCATCATCACCATGCCGCTCATTGTCGGCCTCGCCCAGATCGTGGCATAATATCCACAGAAAGTCTTGCTGCGCAAGCCTTTACGGCTGTCGCCTTCCCGTGCTGCGCACGACGGTGGTATTGACGGCCTCGCAAAAAAGCCCTTGCAAGCAAGCATTTTTGCTTCGTGGTATAACACAATACAGAAAAGAAAAGTGCCTCCCCTCTTGGGGAGGCACTTTTGCGTCCTGCGGACTTTTTGACAGTCTAAAGCGCCGTCCCCGTTGGGGACGGCGCTTTTTGTGCTGTGTTGGCAGTGAAGCTTACTGCTCGCCACGCATCTGGGCAAAGCACTCGCTGCAGTACACCGGGCGATCTTCACGGGGCTGGAAGGGAACCTTCGCTTCCTTGCCGCAGTTCGCGCAGATAGCGGTGAACATTTCGCGGGCAGGTCTGCCGGCATTCTTGCGCGCATCGCGGCAAGCCTTGCAGCGCTGCGGCTCGTTAACAAAGCCTTTCTCAGCGTAGAACTCCTGCTCACCGGCGGTGAACACAAATTCGTTGCCACATTCTTTGCAGACCAGAGTTTTGTCTTCGTACATGAGATTTTACCTCGCTTGATAATAGATTTGCCCTACGACGCGAATTAACCGATACCATTCCAAAGAACTTCATGATTAAGGTGCCCGGCGGGCATGTATCTGCAACCGGCCATATGCCGTCATTGCCATAAAGAAAACCAATGAAAGCTGCCGTTTGACAGCTTTTGCCGCACCCGTCTGAGGGCATTGTCCACGGCTTTTTTGGAAACCCCGGCGGCACTTGCGATCTCTGCATAGCTCTGCCCGCTGAGATACCCCATGAGCACACGGTATTCCAGCGGCGTCAATTCCTGCAAGAGCTGCGCCTTGAGGCGTGCGCGCTGTTCCTTTTGCACCACCAACTGTTCCGGTCCGGCTTGTCCCGACGGGACGGCGCAGAGCCTTTCTTCGGCATCCGACAACTCAAAGCTGTCGGCGGGGAGCTGCCGCCGCAGAGCGGACAGCATGCGATTGCGGATGCAAGCGGCGGCAAACGCGGAAAAATCTCCCGCTCCCGCGCGATAGGCGCGCGCGGCGGAAAGCAATCCCAAAAGCCCCTCCTGCACCAGATCGTCCTGTCCGATACCGTACACATGGCGATACTGTGCGGCAAAGCGCTTGATCATCGGCACGGTGCGCTCCATCAGAGCGGCAAAAGCCTCGTCATTCCCGCCCGCCGCCAACAATGCCAGCGATGCGTCATCGGTCGCCGATGACCGCGCGGGGAAATCACTTCGCACAGAACCACCTCAAAAGCTACTTTGCACTTATCCTTACTATACTGTATTTTCTGTGTTCTGTCAACTACTTTTTTCATAATAATCGGCGATATGGAAATAATGTTCAGAGCATGTGTATATTTTTTGTTAAATTATCCAAATTTCACCGAAAGCCAACATTTTCCGACACTGTTTTCGGCGGACGAACAGTCAAAACATATGTGGTTTCCGGTTGACACTGCGCACTTTTTATACTATTATATAACTTAGCTTTAAGGAGGGCGACAACATGGAAAACACAGCCAAAACAATGGACAAGCTCGTGGCACTTTGCAAAAACCGCGGCTTTATCTTTGCCGGTTCGGAGATCTACGGCGGACTGGCGAATACATGGGACTACGGTCCCTTGGGCGTTGAGCTGAAAAACAATGTCAAAAAAGCATGGTGGAAGAAGTTTGTGCAGGAAAATCCCTACAATGTGGGACAGGACGCCGCCATTCTCATGAACCCGCAGACCTGGGTCGCATCGGGACACCTGAGCGGCTTCAGCGATCCGCTGATGGACTGCCGCGAATGTAAGGAGCGTTTCCGCGCGGACAAGCTCATCGAGGATTTTTGTGCCGAAAAGGGCATTACGCCGGAAAAGCCGGTTGACGCCATGTCGCAGGAGGAAATGGTCGCCTTCATCGACGGCAACAACATCCCCTGTCCCACCTGCGGCAAGCACAATTTCACCGACATCCGTCAGTTCAATCTGATGTTCAAGACCTTTCAGGGCGTCACCGAGGATGCCAAGAACACCGTGTATCTCCGCCCGGAGACGGCACAGGGCATTTTCGTGAACTTCGTGAATGTGCAGCGCACCACTCGCCGCAAGCTGCCGTTCGGCATCGCGCAGATCGGTAAGTCCTTCCGCAACGAGATTACCCCCGGCAACTTCATTTTCCGCGTGCGGGAATTTGAACAGATGGAGCTGGAATTCTTCTGCGAGCCGAACACCGACCTTGAATGGTTTGCCTATTGGCGCAACTTCTGCAAGGAGTGGCTTTTGTCGCTCGGTCTGCGCGAGGAGAACCTGCGTCTGCGCGATCACGACCCGGAGGAGCTTTGCTTCTATTCCAAGGCGACCACCGACTTTGAATTTCTGTTCCCGTTCGGCTGGGGCGAGCTGTGGGGCGTGGCGGATCGCACCGACTACGACCTGACACAGCATCAGAACACCTCCGGCAAGGATCTCACCTATTTCGATCAGGAAAAGAACACCCGCTACATCCCCTATGTCATCGAGCCGTCGCTCGGCGTCGAGCGCAGCGTTCTGGCGTTCCTCGTGGACGCCTATGACGAGGAGGTCGTCGGGCAGGACAAGCAGGGCAAGGACGATGTGCGCGTCGTGCTGCATCTGCATCCCGCGCTGGCACCGTTCAAGGCTGCCGTGCTGCCGCTGTCGAAGAAGCTGTCCCCGAAGGCGGAGGAGATCTACCATGCGCTGCAAAAGGACTTCATGGTGGACTTCGATGACGCCGGCTCTATCGGCAAGCGCTATCGCCGCGAGGACGAGATCGGCACGCCGTTCTGCATCACCGTCGACTTTGAGACGGTCGGCGATCCCGAAAAGGGCATCCCCGCCGACAACTGCGTCACCGTGCGTGAACGCGACTCCATGGAGCAGGTGCGCCTGCCCATCTCGGAGCTTAGAGCCTATCTCACCGAAAAGCTCGCGTTCTGAGCATACAAACGAAAAAGCGGCTCCGGAAAATTCCGGAGCCGCTTTTTTCATGCCTTATTCGATCTCAAGACGCCGCGATTGCGGAATCTCCTCGGTCTTTTTCGGCATGGTCAGGTGCAGCACGCCGTTCTCATACTTTGCCGTGATCTCGTCTGCCTTGACGCCGCCGAGGTCAAACTGCCGGCTGTATGCGCCATAGGAACGCTCGCAGCGGACATATTTACCCTTCTTGTCCTTTTCCTCGTGCTCGGAATGGCGCTCGGCGCTGACGGTCAGCACATCGCCGTTCACATCGAGGTGGATGTCCTTCTTGTCGAAGCCGGGCAGATCCGCCTCCAACTCATAGTGATCGCCCTCATCCTTGATGTCGGTCTTGAATTCCGCCAGGCTGTCGTTGCCGAAGAAGCCGAACGGATTGCCGAAGAAGCTGCGTTCCAGCTCGTCCATTTCATGGAACGGGTTATAGAGTCCTGTGTTCTTATGCGTATACGGTCTAAGTTCAAACATACAAATCCCTCCGTATGATACCGATATTCTTGTAAACCCCGGCGCCCCTTTTGGGGCTCCTTTTGTTTACGCCTATAGTATAAGACCAAACGCTTGCTATTTCAATGGTCTTATGGTATAATATAGGTGATTTCATTTGTGTCATCAGCACAAAAGGAGGTAGACATGAACAAAAAACTGCTTTTGGAGACCTTTTTCGGGAACAACGCGCTCAATGTGCTGGTCGAGGCGGTGGGCGCGGCTTTCGAGTGTCCCGTCCTCGTGACCGACAATGCGTTTCACATCGTCTCCGCCTCTGCCGCCGGCGGGTATGCCGATCCGGAATACCGCCGCGCACTGGCGCACAGCGAGCTGCCCCTCTCCGTTTGCACCGCCGTTGCCGCGGGCGAGGAGACGGGCGTGCTGCCCGCCGCCGACAGCAGCCGCAGCCTTCTGTATGCCCGTCTGCAAAGCGGTGGGGTGGCGATGGGGTATATCCTCTATCTGCCGTCGAAAAACCGTTTGCCCGCCGCGAACGACCGCCTGTTTGCCGAGGAGCTGATCGCCAAGCAGTTTTTTGCCGAACGGCGCGCGGGCAGCGGCGTTGCCGACACGGCGCAGGAGATCCTCACCGAGCTGCTCTCCGGCAAATTTGCGAACGAGACCATTTTTGATCTCAAGGTGGCGGGCACTTATCTTGCCCATTTCCACCCCGAGCGGTTTGTGCTGCTGTCCTTTGCCGACACGCCGACGGGGGACACCCTCTCCCGCCTTTGCTCCCATCTGGAGCACACGCTGCCCGCCTCTCACCCGTTTTACTATGAAAGAGGTCTCATCGCCTTTTTGCACGCCGATCACGATCTGTCACTTCTTGAAGGGCTTTTGTCGCAGTTTCCGCTGCAGGTGGTGGTGTCCCCGCCGCTTGTCCGTCTCTTTTTTCTGCGTCAAGCATATCGCGACGCCGCCGACACCCTTGCCTATCTGTCGGAGAAAAAGGACGGCGCGTTTTTGGCATACAGCGAAAACTATGCCCTTTTGACGCAATTGCGGCGGGTGGACGCTCCGCTTTTCCGCATGGAGACTGCGGTGCGGCGACTGTATGACTACGATGCCGCCAACAAGGGCGCGCTTTGCCTGACGCTGTACACCTATCTCATCTGCCGTCACTCGCTCGCCGCGACGGGCGAGCGGCTGTTCACCCACCGCAACACCGTGCAATATCGCATTGAAAAAATACGCGATGCTTTCGGCATCGATCCTGCCGACCCCGACCGCTGTCCGACGCTCCTGTTTTCCCTGTCGCTGGCGCTGCTGCTGCAGGGGCACGACGCGCTGTTCATAAAAGAATAAGAAGCAAAAGAAAACGCCGGTGCGAAAAATTTCGCATCGGCGTTTTCAAAAGAGAGAGTTAATTCAAAACATCTGCACAGTTGGCCTCAATGAACGCGGTGAGCACCTGCGCAGCGGCGGCATTGCCCGCCACATTCGGGTGCTGTCCGTATCCCGCGTTGTTCTTTGCGGAGGAAAGGTCACACCACAAAACGCGCTCGTCGTTGTTGGTCGTGCGGTATTCCTCCACGACTGCCGCGGGGAAATCCTTGTCCTTGTCGAACATCATGCCGTAAGCCCAGATGATGTAGGTGTTCGCGCCGTATTTCGCGCGCACATCCGCGATCAGTCCGAGGCAGGTATCCTTCAGTCCCTCCTGCGTGGAGGCGGCAGCAGAGTTACTCCAGCCGAAATCGTTCGTGCCGAGATTGATCACCACGATCTGCTTTTGCACATCGTCGCCCGTCCAGTTGTTGAATCTTTCGCGCATTGCCGCCGTCTTCGCACCGGAAACCGCCACGTTGTTCACATTTGCACCGATGGCACGCGCCGTCTTTGCCGCATAGCCGACGAAGGTGTTCATCGACGGTGCGCCGTATTCGGCACGCAGCATGCCGTCGCTCGCGGTGATGGAGTCGCCGATAAATTCAATCTGCAGAGGATTGACCGTCGGCGTTTCCAGCGTGCCGGTGTAGGTGATGTCCTTCATGGTCAGCGTGCCGCAGTTGCCCGCGCCGCGGGTGATCTCCACACGATGGTGTCCTCTTTCGAGACCTTCGAGCAGCGTCACATTCGTGTCGCCCGCGCCGACCCAGATCTGTTTTGCGTTGTCGGCGTCATTATCCACCATGACATTCAGCACAAAGCTGTTGTAGCTCGTGTTGCCGAAGTTGATGTTCATGGACAGCTTGCCGTACAGATAGCCGGAGATCGTGATGCCGGTGCTGCCGAGATCCATGGTGCGCGCCGTGCCGGAGGCAGTGGTGCGGCCGTTAAAGATCACTTTGTTCGCCGCCGTCAGCGCACCGATCGTCTCGATGTGCGTCGTGTGGCCAAACAGCTCGGTGCAGTTTGCCCTGATGAAGGCAGCAAGCTCCTTGCCGTTCTTTTCGTGCGAGGCACGCGAAGGATGACCTTCATAGTAGGTCTTGTCGGAGTCAAATCTCAGCGCAAATACTTTATTGTCACCGCCGTCGTTCATCGACTGCACCGCGGCGAGGTAGGAGGCGGCAAACTCTGTCTTCGCCTCCATCATGTTGTATGCCCAAATGATGTACGCCCCGGGATATGCCGCACGCACATCGGCGAGAAGGGCTTTTGCGTCGGTCAGCGCCTTTGCGGCATCCTGATAGCCGCTTCTCCATTCATCGTTCGTGCCGAGGTTCACGACCACGACATCCTGCTGATGGCTTGCAAAATCCCAAGCCGCCGCGCCGGAGCGCCGGTTGAGCTTTTTCCAGTAGCTGTTGACTTCGGAAATGGTCTGCGAGCACTGTGCGACCACCGACAGGTCGGCGCCCAGTTCTCTTGCCGCCACGCCCGCATAGCTGTAGTAGCTGTTGGAGCCGGCGACCTGCTCGGTGGTGGTATAGGTCTGACCCTTCGGCATATCGAGACCCCAGCCGCAGGAGATGGAGTCACCGAGCACTTCGATCCGCAGCTGCGTGCCGTCGCGCTTTACCTCATGGAGCGTACCGTTATACTGCAGCTCGGTGGCACTCAAGGTGCCGAAGCGCAGCGAGGTGCCGCCGATGACGCGCACGGTGTGTTCGCCGCCGGTAAGTCCGCCGGCAAGCGTCACCGTGGAGGTGCCCTGCGGAACATGCACGATCGTTGCCTCGCCGCCGTCCACCTGCACATTGAGCAGGCTGTCCGCGCGGTTGCTCGTCATCTTCACGCGCAGGCTGTCGACGAGATCGCCGGTGATCTCAAAGCCGGAGTTGACCCAGTCCATCTGGAACTCGCTGCCGACCTGTCCCGCGCGACCGGTCGCAAGCACCTGGCCTGCCGCCGTCAGCGCGGCAAAGGAAACGCTCTTCATGCCGGAAACACGCTCATAGGTGCTGTTCACCATGTCGGCATACAGCGTTTTGTCATCCGTCGTGACCGCGTATGCACGGGCAACCAGCTTCATGGAAAGGCCGCCCTCGACCTTGTCGATGTTCGTGATGCAGGCGCTCATGTCCACATAGTCGTCGCAGTAGTCAAAACAGATCTGACGCTCGACAACACTGAGCTTTTTGACATGGCTGTTTTCCGCAGCCAGCTCATTGGTCAAAAGCACACCACTGCCGATGACGGACTCCGCCGCGATCAGCATGCCGTAGTCCTTCACGGCGACCTTCTTGCCGTCCAGTGTGATATACTCGACGCCGTCCGTCTCCGTGCGGTTCAGACGGGACACAAAGCGCACGCCGTATTTCGTCGTGTTCACCGAGACACCGACATTGCCGAGGTTCGGGTTTGCCGTGGTGGGCTTGATAAATTCCGCCTTGAAGGTGACGGAGGTGGGGGCAGTCACCGTGTACTGCGAGGCGTCGCCGCCGTTTCTGAAGCCGACGCGCATCGGCACATAGCGGTTTCCGTCCTCGTCGACCGCAATGAGCGAGCCGGCCTTCAGCTCAAAGCCCTCATCCGGCGTCACCGTGACCGTGGTGACGACATTTTCGCCGGAGGTGTTTTCCGCGATCTGCAGATCGCCGTTGCCATAGGGCTTTGCCGGCTCCTTGATCGGGGTGGCGTTACCGTTTGCGTCCAGCGCGTTAATATACATATTGGAGCCGACCACGCTGTAGATATGCCGACGGGTGGTCTGACCGTAGCCGAGATAGCCCTTGCAGTCGGTGGAAAGCGTCACGGTGTCGCTGATGGTCTCCTTGCCCGCCGCCGCATATGTGTAGGTCAGCTTGTTGCCCACCACACGGATGGTAAAGGTGCACTGGCTGTCCATATAGGTGGAGGCAAACGCCTTCTCGTGAATGAGGCTGCCGTTCTCATAGACCTTAGCGCCGTCGGTGGTGAACAGCATATAGGAAGCCTGCGCCGCCGTGCCGTCCTCGTTCAGATATTTGCCCGGTGCGTCCATGCGGAAACCGACAACAGCCGCACCGTAGGTGCTCTTGACAGAGTTCAGATGGTTGAGCATTCTGCCGCGCAATTCAAAGTTCTTGAGATACAGCGGCTCGCCGTCGCTGTCCTTCGGCACGAGCGTGCCGATCTGGCGCATCTCGGTCTGCGGACGCTGCATATCGTCGTCGCCGTAGCCGGTGGGTGTGAGGTTCAGCTCCATCCACTCGCCGGTCAGCCTGCCGTAGTTGTAGCCGACCGTGTTGCCGACTACACTCGCGTTGTGACGGTAGTCATAGGCGCCGTCGTTGTAATCGTTATAGTAGACATCGAAAGCGCCGTCAAACTTGTTGAGGAATTCCGTGCGCTGCGCCACGGTGGTGGCGTCGCGGTAAGAGGTCAGACCCTTTGCGGTGAACGACCAGCCGGTCGGGATGACTTCCTCTGCCGCCTCATTCCAGTCGGCAGCATTGCCGTTGTCGTCAAGACGGGTGACCGTGATGTCGCCGAGCTGCATGCTGCGGCCGCTGATGCCCATGGCAAGATAACCCGCCGTGCTGTAGTTCCAGATGCCGTTGTAGGTCTTGTCACCGATGGTGACGGTGACCTTCGTGCCCACGACGCGCACCGTAACCTTATAGCTATTCCAGTTGCCGGAGGGGCTGAGCGCCTCAGAGAAGGTCTCAGCATCTGCCGCCGTGTAGACCGTGTCGGTCAGATCGCTGCCGCCCGCAATGGTGATGCCGGTGGAGCTGATGACGATGACACCCTGCTTATTTTCCACCTGACCGGCAGCGGTGGTGAATTTTCCCGCCGTCTGCTGTCTGCCGCCGATGACGATGGAGGCGTTCGGATAGCCGTTCCAGGCGCCCTCTGCCCAGCGCGTCGTGAAGCTCATTTCAAAGTTCTTCATGACCGCCGCTTTGCCGTTGTCGGTCTTCGGCACCATGGTGGCAACTGCCTTCAGGTGCGTTTGCGTGCTGCGGTGTGCGCTCGGAATCTGTCCCTGGAACTTTTTGTCATACACATAGGAGAAAGTACCGACGCCGTCGGTTAAAACGAACGGAGCGGACGAAAGCGTGCCGTCGTTGTCGTAATAGCTGTCCACCTTGCCCTTCAGATCGGTTTCCGTCTCGGAACCGGAGGTGATGTTGCCGTTTGCCGCCGTGGTCGCCAGCGTGAAGGACCTGGGCGCCTCAAAGCCGACCGCATGGCCCTCTTCATCCAAACGGTCAACGCGGATGTTGGCAAGACCGGAGTCATAGTTACAGGTGGTGTAGTACAGATAGCCCGCCTCTGCACGGTCGAGCGCAACCTGCTTTTCGGCAACCACCTCGCCGGTCGTGAGATCGGTGACGGTGAGCCACAGCTGATTGCCGACCGCCTTTGCATACACATGCGCCTCGGAAACGGTCGCATTGCCGTCAAAAGGCGTGAACTGCTCGGTCGGGTTGCCGTCTGAGCCCAAAAGACTGACCTTGTAGTTGGCGGAATATTTATAGGTATATGCCGTTCTCTCGTTATCGTAGATACCGATGCCCTTCGAGTGGAACACGAGCGTCACCTTGTCGGCAAAGCTGTTTTTGCTGCCGCCGTTGATCACTCTGCCCGCTTCTGAGGAGCGGAAGGTCAGTAGCACGCCGGATTCGGTTTTCGAGGTGTCGCCGATCTTATAGTCAAATTCGGTGACAAAGTTTTTCGTGTTGAAATCGCCCGATGCCGTCTTGGGCGCAATCGTCAGCGTCTTGCGCAGCATTTCGCCGCCCGCCCAGACATAGGTCGCCATGAGATAGCCGTTCTGCGTCAGCTTCCACTGAGCGCAGGCGCCGCCGTTCACCGCAGGCGAATAGCTCTCCGCATTGAGCTCCTCGGAGGTCTGATAGGGCGTCTCCATCGCAAACTGGCCGCCCTCTCGGTTAAAATAGAACGAGAATCTGTCCTCAAGGTAAGCGCGCACCGTCGTGCCCTTGGCGACATACCAGGTGTCGTCAAACGCCGCTTTGATGTTGCCCTTGCCGACATACTCGAGCCACTTGGCGTCCTTGCCGTTGTTCTTGTAATACACACCGGCCTTGCCGTTATAATAGTACTGACTGCCATAGGTATCGCCGACATTGTTCTTGCGGTATTCGTTATCGGTGCGGTGCGTAAGGAAATCAAAGTCCGCACCGAAGCCGTAGCCGTCGGTCTCATCGCCAAAGTCCACCGGATCGCCCTCGTCGTTCAGACGGGTGATCTCAATGGAGCCGTAGCGCGCGCCGGCGCAGGAGCCGCCGATACCGATATAGCCCGCGCCGTCCACCGCCATGTCACAGGTGGTGCTCCAGATCTTCTTCGAGCCGTTATAGATCGTCGCCTTCATCTGATTGCCCACGACCGTCAGCGTCAGATGATACGCCGTCGAGCGGTCCAGCGCCGGCATCGTGCCGTTGAGGAGATCCGTCTTGTTGAGATACATGCCCTGTCCGGCATAGAATTTGCCGCTCGGCTCCAAAACGAGCACCTGCATGTTCGGATCATACACGTTGCCCGCCACATCCGCGCGGAAGAACAGCGACAGCGTGTCGCGATAGGGCGCGCTGCCCATGCCGTATGTGTTGTTGCCGATGGTGCTGCCGATCCTGTTGGTCGTCTCGTCGGTCGGCATGAAGTCCATGTCCAGCGTGAAATTCTTGAGCTTCGCCAGATCGCCGTCCGCGCTCTTCACCCACATGGTATTCGCCTTGCGGTTCAGTCCGCCGTTATAGGTAAAGCCGGTACAACTGAGCCACTTGGAATAGGTGCTGCCGGCAGCGCCGCTCACCGTCCAATAGGAGAAGCCGTAGCCGTGGTTGCCCCCCGAGCCGTCACAGCCCGTGCCGTCAATCCACTTGTAGCTTTCTCCCGCGCCCTTGTTCACGACATCGGGAATATAGGTCACCACCTTGTCGGCACGCGCCGTCAGGTTGTTGCCGTCCGCGTCCACGACATAGCCGTTGACATTCGGACGCTCAAACCAGCGACCTTCCTGGAAATACATGAAGGCAAATTTGCTTGTGAGCCAGTTGACCGTCTCGGTGTCGGTGAGACTTACCGTGCCGGTGGGCAGCTCGGAGAAGTTCGCCTTGAACTTCTCCACCTCGGCTGCCGCTGCCGCGGGGAACGCCCCCATGACCGCCACCATGCCGCAAAGCATGGCAAGCGTCAGCAGCAAGCTGAGTGTACGCTTGAAACCGCTTTTGTTCATTACATCTCTCTCCTTCTTGCACAGAGTTGTGCATAGCATACAATATATACTATACACTCTCCCTCAAAATTAGCAAGATGGCAAAATTACAGTTTTTAGGCAGGTATATAGACAACCTGCACAACGAAAAAACGGCACGCAACAAAGTGCGCGCCGTTTTCACTCAATATGTCCTCTTTTCGCCGCCTGTCGCAGAAAAGCGAAGGTCGCCTCCTCGCCCTTATCGGCGAGCATCGTCAATATCCCCTCCAGCTTTTTCGCTGTTTGCTCCTCGATGAAACGGGTCGCCTTACCGCGCATATAGTAGGCAAGGGGCGAAGCGTCGGTGTAGGCATCCTTCATATAGATCTTGCTCGCAGCGATGCGGTCGCATGCCATTTCGATGATATACCGATCCGGCATCGGCAGCGGGCGGATGCGCTTGGTAACAGGGTCATAGTCCGTCCAGTATTCAAAATGGTGACGGTTGCGCCCCTTGTGGTGCAGCCACGCCTTGGAATAGCCGTAGGTCTGCCGCTCCGCCTCGTTGGGGCTGCGCGTGCCGTCGGTATAAAACCGCGCGCCGACCGCGAACTCGGCGGGACTGTATTTCGAGAGGTCGTGCAAAAGCCCCTGCCAAAGGATGCCGGCGCGGCGGCAGTGGCGGATCACCATGTGGCGGTGCGCCGTGATGGTGCGGAAATGACGGATGGGATGTGCCATGGTCTTACCTCTTTACAGTTCATAGGTTTTGAGAATTTCTCTGGCGATCTCGGTGCGAGACATCCGCCGATCCATCGCCTGCTTTTCGATATAGCGGTGCGCCTGCGCCTCGCCGATGCCGAGGTACTGAATCAGCACGCATTTGGCGCGGTTGACGAGCCGCAGCTCGGACAGCTTGTTGTGCAGCGCGGCGTTTTCGGTACGCAGCCCCAAAAAGCGGCGGCGGCTTTGCAGTGTGATCTGCAATAGCTGCAAAAGCTGCGGCGGCGCGGTGCTGTCCGCCAGGGCGATGACGCCGTCGGGCGGCGTCCCCTTTGTGCAGAGCAGCACCACCGAGGCATAGGTGTTGTCAAGAAGGCCGCGGCAGAGTTCCTCTGTCCCGTCAAGCGGCGCGGCGATCAGCACGAGCGCCGGATCTGCCCCCTGTGCGCAGGACATGGCGCTTTCTGCGTCCACCGCCGCCTGCACGCGCACCTGCGGCAGCGTCTCAAGCAGCGCCGAAAGGCGGGAGAGGGTCTCCTCTTTTTCGGAGACGATCAGCACATTATCCATGCTCTGCACCTCCGTCATCGGCAAATCCGACAAACGCCAGCGCCGCCTTGTGTCTTTCGGCATCCGCCGCACACAGGGTCTGCACCCCGCGCAGCCGCGCCGTCATCTTGCGCGGCGCAAACAGCGCGCAAACGCCCCGCACCGCCCAGAAAAGCGGCAGCAAAAACGGTGCTTTCCGCAAAACGGGATACTTACACTGCATGTCGCAAAGCCGCGGAAACAGCAGCCGCCGCGTTTTTCTTGCGCGGATGGCAGCGGTGGTCCCGCCGCCCGTGCGCGCCGCGGCGGCGGCAAGCGTTTCCTCCGGCGTGCCGAAGCTGCCGCCGGACAGCAGAAAATCCAAAATGAACGGCGTATGTCGATCGTCCTCCGCGAGCGGCGCGTCGTCAAAGCACACGGCGAGAACGGTCTCGATGTGCCGATAGAAAACGGCGAGTCCCAATTCCGTGAACGCCTCTTTTGCCGCCCGCTCGTCCACCGCCTTTTTGCGGCGATACACCCAAAGGTCGGCAAGCTGCCGCAGACCGACGCCGCCGTTTTGGTAGTGCTTGGCAAAATGGGCAAAAAGATAGACAAATTCCGCGGTGTCCGTCAGGGAAAAGCGATGTGCGCCTGCCGACACGGCATGCGCAAAGCCGTCGCTGAAATAGGCATACAGCGCCCGCTCATACGGCGGGAAAAGGCATTTGTGCAATTCCACCCGCAGCATGTTCCTCTCGAATATCCACTCGTGCGCGCTTTCCTGCACACAGGAAAACCCGTGCCGCAGCAGCACGGCGGCGGCATCCGCATATTGGGGGACGCGGATGAGCACATCGGCGTCCCCCATGGAGCGCAGCTCAGGGCGCGCATACAGCGCCCGCAGCGCAGCACCCTTGAGCGGCATATAGTCAACGCCCGCCGCCGCAAAATCCGCAAACAGCACCGCAAGCTCCCGCTGCTGCTCCTCAACCGTATAGAGCGCGTTGCCGTATGCCTGCAAAAGCGGCGTCATTTCCGGAGATCCGACGGCAAAGCCCGTGCCGAGAAGTCCGCAAAACACCGGCACGACGATCCCCTGCCGCACGGCGGCGTCGGTCAGCGCCTCTATATCCGGCACGGAGTGCAGCGTGACCGGCTCATCGACGAGACCGCCCCGCAGCAATGCGATCAGTTGCCACTGCCAAGCTTCCACGCGCACACCCCCTTTTTTCTCTTTTTTTATTATCCTCAACTTTCCCCCGTTTGTCAACCATAAAAAAGCGGGGACAGCCCGCAAGAAGCCGTCCCCGCCGCTTTTCTATTTTCCGAGAATACCGCGCAGCTGCCCGACAAGATCCGAAACATAGTTTGCCCCTCTTGCCGCGAAAATGCCGGTGAGCACGCTGCCGACCGGCTGCCAGCGGAAGGCAATGCCCAAAGCGCCGTAGAGATCGGCACCGCAAAGCAGGCAGATGCCCACCGACACGAGCACCGCCGCCCCCTGCAGACAGGCGGAAAGTCTCCCGCCGCCGCGCGCCGTCTTAACGGCGGTGCGACCATACTCCACGAGCGCCTCCACCGTCACCGCCATCACCAGTGTCAACACGATTCCCTGCATATACATCCCTCTGCTCCTTCCAGTTTATCCAGCCGCTTGTGCGCACTCTTGGTGGACTCCTCCACCCGCGTCACGCGATCCCTGACCACGTCAAGCTGCTCACGCACATCGGCCATCAGCACATCATTTTTGTCAACCTGTCCGCGGATATGCTTGATGTCCGAACGCATTTCGGACAGCTCCGCCGCCTTTTGTTCATCCCGTGCCCGCATCCCGCGCAGATTGGTGATGAGCGCGACGATGACACCCGCGGCGGACAAAAGCGATAAAAACGAGGTGATACTCGCATGATCCATTTGTCTGCCTCCCGCTTTTTTACTTCCTGGTGATATACGCGGCATAGCCCTTTTCTTTGAGCTGCGCCGCCAGCCTTTCGGCGTTATCCCTGTTGGCGAACGCGCCGACCTGCACCGCATAGAGGACTTTCTCCTCCGTCGGCTGTTCCTCTGCCGGCGGCTCTGCGGCGGCATACGGATCCTTGAACGGGATGCCGAAATATTCGCAAAGCGCCCTTGCGTCATTTTCGGCAAACTCCCGCATGTGCTCATGCAGCCACTTGACATCCTCGGGATTGTCGTGGAACACCAGCTCATCATACACGCACACCGCCGTCGTCGCGCGGATCTCGGTCAATGTGGTGTTTTCCTTAACAATGCCGCCGTTCGGGTAGAAGGTCTTGCGGTGCTTCAGCATAAGCTCCGCGATCTTCCTTCCGTCACCGGTCGGCCACACATAGATACGCGAGCCCTTCGCGTTGTGTGCGCCGACGGCGTTGGTGTGCTTGACAAAGTGGATATCCGGCTTGAAGGCGTTGGACTGTGCAATAGTCTTGGCATAGCCCGCCCCCGTGTTTTTCTTGTCCGAGCGCTGCCACTCGATGCCGCAGGCGTCGAGATACGGAATAAGCATGTCCATATACTGACCGCAATGGATGTTCTCTCCGCAATCCTTGCTGTAGGAGCAGGGATTGTCCGCGGCGTGCAGCGCCGGAGACAGATAGATTTTCGGCATAATGATTTCTCCTCTCAATTCTCGTCCGGTGTACCGACGGCAAACCAGAAAATGTCCGTCATGCTCTCCGTCGGCTTGATCGTAAAGCTGCAGCGGGTATGGGCGGCAACGGGGATGACCGTACCGCCGTGCTGCACCAGCAAAAAACAGACCTCGGAGAAGGCACAGGGCATCGCGATCTCGGTGTTTTCGCCGGCTTCGGCATTGCACCTGCCGTAAGCCAACGCGACCTGTCCGCCAAAGTTCACACAACCCCTCTCCCCCTCAACGCTGCTCTGCACACAGTCCTCCGTTTTTTTCAAAACGCTTTCTGTCTTTCCCAGCAAGGCAAACAGCATGTTTTTGGCATCGGTAACCGACGGCAGATTCTCGTCCCGCGGCGAAAAGGTCAGCCTGCCGACAGCGGAAAAGAACACCTGCCCATGCTCTTCATCCGTCTCATCCTTGCCGGCGCAAAGCCGCACCTCCGCCGTGCCGCCTGCCGCCGTCCAGGCGGAGGGCAGCAGATAGGCGACCTTGCCGTCGTCGGTCGCGGTAAGCTGCTCGCTCATTCCGAACGCCTGCATGCCGTCTATCCATTCCACATGGAAGTGATGCCCTTTTCCGATGAGGGACTCCGGCAGCTTAAAGCGCACCCTGGTTGCCTGATGCTCCCCCTGCACGCCCGCCCACTGCGGGGCGGCGGGGGATATATCCTTTTCCGTCACCGTGAAATCCACGGTGCGTATAGACTCTGGCATTAGCTTCCTCTCCTTTTCAGCTCCTGTATATGAAACAAACGCTGTCGACGGCGACATTGCCGACCGCCTCCAGGCACAGTCCCGCACGGTGCACGCGGATGCAGTTCGGCGTCAGCCGACAAACGCCGTCAAACGGCCCCTCCCGCAGTATCACGGCATCGCCTGCCTCCCTGCCGTCAAAGCGATAGCCGAAGCGCACGACCGTGTCGGCAGCCGTTTGCAGCCCGACATGCACCCGTATGAGACGGCAAAAGCGCCCGTTTTCCACCAGCGCATATGCCTTTGTGACGATGCGGGCGGAAATGGGAATTTCTCTGCCGATTGCCCCGTGTCCCCGATCCGCCATCCCGTCCGCCAGCACCTCCGGCAGCTCCACCTCGTCGGAACCGACATCGGTCGTTCGCGCGAGCGCGACCGCCTGCCGCCCGTTGCCGAACAGGCGCGTCACGACAGTCCCGTCTTTGAGCTTCCAGATGAACCATCCGAATTTCTGCTGTGCCGTGCCGTCGTCGCCGCTGCGCGCATAGCTGCTAAAGGCATTTTCATCCAGGCGGAGCGCATACACCGCCGTGCCGCTGTGCAGCAAATAATATCCCTCATACAAAGCACCCGACGCCTTTTTCCAGTCTGCGGCATTCATGTCTGCAAGCTGTGGGGAAATGAGTCCCGACACCTTTCTCACGCTGAAGCCGTTATAGGCGCTGCCGTGCAGCAGGGCATACACACTGCCGAGACCGTCCGCCCACAAAAGGCGGTTGCCGCAAAGGGCAAGCGTCTGCGGCGCCATGCAGCCGATCTGACCGTGGATCTGTGTCAGCGGGAAATACTCGCAGGTCGCTGTCTCCTCCTGCACCAAATGCCCGTCCACCGTGTCCATCGACACCAGGCCCTCCGGCTTTGAAAGGCTGTAGATCTCCCGTTCCTTAAAGATCATGAGTACGCCGTCCTGTTTGCCGAATGCCGTCACCGCCTGATTGATGTCGCCGACAGTGATATACTGCGTCTCCGGAAAATACAGCGGCTGCCCCTGCCCACTCCAATAGATACGGCTGGGCGAAAGCGGCGACCCGCTGATGAACTGACGCGAGGTGCCGCCCGCCTGTGTGCCGCCGAACCAGGTGGAGAACTGCATGGTGGAAATGCGCTGCTTTTCCGCCGCCGACCATTCTTTATAGGCGCTCACTGTCATGCTATTCGGTACAGTCAGGGGCGGTGTCACAATACAGCCCGTCGAGCCTTCAAAATAGAACCTGCCGCGCTGGCGATCGAGAACGGGACGCAGACCGTTTGCGGCAAGCGGTGTCTCGGTCTCGTTCGGTCCGATGACATAATGAGCGACCGACCCGTCATAGTTGACAAGGTCGATCGTGACGGCGTGGCTCTCGTCCATGCTGCCAAACGGCAGATAGAAAATGAAGCTGTCGGAGGAAATGGTGTATTTCACGCGATAGTTACCCGTCAGCATATTGCGCCCCTCATAGGCGCGCCCGCCGTAGCTCGGCGTGCTTTCGAGGTTCAGAACACCCCGCATGTCCACGCGGATACACGGCACATACGCCTCATCGTCCACCCGCCGCCAGGCGCCCGTGGTGCTGTTCTGCGCATAGATGGCGCCGGTCGACAGGAAGATGATGACATTCTCTGTGTCGGTATAGGGATACTCCATCAGCATGCCGGTCGTGCCGGCGGAAAAGCCCTCCATGCCGCCCTCAAACACCAGCCTGCCGTCATAGGTCAGAAGCCCCGTCTGAAAGCTGACCGTGTTTTCCGCCGTATGGTAAACGCGCCGCAGAAAGCGGCGTCCCTGCGCCGTGCCGCTGACGGTGTCCTCCGCGCAGAATTTCCAGTCGGTGACCACATCGGTCACATCCTGCTTTTGCTCCGACACGCTGCGAAAGCCGGGGCGTGTGCACAGAACGCCGTCCTGATACCACACATTCTCCGCCAGCGACAGATGGCTGTCCGCCACCTGCGTCTCCCTGTCCCGCCGATTGCAGCCGTCCGAAAGTGCCTTGACATAAAGCCTTTTGACGCTGCCGCTCTTCAAAGTGGGATACTGCATCACGCATCCTCCTCCATATGACGAAACAGCACATTGCGCCGCCGTGTCGCCGCACCGCAGGCGGCGCGCTTGCGGTTATACAGTCCCGCATACAACAGCTGATTGTCGCCGTCTCCCTCCGACAGCGCCAACAGCATCGCCACACCGTAGGGCATGACATCGTGCAGCTCCCGCGTCGTCAGCGACAGCGGCTCGCGCAGGGTGCTCAGCGGGAAAAACGGCGCGCTGCGCCCCGTATACCACAGGTCGCCGTAGATCTGATTGACCGCCGCCAGCCCCCGCTTATACAGCTCGCTGTGCTGCTGTCCGTCCAGTTGACCGTAAATATCGGTATAGTTGAGCAGGCGCAGTGCCTGCTCCAATATCTCCTGTCCGGTGCACATATCTCCTCACATCCTCTCCGAGGGGCGGCGGCAAATGCCGCCGCCCCCTTTCACGCAAGATCAATAGACATAGGTATAGATCGCCTTTTCCATGCTGTTGCGGATGAACAGATCGTAGTAGAGGCGGTAGTCAAACTTCCACGCATCTGCGTTGAGGTTGTGATCCGGATCGAAAACGCGCACCTTTTCGGTCTTTTTGACCAGCGAGGCAGCGCGCTTGGGCAGCACCAGAAGACCGATGCTCTTCGCACTGTCGGTGGCGGTGAAGCCGCCCGCCGTCTGACCGGTCGTCGTGCCGTCGTTGAAGGTGTAGGCGGTCTTCATGCGGCTGTCCGGTGTCGGCAGCAGCGCCACGCCGTTCAGAGACTTCACCTCGGTGGTGATGTCGCCCTTCTTGAAGTGGTTGACGACCATCATGCGGGACAGGTCGCTGCTCTTTTGCAGAGCGCTCCACATGGTGCTGTCGAGGAACGCGACCAGCTCCTCGTCATAGCCGACCTCATTCTGCACCTTGGCGATCGCCGCAGTCAGCATCTTATATGCCTCGGTCGCGGGCGTGCCGGTAACCGTCTGCTCCGCAGTCGCCGCATAGCCGCCGAGCTTGGACAGCACATAGGCGTCGATCTCCGGCACGACCTGCGTGCGCACGAACTCGCCCATCACCTGCCCGGCAAGATCGGCAATGCCGGTCTCGTCCTGATCCTCGCGGTCGAGCTGGAAGGATCTGCCGCGATCCATCGCAAGGGTATACGGCTCTGCCGTCACCGAGACCGTGCCCTTGACAAAGCCGGTGTCGCGGTCATATTTGCCGAGGCCGGAGAAGGACATCTCCGGAATGAGGACGGTTCTGCCGCCCACAAACCGTGCGCGCAGATTGTTGTCCGCCATAAAGCCGGTGACCGGCTTCACCGCAACCGCTTTGTCGAGCTCGCCTGTGACCGTGCTTTCAAAGTTTTCGAAATTGATGCTCATGTTTTTCTTTCCCCTTTTTTATTAGTATTGAATTGCCGATGCGAACGAGCGCGTGAATGCGTCGCTCTCCGGATGCGTGGGCGCGTCGCCGGTATACAGCGATCCGGCGCTTTGTTCGCCGGTGCGCTGCTGCCGCAGCCTTTCCGCCTGCACATAGCGCTCCTCCCGCATGCGATACCGCAGATAGGCGTCAAGCAGGCTGATGTTCTGCTCCTTTGCCTCCTCTAACACCTCCGCGGGCAGCGCGTCTTTGTCGGCGATCTCCGGAATTTCCCGCTTGAGAGCGGCAAACTCCTCCTCCGAGACCGTCTTAGCCTGTGCTGCCTGTGCCTCCGTTTCCGTCGCCGTCACCTCTGTGATCTCTTCCCTGACCTCCGCTTTGCCTTCTGTCATGCCGTTTCCTCCTCTTTCTGCGTTTCACCCGTTTTTGCCTGTTCCTGCAGCTCCTGCAAAAGCCGTCGCTGTTTCGGGATCGTGCCCTCCGGCAGACGCCCGATATACTGCTCGGCGTTGATGACGCCCGCCTCCAGCAGCATCCCCAGGATCTGCAGCGTCGTCTCGTGATCGCGCGCGACCGACTCTTCCACATCCACCTTGACCGAGAACAGCATGTCCGCACACCGTTCCCCGTCAAAGTCACAATAACGGAATCCGCCCGCATTGCGCACCCTGAGCGGCCGTCTGCCGTACATGCAGACAAAAAACTCCGCCCAGATCCGCGCCACATCCTCACAGAAGCTGTAAAAACGGTTGCGGATCAGCTGCATGGGCTTGGAGGACGACTCGCGCACCGCGAGAATAGCCGAGGCGTTGTTCGGATTGACATCGCCGAGCAACACGCCGTTTGCGCCGGATTGGGACAGCGTATCGCTGATGAGCATGGAGATGCCGGACTCAAACTGAGAGGAATATGCCGGTGGCTCCACATAGCGAATGGCGCGATCCACATCCTCGCCGCTGCCGTACACCGAAACGATCTGACCGGGATCGTTGGTGATCGGCTGCGTCACGACATCCCCGTTGACGACCATGATAGGCATGCCGTTCATCATGGTCGCCCAAACCCCCGCCGTCATCATGCGATTGATGGCGATCTGGTTGGGGATGAGATGGGTGATCTCGCTCTCGCCGTAGCCGCTCTTGGTGCGGGTAGACCAGCGGAACATCGCCAGCGGATACAGGCGCACGCCGAGACACCACTTCGGGCGCACAACGGCGTTGCCGCACACCTGCATCCCCCACACACGACAGTTGCCGTCCTCGTCCCATTCCTTCCAAAGGCGGGTGAGCACCGTCGCCTTTTGCAGACCGCTCGCCGTGTCGTCGCTGTCCGGACGGATGGCATCCTGGCGGCTGCCGCCATAGTGCCGCGCCGTTTGGCGCAGCGCCTCCACGCTCTTGCGATGCGCAATGATGAGGTATGGCTGATCCTGCAGATCCTCCACCGTCGGATCGCCGAGAAACACGCGATCGACATGCAGAATTTCGCTGACGATGTCTCCCTTTATCGGCTGCTTGCGGGCGTGATCCGCAAAAAGTCCGGTTTTCAAACGGTCATCCCAGTAGGTATACAGGATGCCGGTGCCGGTGATGTAAGCGTCCAGCATGACCCGCTGCTTCAGGTCATCGAACTTCAGACGCTCGGCGGTATAGGCAAAATGATCGGACAGGATCGCCGCCGCGCGATTAAGCTCATCCCCCGTGTCCGCGAGCACCGTGTCCTCGCCGTTGCGCCAGTTTAACAGCGCCTTGCGCATTTCCGGCGTGTCGGGGATGCCCTGCGCCGAAAAGGTCACCGTGATCGGGTCTGCCCCCACCGTCGCCATTTTGTAGTCGGCGATACGGCGGATGATGTTCTGCCGCACCAGCGGGCGCTCCTCGCCGCACCCCGCTCCGTGCCACTGATCGCCGCTGTAAAACCGCTCGTTTATTTCGTTCTGCCGGAACATGCCGTGCCGTCCGAGACTTTCCTTATAACGGACGCCGCGGGTGTATTCTTTCTGTATTTCTGCCGCTGTCGGCTTCATTTCCCGTCACGCTCCTTTCTCTTTCCCGTTCGCTGCTGTCGCTGCCGTCATATTGTAGGAACCGCAAAAGCTCCTGCCAACTCATGTCCACCGTCTCCGACGGTGCGCGGGTGCGCCGTTTTTCCGGCTGTCCCCGCCGTCTGCCGTGCCTGCCGCACAGAAAGCCTGCGGCAGCCGCGAGCAGAAACAGCCAAACGCCCAACATTGCTTCAACCATTTTGCTCCTCCTTCATCCTCCCCAGCTCCCGCGCAGGTCTCCCGCCCGCACAAAAGAGCCGTTGTCCTTTGTTTTCCCCGTCCCGACCGTGCGACGGCGCGGCAGGTCCTCCATGGCATACCGCAAGGCATCCATCAGATGGTTTTGTGTGTCCTGCGGGCGGTTGGAAAAGGCGCCCGCCGCGCCGCCCGTCTGCGGCTCCCAGGCATATGCCGCCAGCTCCGCCGCCGTGTGCACGCAGGACGGATGCACAAGGATCGTGTATTCCTGCAGCCTTGCTATGCCCGCGTTGACCGAGTCCCGCCCCTTTTGCGCGGGCTTCAGCCGCGTGATGCCGAGCCGCCTGAGATCCTCGTTCGATTTCGGCTCGGCGCTGTCCGCGCGGATGCGCTCCTTTTGATACCCCTTCTCCGTGAGCATACGCGCAATATCCGCGTTGAGCATCTTGCACGCATAGTGCTCGTCATAGATATAAAGCCGCATCTGCGCCTCCTCGGCAGCCGCCGCAATGAACGCGGTCGGATCGTTGGTATAGCCGTAGTCCAACCCGAAGATATGCCGGAACGCCTCCCCCTTGAGCGCCGCAGGATCGAACGCCTCCACCCGCCAGTTGTCGAAAATGAGCCCCTCCGCCTTGCCCCATTGCCCCAGCCCCGCGACGGCATAGCGCCGCGGCTGCCGCTTTTGCATATCGGTATACAGCGCGCGGTCGGTCGCATCCAAAAACTCATTGCAGGTATAGTTGGTCGTCATCGCCAGCGTGTCCGCGCGCGGCGTATCGAAGAAACGGCGCTTGAGCCAGTGGTTCTCGTCCCACGGGTTGAAGGTGATGGTGGTCTGCTTGAAAAGCGGCGGCTTCACCTGCCCGCGCGGCATGGAAAGATCCAGCTTGTCGAAATCCTCCTCGCGGGCAATCTCAAACGCCTCCTCGATCCACACCCAGCAGATACAGCCCTTCTCCACCGTCGTGGATGCCAGCTTTTCCACATTGTCAAAGCCGCGGAAAAGGATGCGCTGCCCCGTCGGCACATAGCAAAGCTCCAGCGGCTCGCGCGACGCTTTCCAAAGGTGTCCCACCTGCAGGCGGTCAATCGCCCATCGTAGCTGCGCAAAGGTGCTGTCGCGGTGCGTGCGCCCGACCTGCCGTACCACAAGGAGGTTTGCCTCGGGATATTTCATCATCTGCACGATATACCACAAGGCGGTCGTGCTCGACTTCTTGGACGCCTTGCCGCCCTTCACGACGCGATAGCGCAGCTTACAGTCCCAGAACTGCCGATACCCCTTGCCGACGACCTCCGGCAGATACACCGTTACCGTGCCATCCATATCTGTCCCCTTCCTCGTATTTCTTCAGCGCCGCGATCACCTCCCAGATCTCATCAATCTCCTCCTCCAGCAAAACGATGCGCTTGTCATAGACACGGATCTGTTTTGTGAGCTGCTCGTGCCGCTTTTCGAGACCCGTCAGCGCCTGCAAATACTCCTCGATCATTTCCCGATTGGTCATCCCAAACACCCCTTTGTTATTCCTCGATCTCCGCCTCACCGCAAATGATGACCGGCGCCCTCGTGACCGTTTCCTCCGTGTCCTTTTCGCCGTAGCCGGCGTTTGCCTTGAGATACAGCATGTGCATGTTGGGACTGCTGCCCCGCTGCATGGCATGCTCCATGACGCTTGCCGTCGCCTCGCAGAAGGCGGTCTGTATTGCGGAGATCTTCGCCGTGTTGTCCGCCGTCGACGCCTCACGGTAGCGCCCCTCCACAATGCTGTGAAAGACCGCAAGATCCATGTCGAGCGCCGCCGCCAGTCGCTCCGCCGTCAGCGGCACCTTGTTGTCCGCCGCATATTGCTTTGCCGCCTCGATCGCCGCACGCACACCGGCAAGTGACCGTTTTCCAAGCGGTTTATTATGCATTTTTTGCACCCCCGTAATTGCATTTTGCAACTTTTTAATGTAAAAAAATACCTGTCTTCACGCCTCCTCACCCGCAACAAGGAGCACGGCAGGGCAAAATCCGCTGCCTGCATAAAAGCATTTTCCGATCTTACAGTCGTTTATGTCGAAATATGCCTCCGGGTTTCCCGTAACGCAGTCCCCTGTTTCGTCAAAAACGGCGATTTTCCCCTCGAAAAAGACAAAAACCGGCGCATTTTGCGGCATTGCCGCCAAAGCCGCCCGCAAATCTCCCGTCGTCACCGTTTTTCGCCGCCCTTCCGCCGACGCGCCCTTAGGCGTTGCGTCTCTGTTTCTTTTTGCAACTTTTATTGTAAACGGGTTTTGCAAAAATGTCAATAGCATTTTGCAACTTTTTTCAAAAAAGTATTGATTTTCGGTTGCAATATGTGATAAAATAAGGTCTGACGGGAGCAAAGCCCCAAAACCTCTGTCCCGTTAATACACCTGGGGAGGTACAGCCATGGTGGAAAATGATATCACCGCCAGACGCCTCAAGGCCTGTCGTGAGCGTTCGGGGGAAACGCTCGAGCAAATCGGCCAACTGGTCGGTGTTAATAAAACGACCGTCATGCGCTGGGAGCGCGGTGACACCTGGAAGATCAATATCCCGACGCTGCAATTTCTCGCCAATCATTTTCATGTTTCCCTGCAATGGCTGCTCGGCGACAGTGCCACTCTGAGCGTCGCCGACGACAACCGCTGGCTGCAGCAGCACGGCATTGCCTATGAGCACAGCGTGCTGCTGCCGATCATGGGCTCGGTGCGCGCGGGCGTCGGCGGCGCGGTGCAGGAGGAGGTTATCGGTCACGAGGCGGTCAACCCCGACACGCTGCAGACCGGCGAGGAATATTTTTGGCTGCGGGTGTCCGGCGACAGCATGACCCCCTCCATCAACGACGGCGACCTTGTGCTGATCCGGCGGCAAAGCTGCGTGGAAAGCGGCCAGTATGCGGTCATTTTGGTGGGCGACGAGGAAGGACTCGTGAAGCGGGTACTCTACGGTGACGGGTTCATCGAGCTGCAAAGCATCAATCCCTACTATCCGCCCCGCCGCTTTGAGGGCAAGGACATCATGGCGGTGCACATTCTCGGCGTGGTCGTGGAATCCCGCCGCAAATTTTTATAACAAAATCGAAAAATGCCTGCGCGTCTGCGCAGGCATTTTTTTATACAGGATCACATGGTGATGATATATTTCCCGGCGCGGCGCTTTTGCTCGTCCGCCAGGATGTCGGGCAGCGCCGTCAGCGGCGCCGTGGCATACACCATCGAGGAGACATCCAACCGCCCGCTCTCGATGAGCCGCACCGCCGCAGGGAAGGTATAGGGATTGATGAACGATGCCCGCAGCGTGATCTCCTTTTTGAACAGTGCAAACGGCTCGATCTCCGCCTTGTCGGCAGGAGCAGTCAATCCAAACAGCAGCACCGTCGACCGTTTCCCCGCCATGGCGATGGCGGACTGCACCGCCGCGACCTTGCCGACACATTCAATGACCGTGTCGATCTGTTCGTCCGCCCTTGCCTCGTCGGGTGCGACGGCAATATCTGCGCCGAAGCGGCGCGTCAGCGCCCGTTTTTCCTCGATCGGTTCGACGGCGATGATGCGTGCCGCCCCCGCAATGCGCGCCAGCTGGATCATCAGAAGTCCGATCATGCCGCAGCCGATGACGGCGACCGTGTCGCCCATGTGGATGTCCGCAAGCTCTATTCCGTGCAGACAGCAGGAAACCGGCTCCGCCATTGCCGCCTTTTCGAAGGCGAGCGTCGGCGGCACAACATACACCTGCGACGCCGGCACGGCACAGTATTCGGCAAAGCCGCCGTCCACCGTCGTGCCGATGCCCATCATGTCGGTGCAGAAATGCCCGATGCCGCGGCGGCAAAAATCACACTTACCGCACAGACGGTTCGGATCGACGCACACACGGTCGCCGACAGCGATCCCCGTGACGCCCGCACCGACCGCCGCGACCTCACCGGCAAACTCGTGTCCGAGCACCGTCCCCGCAGGCGTTTTGGCAGCCCCCTCGTCGCCGCAGAAAATGTGTACATCCGTGCCGCAAATGCCGCAGGCGCGCACCCGCAGCAGCACCTGTCCCGCCCCGCAGACGGGCAGTTCCCGTTCCTCGACGCGCAGATCCCTCGCTTGATAAAACACCGCCGCTTTCATGCTCCTCATCCTTTCATTTCATACGGGACAGCCGCCCGTTTTTCATAATAATATGCCTGCGTGAAGCCGAGTTCCCTAAGCGCTGCGATCGCCTCGCGGAACCCGACGCCGACCCGCTCCGGCGTGTGTGCGTCCGAGCCGAGCGTCAAAAGCTGTCCGCCCCGCTCCCTATACCGCCGCAAAAGCGGCACATCCGGCATCAGCTGCCCGAGCGCCGTGCCCACACCCGATGTGTTGACCTCCAGCGCGATCTTTCGCGCGATGATCGTGTCAAAAATTGCGTCGATCGTCTCCGCATATGCTGCAAGCGACACCCGACGTCCATAGACCCCGCAGATATATTTGAGCGGACAAGTCAGATGCGCCAGCACATCGAAATCCCCCGTCTGCGCCAGCTCCAGCACATCCGCAAAATACACCCGCAGATAATCGCAAAGCCGTCCGTCATCGAAAGCGGAAAAGTCGATGTGGGAATACGGCATGCGCAGGTTCGGATACCGCACGGCATGCACCGAGCCGATGACGATGTCAAAATCCGCGCTGTCCAGCACCACCTTTGCCGCCGACGGCGTCCAAAGCCCCTCGCCCATCTCCACGCCCGCCAGCGCGCCCTGTTCCCTTGCCGCGGCGACCGACTGCACAATGGGTGTGCCAATGTCCGTGTCCGCGCAAAATTCCACGTCACAGTGATCGGTGAATGCGATCTGCAAGAGCCCCCGTTCTTTTGCCATGCGCACACTCTCTGCCGGATCGGCAACCGAGTCGTGCGAAAACTGCGTGTGCGTGTGGCAGTCCACCGCACCGACAGACAGCGCTTTTTTCATACCGTCATCCCCTGTTGACAAATCATTTGATAGGTGTATACTAATATAAGCTGACCAAACAATCAACTGTCGCCGTCGAAAATGAGCGAACGATCAGAAAATTGAGCATTCAGGGGGACACATGCACAACGAACGGGAAAAAGCCATTTTGGAAATTCTGCTGCGGGAAAAGACCGTGTCGGTGCACGCGCTTTCCGCCAGCCTGTACGCCAGCGAGCAATCCATCCGCCGTGACTTGGCACGGCTGGAAAAGCAGCATCTGCTCAAGCGCACCTACGGCGGTGCATCGCTGGATGAAAACGGCACCTCCGCGCTGAAAATTCCGTTTCTGCTGCGTGAAATGGAAAGTGCGGACGAAAAAGCCGTGATCGGCAAAAAGGCGGCGGCGCTCGTGAAGGACAGCGACGTGATCTTTCTCGATGCTTCCACCAGCGCCTATCACATCCTGCCCTATCTCACCGATAAGCGCGACCTTTTGGTCATCACCAACGGCATCAAGGCGCTGCAGGCGCTCAGTGAATACGGCATCGCCTGCATCGGCACGGGCGGCAGCGTCATCGCCTCCTGCCTGGCGTTTGCGGGCGCAGAAGCCATGGCGGCGGTCGCACGGTATAACGCCGACATCTGCTTTTTTGCCTGCCGCGGGCTTTCGGACGACGGACGTCTGACCGACATTTCCGAAGCGGAAAACGGCGTGCGGCAGGAAATGCTGCGCCACGCTGCGAAATCCTATATGCTCTGCACCCGCGAGCGGCTCGGAAAGGTGTTCTATCACAATCTGTGCAGAGCCGAGGACCTCACCGGCATCCTCTATGCGCACAAATAACGGCACCCCCTTTTATGAGACAACAAAAAGCGGCACACTTCAAAGAAAAGAAGTGCGCCGCTTTTTGTTCGCATTACAGATATAACCGCAGCTTGTCCATCAGCCCCTGCTCGGCATCCACCAGACGTTTGGCAATATCCTTTGCCTCTTTTTCCGCCGTCTCATAGGTGTTGATATACTCGCTGAGCTTTTTGATGCCCATGTTGCACCCGTCGATGAGCATTTCCGCAACGGCGTGGTCGGCATCGTCCTGCATGGTCTTCATTTCCACCTTCATTTTCGCCATCGCCTGTGCCATGCGGCTCGGCTCCTTTGCCGGCTCGTCGGCGTTGTTGAGCATAGCGTGAATGTCATTGCCGAGCTTTTCGTGCGTTTTGAGCGTCTCGCACAAAAGCTCCCGCAGTTCGGCATTTTCCACCTTGCAAAGCAGGTTGCGGATAGAACCCGCCGCCATGCGCGTTCCCGCGTCGCACTCCCGCAAAAGGCGTTCGGTATCGTTTTCCGACATGTCATTTCTCTCCTTTTTGTTTTTCAAAGACTTTCCAAGTCTATTTTTCCCGCGTCTGCGAAAAATATAAGCGGAGGTGAGAACGATGACCCATCCGCTTTTTGACGACAATGCTATGAAAGCCTATTTCGAGACCCTGCCGGAAACGGTGCGCGAGGCGGTTTTCCAAAGCGGCGTCAAGCTGAACACCCTGCCCGAGCTGCAAGCCTTTGCCGAAAACTACACCAATAAAAACAAGACCGTCGGCTGACCGACGGTCTTGTTTTATAAAGCTCGGTTCAAAGAACTCAGCCCAGCTCGGCGAAGTACTTGATGGTACGCACCATCTGGCTGGTGTAGGAGTTCTCGTTGTCATACCAGGACACGACCTGCACCTGATAGGTGTCGTCGTCGATCTTGGCAACCATCGTCTGCGTGGCGTCGAACAGCGAGCCATAGCGGATGCCGATGATGTCGGAGGAAACAATGAGATCCTCGTTGTAGCCGAAGGACTCGGAAGCAGCAGCCTTCATCGCAGCATTGATGCCCTCAACCGTGACATCCTTGCCCTTGACGACCGCCACCAGAATGGTGGTGGAACCGGTGCAGGTCGGCACGCGCTGTGCGGAACCGATCAGCTTGCCGTTGAGCTCCGGAATGACCAGACCGATCGCCTTGGCAGCACCGGTGCTGTTCGGAACGATGTTCTGCGCACCGGCGCGAGCGCGGCGCAGATCGCCCTTGCGATGCGGACCGTCGAGGATCATCTGATCGCCCGTGTAAGCATGCACGGTGGTCATGATGCCGCTGACGATCGGCGCATACTCGTTCAGAGCCTTCGCCATCGGCGCGAGGCAGTTGGTGGTGCAGGAAGCAGCGGAAATAATCTTGTCTTCCTTGGTCAGCGTCTTCTCATTCACGCTGTACACAATGGTCTTCAGATCCTTGCCGGCAGGGGCGGAAATGACGACCTTCTTAGCGCCGGCATCAATGTGCGCCTGGCTCTTTTCCTTGCTGGTGTAGAAGCCGGTGCACTCCAAAACGACATCCACGCCGATCTTGCCCCAGGGCAGGTCGGCAGCGTTCTTCTCGCTGTAGATCTGGATCTCTTTGCCGTCCACGACGATGGAAGCTTCCTTCGCCTCGACGGTGTGACCCTCATAGCGGCCCTGTGCCGTGTCATACTTGAGCAGATGCGCCAACATCTTCGGATCGGTCAGATCGTTGATAGCAACGATCTCATACCCTTCGGCACCGAACATCTGACGGAAAGCCAGACGACCGATACGGCCAAAACCATTGATTGCAACCTTAACTGCCATAACAATGAACCTCCAAACAAATTTTTCTGCTTATCATTTTAGCCTTTTTAAGGCATAAATGCAATACCTTTGCCCGACTCCCCGCGATTTTCGTGACTTTGCCTAAATTTCACGGCGTTTTTCAATCCTCTTGTGTCGGTTTTGAGGGCGTCGCCTCCGCCTCCTCTGCGTTTTCCGTCGGCGGCTCTTCGGCGGCAGTTGTCTCCTCCGTCGGCGTCAGCACCCAGTAAACGCTCATGACCGCAGCCAGACATCCGACGGCGAAGTCCGGCACGCCCGCCAGCTGCCCCGCTCTGTAGGCATCACCCTCGCCGAGCAAAAAGAATATCACGCGCGCGACAGAACCGGACAGCGAGAGCATCGCCGTGCACAGTGCATAAAACAGCAGACGCCGCGGACGATATGTCCCGACAGCGGCGGCATGCCGCGCCCAGGTGAACAGAAACAGCAGGGAAAACAGCAGCATGGCAAAATCGTAAAAGCTCTCATAGATCTCCACCGCGCTGGCATAGGAAACCTCATACCGTGCCAGGCGCATCCACATCCACAAGGTCGGCATCAGCGCAAAGTACGGCAAAAGCCCGCGCTGCTCGCCCTCTCTCTCGATGAAGGAAAAGCCGAGCCGCAGCAGATAGATGCCGGTCAGAACGCCGAACACCATGGTCAAAAACAGCGTCACACGGTCGATGGCGCCCGTCACGATCTTCGTGGGCGGCGGCGTCACGCCGAACGCGCCCCAGTTGTACACGTCGAACACCGTTGACAGCAGCACGCAAACGCCCGCCGCCATCACGGTGATTGCCAGCGGCAGCAACCACTTTCCGCGCACCGCAGGCAGCGTCTCCTTCGCCTTTTCGTCGCCGAAAAGCAGGAAAAGCACCGCCGCCATGGTCAGCACCATCGCGCCGATCACAACATAGCTCAGCGCGAAAAGCCCGGTCTTCACGCTCTGCGTCGGCGGAATCAGCACCGCACGCAGCACCGTGACGACCGCCGTCATCGCCAGTGTCAGAAGAAGCGCCGATTTTTTTGTTCGGATCGCCTGCATACCGCTCATCCTTCCCTGTCTGCTAATTGTACATAGGTCTTTTCACCGGCGATCGCCTTATACGCCGGCCGGATGATCCGCCCGCCGGTGGAGATCTCCTCCATGCGGTGCGCACACCAACCCGCCGTCCGCGCAACGGCAAACAGCGGCGTGAACAGATCGGGATCGATCCCGAGCGTTCTGTAGACCATGCCGGAATACATATCCACATTGGCGCACATCGACTTGTGCTCCCCGTGCAGCTTAGCAAACACGGCGGGCGTCACGCGCTCCACCGCCTCCAAAAGACGGAACTCCGCGCCATAGCCCTTTTTCTCCGCCAGATCATACGCACAGTTTTTGAGGATGACCGCACGCGGATCGGACAGCGTATACACCGCATGTCCCATGCCATAGACAAGGCCGGTGCGGTCGCCCGCCTCGCCCCGCATCAGCTTTTCCACAAATGCGGCGACCTCGTCGTCATCGTTCCAGTCGCCGACCCCCTCCTTGAGGTACTCGAGCATTTCCATGACCTTGATGTTTGCGCCGCCGTGCCGCGGGCCTTTCAAAGCCCCGATCGCCGCAGACATCGCCGCATAGGTGTCCGTCCCCGACGAGGACAGCACGCGCGCGGCAAAGGTGGAATTGTTACCGCCGCCGTGCTCTGCGTGCAGCATGAGGCACAAATCGAGGATACGCGCCTCCTCCTCGGTAAATTCCGCGTCGGCGCGGATGCCGTGCAGGATCGTCTCCGCCGTCGAAAGCCCCGGCACATTCGGGTGGAAATACATACTCTTATTGTCGTAATACCGCCGCTTCACCTGATAGGCGTGCGCCATGATGTTCGGCATCTTCGCCAAAAGGTTAATGGATTGCCGCAGCACATTTTCGTCGGTCAGCGCGTCGGGATCGTCGTCCTCGGCATACAGCGACAGCACCGCGCGGCTCATTTGGTTCATGATGTTCGGCGACGGCGTGCGCACCAGCATGTTCTCCGCGAAATTCTCCGGCAGCTCCCGATATTCCGACAAAAGCTCGATGAAGGCGGAAAGCTGTCCCGCCGTCGGCAGCTTGCCGAACAAAAGCAGCCACGCGATCTCCTCATACCCGAAGCGATCCTCGTCCTGCGCGCCGCGCACGAGATCCTCGATCGCATACCCGCGATAGGTGAGCTTTCCCTGCACCGGCGCGCGCTCGCCCTCGTTGATGACATAGCCGTGCACATTGCAGATGAGCGTCAGTCCCGCCATAACGCCGGTGCCGTCCTCGTTGCGCAGCCCGCGCTTGACATGATAGCGGGCAAACTTCTCCGGCGAGATGCAGTTATTTTTCCGCAGCTCCGCGCATAAACTGGACAAGGTAGTCCCCGATATATTCAGATTATCCTTTTTTGTTTTTTCTTTTTCCATAGCTGGCTCCCCGATCTGTGCCGAAATATCTCAATGAATAATTCAGTATACTCTTTTTTTGAAGTTTAGTCAAGCGGAGGTTTTACTATGAAAGGCTATCTGCTGCTCACCGTTCTGTCCCTGCTCATCGTGCTGACTGCGCCGCTGTCTGCCCTGCCGGACAAGCCCGCGCCGCCTGCCGATGACACGCCGGAAGAACCCGCCTCGAACACGCAGGACGAAACGGCGTTTCGGGTGAAAAACGAGGCGACGGGGGAAGTCCTTTCGTTTTCCGAGGAGGATTTTCTCGTCGGCGTCGTGTCCTGCGAAATGGCGCCCTCCTCCCCCGTCGAAGCGCTCAAGGCACAGACCGTTGCCGCCTATACCTACTATTGCAAGCAGCGCGCGGCATCGCCCGACGGCGTTTTCTCCAATGTTCCCGAAACGCTTTTCACCGTCGGCACGGATGAGGGCATGCGCACACGCTTCGGCGACCGGTATGACAAATGGCACTCCCTGCTCACCGAGACCGTGCAGGCGGTCAAGGGACAAAAGCTTCTCTATAACGGTGAACCCATCACTGCCTGCTACCATGCCATCAGCGCAGGTCTGACCGAAAGGGCGGCGGATGTGTGGGGCGGGGACTACCCCTATCTGCAGCCCGTGGACTCCTCCGGCGACCTTATGGCAGAGGGGTATGAAAGCACCGTCACCGTCACCCCCGACAACCTCAAAGCCGCCCTTCTGACGCTCGAAAGCGATCTTGTCACGGACGACGACCCCGCTACATGGTTTCACGACGCCGACACCACGAAAAGCGGCTTTGTCAAAACCGTCGCCGTCGGCAACAAATCCTTTGCCGGCACCAAGCTGCGCGCCGCTCTCGGTCTGCGCTCCGCCTGCTTCACCGTGCAGTATACGGACACAGGCTTTCTCTTCACCGTACACGGCTACGGCCACAATGTCGGCATGAGTCAGACGGGCGCCAAATATATGGCGAATGCGGGTGCAGACTATAAAGAGATCCTCGCCCACTACTACCCCGGCACGACGCTGCAATAAAAAATTTCAAAAAACTCTTTTCTTTCGTCCGATTTTCCTATATAATAATTGGGACTATGAAATAAAGGGACGAGAACACATGGGGAAAACCGTTTATCATCGGCGGCGCCGTGTCCGCCGTCAGCTGCCGGTGCTCATCGGCATCGCCGTCGTGGCGCTGCTGTTGTCCGTCATCCTTTTGGCGGTCTTTCTGCCGAAAAAGCCTGTCGATACGCCGGCAGACCCGGCAACGGACGATCCGCAGCCGACCCCTGCCGTCGCGGTCACCATGCCGCTGCCGCAGAGCTTTGTGGATGACAACACCACCTCGAAGTATATCGTGCTGTACGATGTCAACAACGATGCCGTCCTGTACAGCAAGCAGGCGGACACCAAATGCTATCCCGCCAGCATGACGAAGCTGCTCACCGCGATCGTCACGGTCAAATATGCCAAAGAGGACACCGTGTTCACGGTGGGCGACGAGATCCGTCTCATCGATCCGGAGTCCAGCCGCGCCTATCTGCGCATCGGCAACCGCCTTGATCTGCAAACGCTGCTTGAAGCGATGCTGCTGCCGTCGGGCAACGACGCCGCCTATGTCGCAGCGACCAATGTCGGCAGGATTATTGCGAACAACAGCAGTCTGTCCGCCAAGGACGCCATCGCCATGTTCTGCCGCGAAATGAACACGACCGCCGCCGAGCTCGGCGCTACGCAATCGCATTTCGCCAACCCCGACGGCATCCACAATGTCAACCACTATACCACCGCCTCCGACATGCTGCGCATCGCAAAATACGCCTATGCGCAGCCGACCATCGCCGCAGTCATCCGCGAGGCGCAGGTCACCCGCAGCTTCCTGTCCGGTGAGAGCGGCGTCACCTGGTATAACACCAACTACCTGCTGCGTACCGGCACGCGCTACTATTTTGACAGCGCGACCGGCATGAAGACCGGCCACACCGACCAGGCGGGCTACTGCCTGGCGGCGAGCGCCGAAAAGGACGGCGTCACCCTGATTGCCATACTCATGGGCGGCGAAAACAGCGACGGGCGCTTTGAGGACGCGCGCGGTCTTTTCACCGTGTGCTTCGATGCCCTTCCCAAACCATGATGTCAAAGCTAAAGTGAGGATTTTTTTATGATTACTGTATCGGATGTCAGCTTAAACTTCGGCGGACAAAACCTCTTCAAGCATGTCGACCTGAAATTTGTCCCCGGTAACTGCTACGGCGTGATCGGCGCGAACGGCGCCGGCAAATCTACCTTCCTGCGCATTCTCTCCGGCGAAC
Organism: Ruminococcus sp.; assembly: GCA_004558485.1. GTDB lineage: Bacteria > Bacillota > Clostridia > Oscillospirales > Acutalibacteraceae > URNF01. Next base: position 11,028 of record SFCS01000009.1, on the reverse strand, counting down.
TGGAGCCGTCTACGGGCGAGGTCATCGTCGCGCCGAAAACGCGCATGTCGGTCTTGAAGCAGGATCACTATGCCTATGACGAATTTACCGTTCTGGACACCATCATCCAGGGCAACGCACGGCTGTATGAGGTCATGAAGCAAAAGGACGCCCTGTATGCCAAGGAGGATTTCTCCGACGAGGACGGCGCGCTGGCGGCGGAGCTTGAAGGCGAATTTGCCGAAATGAACGGCTGGGATGCCGAGACCGAGGCGGCGCAGCTTTTGCAGGGACTCGGCATCGGCGACGAGCATCTCTATGATCTCATGTCCACCCTGCCCGACCGCGAAAAGGTAAAAATTCTTTTGGCGCGCGCCCTGTTCGGCCATCCCGACATCATCCTGCTCGACGAGCCGACCAACCACCTGGACATCGACTCCATCCGTTGGCTCGAGGACTTCCTCATGGACTACACGGGCACGGTCATCGTGGTCTCCCACGACCGTCACTTCCTCAACAATGTCTGTACCCACATTGTGGATGTGGACTACACCCAGATCAAGATCTATGTCGGCAACTACGATTTCTGGTATGCGTCCAGTCAGCTCATGCAGAAAATGATGCGCGACCAAAACAAAAAGCGCGAGGACAAGATCCGCGAGCTGCAAAGCTTCATCGAGCGCTTTTCCGCCAACAAATCCAAATCGCGTCAGGCGACCTCCCGCCGCAAGCTGCTCGAAAAGCTGTCGGTGGAGGAAATGCCCGCCTCCTCCCGCCGCTATCCGTATGTCGGTTTTCAGATGGAGCGTGAGCCCGGCAAGGAAATTCTGACAGTGGAGGATCTCACCAAGACCGTCGACGGCGTGAAGGTCTTGGACGGTGTCTCCTTCCGCGTCAACAAGGGCGACAAGATCGCCTTCGTCGGTCAGGATGAAATTGCCACGACGACGCTCTTCAAAATCATCAATGGCGAGCTTGAACCCGACAGCGGCAGCTATAAATGGGGCAGCACCATCACCACCTCCTATTTCCCCAAGGATAACTCCGCCTATTTCGACGGCATAAAGCTGCCCATCCTCCAGTGGCTGTCGCAGTATGCGGCGGACAACACCGAGACCTATCTGCGCGGTTTCCTCGGCAAGATGTTGTTCTCCGGCGACGATGTGCTAAAACCCGTCGAGGTGCTCTCCGGCGGCGAAAAGGTGCGCTGCATGCTGTCCCGCATGATGATGTATTCCTCGAATGTGCTGATGCTCGATCAGCCCACCAACCACCTGGATCTCGAGTCCATCACCGCCGTGAACGACGGACTTTCCGCCTTCCCCGGCATCGTGCTTTTCTCGTCCTATGACCACCAGTTCGTGCAAACGGTCGCCAACCGCATCATGGAGCTCAAAGACGGCAAGCTGCTCGACAAGAAGATGACCTACGACGAATTTTTGGAATTCAAAGCCGCCAACAAATAACACACGAAAGAACGCCCGCCGATCACACGATCGGCGGGCGTTGTTTTCTGTCCCCTCTGATGAGGAAGACAGCAAACCCGTTTTCACAGGGAAAGATGCAAAAGCAGGGTCGCCATTTGGAAATACACCACCAGCGACACCGCATCCACAATGGTGGTGATGAACGGACTTGCCATCACCGCAGGATCAAAGCCGCATTTCTTGGCAAACAGCGGCAGCGTACAGCCGACCAGCTTGGCGATGATGACGGTGATGAGAATGGTGAGACACACCACCAGCGCCACCGTCATCGAAATGCCGCTTTTGAGCACCAAATTGTCAAACAGCATGATCTTCGCAAAATTTGCCGCCGCCAGCGTCGTGCCGCACACGATCGACACCCGCAGTTCCTTCCAGATCACGCGCAGCACATCGCGAAATTCCACTTCCCCCAGCGCCAGACTGCGGATGATGGAGACCGACGCCTGACTGCCGGAGTTGCCGCCCGTGTCCATCAGCATGGGCATGAACGCCGCGAGCACCACCACGGAGGACAGCGCCGTTTCAAAGCGGGTGATGATCATGCCCGTGAAGGTCGCCGACACCATGAGCAGCAAAAGCCACGGAATGCGTTTGCGGTAGGTCTCGAAAACGCCCGTTTTGAGATACGGACGGTCGGTCGGCAAAATAGCCGCCATCTTTTCGATGTCCTCGGTGGTCTCCTTGCGCATGATGTCGACCACATCGTCGACGGTGATAATGCCTACGAGCCTGCCCTCGCTGTCCACGACCGGCAGCGCGATGAGGTCATATTTGGCAAACAGTGCCGCGACCTTCTCCTGATCCTCCGTCGTGGTGACCGAGATCACATTGGTCTCCATGAGATCGCCGACACGGCAGTCGCCGCCGCTCAAAAGCAGCTCCTTGACTGTCAGAACACCCTCCAAATGGCGGTCGGCGTCCGTGACATAGCAGGTGTAGATCGTCTCCTTGTCCGGCCCGAAGCGACGGATGTAGTCAAGCGCCTTGTCCACCGTCATCGTTGCTTTCAGATCGACAAACTCGGTGGTGAGCACGCTGCCTGCGCTGTCCTCGGGGTAAAGCAGCAGCTGATTGATGATGCGGCGATCCGCCGGATCGGTCATGCGCAGCACCCTTTTGACCACATTGGCGGGCATTTCCTCCACAAGGTCGGCAGCGTCGTCCATGTTCAGCGCGTCCATAACCGACGCAAGCTCCCTGTCGGTCAGAACGCCGATAAGCCGCTCCTGCGTATCGTGCTCCATATACGCAAACACCTCCGCCGCCGGCGTTTTCGGCAGCAGGCGGAACAGCAAAAGCGTTTGTTCATCGCTGCGATCCTCCAAAAGTGTGGCGATGTCCACGGCGTTCATCTCGGCAAGCATGTTGCGCACGCGGTTGAACTGTCGGCTCTCCAAAAGCTCCTCCAAGAGCTTTTCCTTTTCTTCAGCCATAAAAAAACCTCCCGTTCTCACGAACAGGAGGAAAAAGGCACGCGCAAAAAGCCCGTCCTCGTTTTCAGAAATCGAGCCGGGAAGCGCACATCGAAAACACTCCTGTTCTGTTTTTCAGCCGCCGACTTCGAGGCACATCAGGTGTTTCCATGCGATCACTTCCCTCTGTGAATAGTAAGGTCAGTATACCACTTTTCTTTTGAAAATTCAAGTGTCAAATATAACTGTGCTCCGCGGTGATGACCGCGAAAAGATGACTGTCCACCGCGTGGATGCGGCGCTGCACCTCCAGAATCAGCGCGCTGCGCTTTTCCTCCGTCTCGAACGGCACGACCATGTCGAAAATCAGGTTGGTATGCGTTTCGCCCGGCACAACGCGAAAATCGTGCAGTGACAGGCGTTCGTCCACCTCGCTCAGCACCGTTTGCGCCACCCGTTTCAGCTCCTGCGTGTGCGCATCGGCAACATCCACGGGATCCATGTGGATACAGGCGCTGACGCGGAATTTTTCCTTCAATTCCCGCTCGGCACAGTCCACCACATCGTGGCTCTTGGTGATCGGCACATCACAGGGCACCTCCGCGTGAAGCGAAACGATCACCTGCCCCGGGCCGTAGTTGTGCACCATCAGGTCATGTATGCCCACAATGCCATCAAACGACAGCACCGTGTCACTGATCTCCTTGACAAGCGCCGGGTCGGGCGCCTGTCCCAAAAGCGGCGAGACTGTCTCCCGCATGATCGAAAAGCCCGACCACAGCACAAAAAGCGCCACCAGAACGCCGACATAGCCGTCGATCGCCAGCTGGAAAGCCCAGCTCACCACTGCCGATACCAACACCACGCCGGTGCAGATCACATCGTTGCGGCTGTCCGCACAGGCGGCAAGCAGCGCCTCCGACCCGATCTTTTTGCCGATGCGGCGGTAAAAAAGCGCCATCCACAGCTTGACCGCCATGGACAAAGCGAGGATGCCAACCGTCAGAAAATGAAAATCCGGCAGCGACGGCGCAAAGATCTTTTCCACCGACGACACCGCCAGCTCAAAGCCCGCCACCATGATGAGCGCCGCCACGGCAAGCGCCGACAGATATTCCATTCGCCCGTGACCGAACGGGTGCTCACGGTCGGCGGGTGCTGCGGACAGCTTAAAGCCGAGAAGCGTCACCACCGACGAGCCCGCATCCGACAGATTGTTGAACGCATCCGCGACGATCGAAACGCTGGAGGCGAGAAGTCCCGCCGTCAGCTTGAAAAGAAACAGCAATATGTTGCACGCGATGCCCGTGCCGCCCGCCAGCTTGCCATAGGCAAACCGCGTTTTTTCATCCGTCGCCTCCGGCGTGCGGATGAAAAGGCGCAAAAGCAGTTTTGTCATAAGTCTTTCCCACCTTGTGAAGAATCCCCGATCACTTCACTTGATCGGGGGCATTTGCCGCCCGCAATGCGGGCATGACGGTATCAAAATAGGCGCGACCGTAGTGATGAAAGCGACCGTTCACGATCATCACCCGCCACTCCTGCTCGGTCACCCAGCGCACCGTGGCGACCTCCTCACGCTGCAAGCGCAGCTTTTTGGCATCCACATCCCGCCGCAAAAGCCAAATATCCGTAAAGGCGTTGCGGCGGCGCAGACGCGCGATTTTTTTCATTTCCCCCGGCTCGGTGGCAATTCCCAGCTCCTCGTGCAGCTCGCGGCGCGCAGCCGTTTCGCTGTCCTCGCCCGCAATCGCAGAGCCGCCGGTCGCCGCCCAGACGCCCGGCATCAGCCGTCGCCGCATGGACCGTTTCTGCAGCAAAATGTGCCCGTGACCGTCCACCACCCAAATGTGCACCACGAGGTGGTATTGACCGGCGCGCATATACGCGCCGCGTTCCATGGTCTCGCCGGTGGGATTTCCCTCTTCATCCAGTAGATCCCAGCGTTCCATCCTTCGCCCTCCAAGGCAGTAAGACCGAAAGGTCTTTGATACTATACCCATCAGTATAGCGGATTTCGAAGCGAATGTCCAGTCCCTTTGTGCTTTTTCCGTCTTTTTTACAAAAATTCACATTCCGCAAAAAGAGTATTGACAACCCACCGAAAATATGATACAGTAATTGTCGTTGCCGATGGCATCGCCGCCGCAACGCCTATGGGGGTATAGCTCAGCTGGGAGAGCGCTTGAATGGCATTCAAGAGGTCAGCGGTTCGATCCCGCTTATCTCCACCAAACGGTTCGTCGAAAGAACCGCGAAAAGCCCTGAAAACCATTGGTTTTCAAGGCTTTTTTCGTTGTGCGGAACTTTTGCTTTCGCCTCGCGGAACTCTTTTGACCCATATTTGACTGCTAATTTGGGGTGTCCAAAGAGTCTATTCTGTTTTACACCACTTGTGGGAACGGGATGATCCTGCAGGCGCCGCCATCCGGATCTTCAGGCGAATGCCCGTCAATGGGAAACGCTTCCGCAAAGCGGCGGATGGCTTCCTGCCGGATGCCGCCCTGCACGTGGAGATAATGCTGAGTCATATCCACATCAGCGTGTCCTACGATGCTTTGGATGGTAGAAAGATCCACACCCAGTGCCTGCATCTGCGATACATAGGTGTGTCTGCAGGAGTGGGGCGTCAGCTGGCGCACGCCTTTGATCTTTTCGAGAGCTTTCCGAAATTCATCCCGGAAATTGGTGGGGTTGCAAGGGGTATCCTTCTTGCGCTTCTCCCAGATGAATTTCGTATCGACCTTCCGAAGCTCCCTTGCGCACCGGCGCAGATTGGACGGCACAGGGATATCTCTGTAACTGTCACGGGATTTCGGCACGCCTACATGCACCGAGCCCTTCACAAGGTTCACTGCTTGGCGGATATGAATCACCGATCCGTCCTCCTCAATGTGATGGGGTTCCAGTGCCAGCAGCTCTTGCGAGCGCATGCCGGTGCCCAGCATCAGGCGGATGCTCATACCCATTTTGTCTAGGGCAGTTTCATCATGAGTAAATGTACCTCTTCAGCAGTAAAAGCTTCTTTCCGCTGCTTAGGACCGGTAGATCTCATTTTTTCTGCAAAGCGAACCTCTCTTTCATTTGATGTACTCATTCTACACCAACAAAAGAGCGGTTAGGTCGCCCGCAAAGCGACAAATTATTTATTCAGTTTCTCAAGCCACTCAATTTCCTTAAACCCAACAAGCACAAAACTATCGCCAACAACTAACGGCCGTTTAACAAGCATACCGTCAGTAGCAAGAAGTTTTAACATCTCATCCTCGCTCATTTCGGGAAGTTTGTTTTTGAGATCCAACGACTTATAAAGCAGACCGCTTGTATTAAAGAACTTCTTGAGTGGCAATCCGCTATTCTTATACCATTCGGTCAATTCTTTGAGTGTGGGATTGTCGAGTTTGATATCTCTCAACTCATATTCGATGTTATTATCCTCCAACCACTTCTTTGCTCTTTGACAAGTAGTGCATTTCGGATAACAGATAAACTTAATCATAATTTCACGCTCCAAGTAAACTTTAATCAAAGGCAAACAACGCCTCGTTGATTTCAAAGATATTGAAATTCTCAAACCTTTTCCAGTACAAAAAGCATTTCCTTTAAGTGAAATCAACTCGATAGAACTGCTATATAAAACTATAAATGCTTACATTGCCGAGCATTCATAAAATTATCATTTGCACCCCCAAGCGCAAAAAGGGGTGCATTTGTATCAAAATTGGGGTCAGTTCTCAAACGAAAAAGTCGCTTAAGTTCACTTAGGCGACTTTTTCAAATGCATAATAAATATTTAATCCGCTTCGCTGATGAATAATTTTCTTATTTCTTTTTATATCCGCATTTCGGGCAGACGCCATTCTCATTCAGGGCGATGCCGCACAGCGGACAGCGGTCAACGGTTCTGCTCGTTTCGTATTCCTGAGATGCGGCATTGACGCCGCTGGTGAAGGTAAGCTTGGCGATGTTCAGCTTATCCTTCAGCAGATCATACACAATTTTTATCATGCCTTCGACGGTCATGGTTTCCTTTGTCACGACCAAACGACAATCGGGATAGGCAGTTGCAAGCGCGGTTTGAAAGGCCGGGCCTTTCATCTTGTTGGTAGGTGCGCCGTCCTTGATGCCCTGAGCCTCATAAACGCCGAGAATGGCGGGCAGCAGCGGATCGTCCTCCCGAAGAATCAATGCGTGGTCAAAGTTTTTGAGAACCTCCCATGCGGTCTTCTGAATCTCATTGCAGGGAAAAACCATATTCACGCCGGGCTCCACCGAATCCTCGACCTCGATGGTCAGAACTCCGGTATGTCCGTGCAAATACTGTGCTTCACCTTTAAATCCGTAGAAACGGTGTGCGTATTGCAGGTCTAATGTTGTAATACTTCTCATAACTGTACACCTCTAAATCATATATTTACGGGTTATGTATGCGCCCGTATGCGCCGCTTGTGAAGGATGATTGAAATCAGCGATTCTGCTGTTTCCGCGATTTTTGACAATCCGGACAAATCCCCCGGAAAAGGATATCGTATCCGGTGAACGCAAAGCCGTGACTCTCCGTGATGTTTTTCTCCAAGCCGGTAATATATTCCATATCTACATCGAAAACCCGGCCGCATTTCTCACACCGCACATGGCAATGCTCCTGAATCCTGTGGTCAAAGCGATCCACTCCACCCGGAATTTCCATTTTGCGAATTTCACCTGTTTCAGACAACAGCTTCAGATTCCGATATACCGTTGCCCTGCTGATATGCGGGTGTTCTTTCATAATGGTCTGATAAATTTCATCGGCAGTGGCATGACACTGCAGTTTGTTCACAGCTTGAAAAACCAATGAACGCTGAATCGTGTTGCGTTTTATCATAACAATGTACACCCTATCGTTTTCCGTCCTTATTGATATTATATCTCAATAAGGATTAAATGTCAATGGCTTTTTTTGATTTGCGTTTCCCCATTTTTTCAAACCAATGGCTGGGTTCCAAATAATGAGAGCTGAAGCTGAGGATGCTTTGGTGGGTTAAATAGCATATGTCTTTACAACGGATAACCATATTTATTTACAGTCTTTACAAGAGTCTTCAGGGACGGTGCGCTCGTTTATGACCGATTCATAGAGCCGCCAGCCGCCTGCAAGGTTATAGCAGTCGTACCCGTTGCCTATAAGAATACGGCACGCAAGGTAGGAACGAAGTCCCGAATGGCAATGCACGTAGACGGGTCTGTCTTTCGGGATTTCGTCCAGTCTCCCACGCAGGGAGTCCAGCGGAATGTTGACAAAACCATCTATCTTGCCTTGCATCACCTCATACGGTGTACGCGTGTCGAGCAGGAACACGCTGCCGTCACGGGGAAGGTTTTCCACGTCGTGCCAGAAGAACTGCTTGAGCTTTCCGCTGACGATATTTTCGGCAACGAATCCTAACATATTGACGGGGTCTTTGGCGCTGCCGAAAGGCGGAGCATAACAAAGCTCAAGGGTGGTAAGGTCGGTGATTTTCGCGCCTAAACGAATGGCGGTGGCAAGCACGTCCATGCGCTTGTCCACACCGTCAAAACCGACGATCTGCGCACCGATTATTTTAAGCGTTTTCTTATCCCACAGAGCTTTTATGGACATACTGGCAGCACCCGGATAATAGGTTGCATGAGATGCCGAATAGGTATAGGTTTTATCGTAATCAATGCCTGCCGCAGTAGCCGACTTTTCGTTAAGACCCGTGGTAGCAACGGTCATATCAAAGAGTTTTAAAACCGCCGAGCCTTGCGTGCCTGTATAAACGCTCTCAAAGCCTGCGATATTATCCGCCGCAATTCTGCCTTGCTTGTTGGCAGGTCCGGCAAGCGGAATAAAGGCGGGTTTCTTTGTGATGAAATCCTCCACCTCAACCGCATCACCCACGGCGTAGATATCCGATACATTGGTCTGCATTTTGTTGTTTACAACAATGCTTCCGCGCGGATTAAGTTCTATGCCGCAGTCCTCTGCGATGGCAGTTTCGGGACGGACACCCACCGACAGTATGATCATATCGGCGGTAATTTCGCCGTTTTGCAAGATAACGGTATTTCCGTTTATAGACTTTACACCGTTATTCAGGTGCAGATAAATTCCTTTGGATTTAATATAGCGGTGAACGTCTGCTGCCATATCAAAATCGAGGGGTGCTATCAGATGGTCGGCAAGCTCTACGATGGCAACCTTTAGCCCTGCCTCAGCTAAATTTTCCGCCATCTCAACACCGATATATCCGCCGCCGATCACCACCGCCGAGCGCGGTTTTGCGGTATGCATATACTTTTTCATTTTTAAGGTGTCGGGAATGTTGCGAAGGGTGAAAACATTGCTACCGGCAGCCCCTTTGATATTCGGCCGTATCGGCTCGGCACCCATAGATAAAATGAGGTTATCATATGTTTCTTCATAGGTTTCGCCTGTGCGAAGATTTTTGACCGTGACGGTCTTGATATTGGGATTGATTTTAACCGCCTCATTGAGCACTCTGACGTCGATATTAAAACGCACCTTGAAGCTTTGGGGCGTCTGCAAGGTCAAGTCCGCGCGGTCAGTGATGACACCGCCGATATAATACGGCAGACCGCAGTTAGCAAAGGACACGTATTCGCCGCGTTCCAAAATAATGATCTCTGCTTTTTCATCCAGTCTGCGAAGCCGTGCCGCCGCAGTTGCACCACCTGCAACACCGCCTATGATAATGGTTTTCATCATTGCCACCTCTTTACAACACTTTTGACATAAATATTCTATCACTTTTTGCGGTTTTTCTCAATCCCTGATTGTTCGTTTGTTTTCCAACCCTTTTATATTTTTTGTTTCATTAAACCGTGTTTGTTGCAATAGATGTACAGAAATCCAATTATGTTCACGCCTTTACGAAATGATTATAATACTCTGGGATAAAAATCACAACCTACGCTGCGTTGAAAAACACCCTGCCGAAGATACACTGGGGTTGCAAGATTACCCCATTTGTAGTAAAATAAACTTACGGCGAAAGCCGAATTTAATTTTTGGAGAATGCTGTTTGAAAAGAATGGGCACATTGGAGATTGTAGCATAACCGAGAGGTTGGCTATGATTCCGCAAAACCTCTCATAAGATTGCTTCGTCACAATATATTGGAGGTAAAATTAAAATGAACAATTTGACGATACGTTTGGAAACAGAAAAGGACTACAGAGCAGTAGAAGAACTTACCCGTGAGGCGTTTTGGAATGTCTATAAACCCGGTGCCGACGAGCATTATTACGTGCATCAGATGCGAAATCACCCCGACTTTATACCCGAACTTGCATTTGTGATTGAACTTGACGGCAAGATTGTCGGCAACATTATGTACACGAAGGCTTGGCTTAAGGACGAAAACGAAGAACGCAAGGAGATTCTTTCGTTCGGACCGCTTTGCGTTGCACCTGAGTATCAGAGGCAGAAGCTCGGCAAAATGCTGATTGAGCATTCTTTTGAGGTTGCACGCAAAATGGGATATGATGTGAACATCATTTTCGGCAATCCCGGCAATTATGTCAGCCATGGGTTTGTGAGTTGCAAAAAGAAGAATGTAAGTTTTGTAATGGACGGTAACTTCCCAACGGCACTTCTTGTCTGTGAGCTTGTGCCAAACGCGCTGGACGGCAGAAAATGGATGTATATCCCCGGTACCGCCGCCGATTGTTGCGAGGACACCACCGCAGTCGAAGCATTCGACGCAACTTTTCCTCCAAAGGAAAAGAAGTGGATGCCGAGCCAAGAGGAGTTCTATATCTATAGTCATTCTTCGGTAGTCAGATAAACGTAAACATGGCAGGGGCGAAATGCCCCTGCCAATTTTTATCCCGCCGCATCCAGCATATTTTCGATGAAGATGCCATAGCCTTTACAAGGATCATTCAATAAAACGTGGGTCACAGCGCCCACCAGCTTTCCATCCTGCAGGATGGGACTGCCCGACATGCCCTGCACAATGCCGCCGGTGACAGCGATCAGCGCCGGGTCCGTCACAGAGAGCACCATCTCCCGGCCATCGGAGGCATTGGGAATCACCTTCAAAATTTCCACATCATATTCCTCCACCGTATCGCCCCGGACATTGGCACGGATGACGGCAGGTCCCGCTTTTGCCGTACCA
>SFCS01000044.1 GCA_004558485.1 Ruminococcus sp. | reverse complement strand
CGCAATAAACAGGCCGTGGTCATAGGTGTAGCCAATGGGGTTGTCGGGGTCTGTGCTGCCTGCCGCATTTGCTGAATCCCCTTTTGCGGTGTTGTCATTGGCAGAACGGCTTTTCAGCACATAGGCGTTTACGGTGCCTGCGTAGGTGAAGGGCACCCAATGAAGGGAATCGTCCGGCAAGCTGCCGTTCTTGTCGCCCGGAATGTCCGCTCCGGAAAGGTCAAAATAATAGGTGCTGCCGGGAGCGAGGGAAAATTGCTCTTTATACCCAACGGTAAGATTGATATTTTCAAAGGTACTTGCATAGTCGGTCTGTTTATCCCCGTTATACTGTTCGCTGAACACTTTGAGGGTATAGCTGCCCGGCGCAAGACCGGCGGGGATCGTTACCCTTGCCGTACCGGAAGCGCTGCTACTTACAATCCGCCCATAGTAAAGGGGCGTGCCGCTTTCGTCCGCGAGCATTGCGGAAACATATTCGTTCGCACCTGTTGGTGCGCCGGAATAGTCGATGCTTACCGTCCAATCGGAATATCCAGGTTTCTGCATTAAGGCCGTGCCTGTGCCTGCGGAGGCAGTAATTAAGGCCGTGCCTGTGCCTGCGGAGGCAGTAAAGCTTTTTCTGCTGTTGTCCAAAAGCGTCAGTTTCCATTCCCCTGTGCCTGTGCCGACGGCAGTTAAGTTTTCGTCCACTGCGGTATCCGCTTTGCCGCCTGCGGCGGCGGAGGTAAAGAGGACAGAGCTCGTATTTAAGTTAAAAGCGGGGCGAGCCGCCCAAGGATTGATCACGCCCTCTTCACCCACCCTGCCGCGGTCTCCAATTCTACCCGCGAAAGGTAGGTCATGTTCATTAAGAAAAGAACGAAGCCACCATCCGCCCGCACTCGTGCCATAATTGGCAACTTGCGCGGCGTCATCTGTAAATCCATACTCGTCGTTTTCCGCTTCTTCTGCCGACAGGAAAAATACCCTGTCACCGCTTAAAATATTCTCGGAAGCACAAAAGGTGTGGTGTTCACTGTCAAATTCGGCATCGCTTTTAGAAGTTGATAAAATCACACCCAATTCATCTGCTGTAAAAGCGTCATTTACATTGCTTTCCGCGCCCGATTCTCCGGCAAAATCCCTGCACCATGCCTGTGCGCTGCTGCCCTGCCATGCGTTGCTGAATCGGCTTGTGTTATCAAAATATACTCCGCCACGTGAGCCCTTTCCAAGCAGCACATCGGACAGCAGGAAGAGGCCGCTTTCCCCGGTGTTGGTCTGGTCATCCAGCACCCGCCATCTGATTGGGCCGGAAGTGGTGTTGCTGTCCGGGGCCTCCCAATTACCAAAATAGATAAAATGATAACCGCCGTCATCTGAATAGCCGGAAATCCCGTCAGTGCCGATCACGATTGCCGGGCCGTCGTAGTAGGCGATGTATGTGGGAGTACTGCCGTCGCTCTGAGGCGAGGCGCCCTTGTAAAAACCATTCGCCTGATACCGGGCGTAGAAGGTGTAGCTTGTGGCCGCAGTCAGGCCGCTGAAGGTTGTTCCACTCTGCCAGTTTGTATTGTCCTTGCTGTATTCCACAGCCGTTTCACCGGTGATGGGTCGGAGCGTAATGCTGTCTGCACTTACGGAATCAATCACCGGGGCACCGGGGAATTCCTTATAGGTCAGTTTCTTCTCTTCCGGCGTAATGGAGCCGGAGCCGATAATAGTACCGTTGTTGGTCAGCGTACCTTGCACTGTAATTTTGCTGTTAACGGTCAGGGTCTTGCCCGAGGGAATATCCAACGCCTTATTCTCGGGAATGGTCAGGTCGTCCGCCAGCGTCGGATTCCCATAGACCTTGCCCTCGTCGCCCTCAAAGATGATGCCGTGCCACGCATTCGACGTCTTGCCGCTCTGGTCGCCAATGGAGCTTGCGAAGATCACCGCGTTGCCGTTGCCGGTAGTCTCGAAGGTGCCGCTGCCTCCGATTGCAAAGACGCCGCTGTATCCGCCGCCGATGCCCTCGGCACCGTCACCACCGGTGGCGGTGACGGTGCCGCCGGTAATGGTGACTTCGCCGCCGCTGCCGCCGTGGGTGCCGCAGCCGCCGCCACTCCGCCGCTGTATCCGCCGCCGATGGCCGCGCCGTTGACGCCGGTTGCGATGACAGAACCGCCGTTGATGGTGATCTCGCCGCCGCTGCCGCCGTCGCGGTCGCCCTGACCGCCGCCGATGCCCGCGCCGTTGACGCCGGTTGCGATGACAGAACCGCCGTTGATGGTGATCTCGCCGCCGCTGCCGCCGTCGCCGCCGCCCTCGCCGCCGCCGATGCCTGCGCCGATTTGGTTGCTGGCATTGATGTTGCCGCCGTTGATGGTAATGGTCCCGCCGCTGCCGCCAGTGAATATGCCGTAGCCGCCGCCGATGGCCGCGCCGTAGCCCGTGGATGTGGCGGTGACCGTGCCGCCGTTGATGATGATGGTGCCGCAGCTGCCGCCGTAGCTGTTGCCTCCGTTGCCTCCTATGACCGCATTGTTGTCGCGTTTAGCACCCGTGGCGATCAGCTTGCCCATGGTGCTTTTATCCGTGGACTGGGCGTAGATGGTCAGGGCGTTGGCGCTGCCGTTGGTGATATCGTCGTCATCGTCCTGCA
>SFCS01000034.1 GCA_004558485.1 Ruminococcus sp. | reverse complement strand
AAAATAAGAGGTTTGCATTTTTGCAAACCTCTTATTTTTTTATGCATTTAGCGTTTTCGGGGCGTTGCCGGTATAGAGCTGATAGTATTTTCCTTCCTTTTGCATCAGTTCGTCGTGCGAGCCCTGCTCAATGATCCTGCCGTTTTCGAGAACGACGATACGGTCGCTGTTGCGCACTGTAGACAGCCGGTGTGCGATGACAAAAGTGGTGCGCCCATGCATGAGCTTGTCCATGCCCTCCTGCACGATGCGCTCGGTGCGTGTGTCGATGGAGGAGGTTGCCTCGTCCAGAATGAGGACAGGCGGATCGGCGATAGCGGCGCGCGCAATTGCCAAAAGCTGTCGCTGCCCCTGGGACAGGTTGGCGCCGTTGCCGGTCAGCATGGTATCATAGCCATCCGGCAGATGGGCGATAAAGCTGTCGGCATTCGCCAGCTTTGCCGCGGCAACGACCTCCTCGTCGGTGGCGTCCAGTCTGCCGTAGCGGATGTTTTCCCGCACGGTGGCGGTGAACAGATTGGTGTCCTGTAGAACGATGCCGAGCGAACGCCGCAGATCGGCTTTTTTGATCTTGTTGATGTTGATGCCGTCATAGCGGATCTTGCCGTCGCTGATGTCGTAGAAACGGTTGATAAGATTGGTGATGGTGGTCTTGCCCGCGCCCGTCGAGCCGACAAAGGCGATCTTCTGTCCCGGTGCAGCGTCGAGCTTTATGTCGTGCAGCACCGTTTTCTCCGGCACATACCCAAAGTCCACATCGTCGAAAACGACCGCACCCTCAAGGGGGATATAATCGGTGACGCCGGTGTCCTTATGACAATGCGCCCATGCCCAAAGACCCGTGCGGGTGGGAGAGGCGGAGAGTGTTCCGTCGGCGTTTTTCTCGGCGCAGGTCAGCGTGACATACCCCTCGTCGGTCTCCGGCGTTTCGTCCAGCAGCGCAAAAATTCTTTCCGCGCCCGCCAGCGCCATGATGATGCTGTTGACCTGCATGGTCACCTGGTTGATGGGCTGGCTGAAGCTCTTGTTGAAGGTGAGAAAGCTGGCAAGTCCGCCGAGCGTCAGTCCCGTGACACCGCTCAGTGCCAGCCCGCCGCCGACAATGGCGCACAGCACATAGCTCAGGTGGCTGAGCTGACCGTTGATCGGCCCTAAATAATTTGAAAAACGGTTGGCGTTATAGGCACTGTCAAAAAGCTGATCGTTGAGCTTGTTGAATGCCTTGATGTTTTCCTCCTCGTGGCAGAACACCTTGACGACCTTTTGTCCGTCGAGCATTTCCTCGATATAGCCGTTGACCGTGCCGATGTCCTTTTGCTGCGCCACAAAATAGCGGCTGCTCAGTCCCGCAAATTTCTTGGAGACAAAGAGCATGACGACGATCATCAACAGCGTCACGGCGGTCAGCGGCACGCTCAAAACGAGCATGCTGATGAACACGCTGACGATGGTGACGGCGCTTTGGATCATTTGCGGCAAGCTCTGACTCACCATCTGCCGCAGTGTGTCGATATCGTTGGTGTACATGGACATGATGTCGCCGTGGGCATGCGTGTCAAAATAGCGGATGGGCAGCGTTTCCATGTGGGTGAACATGTCGTCGCGCAGCCGTTTCATCGTGCCCTGGCTGACATACATGAGGACACGCGACTGGACAAAGGCGGCGACAATACCGCAGAGATAAAAACACGCAACCCGTAGGATCGCGCCGGCAAGGGGCGCAAAGTCCGGCGTTTGGCTGCCGAGAAGGGGGGTGATATAGTCGTCAATGAGGGCTTTGGTAAACATCGTGCCCTGCAGGCTTGCAAAAACATTGACAAAAATGCACACGACCACGAGAAGATATTGCCATGCATAGCGCGACAGGATATACTTCAAAAGCCGCATCATCAGCTTTCCCGGGTTTTTGACCTTCGGACGAGGGCCGCGTCCCCCGTGCCGTCCGCCGGGGCCTTTGAATTCTCTGACCTTTTCCTCTGCCATTACGCCTCACCTCCGTTTTCGTCAAAGTCGCCGTTGCCGCTTGTCTGTGAACGGTAGACCTCGCGGTAGATGGTGTTGCTTTGGAGCAGCTCCTCGTGTGTGCCGATGCCGTCGATCCTGCCGTCGTCAAGCACCAAAATGCGGTCGGCATCCTGGATGGCTGAAATGCGCTGCGCAATGATGATCTTCGTGATGTGGGGGATCTCCTCACGGAACGCACGGCGGATGCGCGCGTCCGTCGCGGTATCCACGGCGCTGGTGCTGTCGTCCAAAATAAGGATCTGCGGCTTTTTCAGCAGCGCACGCGCAATGCACAGACGCTGCTTCTGACCGCCGGACACATTGGTGCCGCCCTGCGTGATGAAGGTGTTGTATTTATCGGGCATCGCCTCGATGAAATCGTCGGCGCAGGCAATCCTGCAGGCGTGGATACATTCCTCCTCGCTTGCGTCCTTGTTGCCCCAGCGGAGATTTTCAAGGATCGTGCCGGAGAACAGCACATTTTTCTGCAACACGACCGCGACCGCGTTGCGCAGTGTTTCGAGATCATAGCTGCGGACATCCTTGCCGCCGACATAGACAGCACCGCCCGAAACATCATAAAGACGGCTGATAAGGTTGACGAGCGTGGATTTTGCGCTGCCCGTTCCGCCCAATATGCCGATGGTCTCGCCCGATGCGATCGACAGGTCAATGTCCTGCAGCACCGGCTTTTCACTGGTCGCGTGATAGGAGAAGGTAACATGCTCAAAACGAACGCTGCCGTCCGCCACGGTATAGACGGGGTTTTCGGGGTTTGTCAGCGTCGCCTTTTCCTCCAGCACTTCGGAAACACGCCGCGCACTGGCGGTGCTCATGGTGATCATGACGAACACCATCGACAGCATCATGAGACTCATTAAGATGTTCATGCAATAGGTGAGCATGCTCATCAGCTCGCCGGTCGTCATGCTGTTCTGCACGATCATTTTCGCGCCGAGCCAGCTTATGAGCAGGATGCAGGTGTAGACCGTGCCCTGCATCAGCGGGCTGTTATAGGACAGGATCTTTTCCGCCTTCAAAAACAGGGAATAGAGCGCGCCGCTTGCCTTTTTGAAACGGGTGTTTTCGTACTCCTCCCGCACATATGCCTTGACAACGCGGATGCCGGCAATGTTTTCCTGCACCTCGCTGTTGAGGTCGTCATATTTGTGAAAGGCGTCGCGGAAATAGCCGCTGGCGCGCCGCATGATGAAAAACAGGCAGATACCCAAACTGACGGAGGCAATAAGATAAACGGACGCCAGCCGCGGGTTGATGATGAAGGTCATTACCATCGCGATGATGAGACTGGACGGAGCGCGGGTGCACATCCGCAGGATCATCTGAAAGGCGTTTTGCAGGTTGGAAACATCCGTCGTCATGCGGGTGACAAGTCCCGCTGTGCTGTACTTGTCGATGTTTTGAAACGAAAAGGTCTGAATGTTCTCGAACATGCTTTTGCGCAGATTGCGCGCAAAGCCGGTGCTGGCGCGTGCGCCGAATTTGGCGCCGAGCATGCCGGACAGCATGCCGCCCGCCGCCGCCAGCACCATCAGCGCGCCGACCTTGTAGATGTGCTGCATGTTGCCGACATTCACGCCCTTGTCGATCATGGACATCATCAGATACGGAATAAGCATTTCAAAAATGACCTCAAAGATCATGCAGATCGGCGTGGCGATCGCGTCCTTTTTGAATTGCTTTACTTGCTTCCCCAAGGTTTTCAGCATATATGTACCCCTCCTTTACGGGTTTCCGATCTTTTCGGCAAGCGCCAAAAAGGTCGACAGCTCTTCGGGCGTCAGGCTCGCCCGCATTTGTTCTTCGGTCTTGTCGATGACCTTCATGACGCGCCGATGCATTTCCTCGCCGTGCGGGGTGAGGCAGACCTTTTTCAGTCGTCCGTCACCGGAAACGCCGTGCCGCTCGATAAGTCCGTTTTTCTCCATGATCTGCAAAATGCTGGTGACGGAGGAACGGTTGATGTGAAACGCCTGCTCGATGTCGCGCTGAAAGACATCCATGTCGGCGTGATGCGCCAAAAAGCCCAGGATGCGCCCGTGGGCGACAGTGATGTCGTCAAGCCCCGCTTCTGCGGCATTTTTTTCAAAAAGTCTGCCGAAACACTGGTGCAAAAGCCGCACGACCATGCCCAAATGCTGCCGCTCGACAGCCCTTTGCAAACTCGGTTCGCAGTGCTGCAAATGAAACACCTCACTTTTTGTATGACTTCAAACTGTTTGACATCGAACATTCTAGCAAAAACCGCCCGTCTCGTCAAGTGCACGGGGGAAAGTTCAAAAATTGTTCATCTAAGGAGCAACAGGAAAAATGAAAAGACCAAGTCAAACGACTTGGTCTTTTCTTGGTGGAGACGAAGAGGATCGAACTCTCGACCTTACGGATGCGAACCGTACGCTCTCCCAGCTGAGCTACGCCCCCAAACGGTTTTCTGAAGTCCGCCGTCTATATTACTGCATCCTTTCGGTTTTGTCAAGCCTTTTTGCCGATTTTTTGAAAAAAAGCCTATGCGCACATGAAACGGCAAAGCTCCTTTTGATCTCCTGATCCAAAAGTTTTCAAAAACAGGATATCCCCTATGCCGCATTTTTGCTCCTTTTTGGGTCATATCTATTTACAGCACAGATTTTTTCACATAAAATTATTCATTTGGCATTGCGCTGCGCGGAAAAATGTGCTATGATAGGGTCGGGACATGGAAATTCGTTGCATGTATTTGCAACAACTGTCCATTGATAGATGTCGCGTTGTGATTTATACTGATAGTGCATGAAAATGCGAAATCTGTCTTGAATTGAGGAATGAACATGTCTGTAAAATTGGAGACGCGGTACGCGGGCGCTTTCATCGCGGATGAGGAATATGCGGCGATCGCACCGCAGATCAAAACGGCACACGAGATGCTGCACAGCGGCAGCGGTCTCGGCAACGACTTTTTGGGTTGGGTCGACCTGCCGGTCAACTATGATCGGGAGGAGTTTGCCCGCATTAAGGCGGCTGCCGCCCGCATCAAAGAGGATACCGATATTTTCATTGCCATCGGCATCGGCGGCTCGTATCTCGGCGCGCGTGCGGCGATCGAGTTTTTGAAGTCCCCGCTGTATAACGCGAAGAAAAAGGATACGCCGGATGTCTATTTCGCCGGTAACTCCATCAGCGGTACGGCGCTGTCCGAGCTTTTGGAGCTGTGCGAGGGCAAGCGTGTCACCGTGAATGTCATCTCCAAGTCCGGCACGACCACCGAGCCGGCGATCGCTTTCCGTGTGTTCCGCGAGTATCTCGAAAAGACCGTGGGACGCGAAGAGGCGAAAAAGCACATTTATGTCACCACCGACCGTGCACGCGGCACGCTGAAGGCGCTTGCCGACAGAGAAGGCTATGAAACCTTCGTTGTGCCGGACGACATCGGCGGCCGCTTCTCGGTGCTGACCGCTGTGGGTCTTCTGCCGATCGCGGTCGCGGGCTGCGACATTGACGCGCTGATGAAGGGTGCTGCTGCTGCGCGTGAGGAGCTGTGCGACACCGATCTCGACAAAAACGACTGCTATAAATACGCTGCTGCCCGCAACATTCTGCTGCGCAAGGGCAGAGCGGTGGAAATGATGGTCAGCTATGAGCCGCAGTATGCGATGATGTCCGAGTGGTGGAAACAGCTGTTCGGCGAGAGCGAGGGCAAGGACGGCAAGGGCCTGTTCCCGGCGTCTGCGATCTTCTCCACCGACCTGCACTCTCTCGGTCAGTTCGTGCAGCAGGGCTCGAACATCCTGTTTGAGACGGTTGTGCAGCTTGCAAAGCCGACGGTCGAGCGGGTGATCGAGAATGATCCTGAAAATGTGGACGGTCTCAACTTCCTGACCGGCAAGACCATGAGCTTTGTCAACCGCAAGGCGTTTGAGGGTACGGTGCTGGCGCACGCCGACGGCGGTACGCCGACGCTGGTGGTGGATGTTCCCGCTGCCGATGAAGCGTCTCTCGGCTATCTCATTTATTTCTTTGAAAAGGCCTGCGCTATCTCCGGCTATCTTTTGGGGGTCAACCCGTTCAATCAGCCGGGCGTGGAGAGCTATAAAAAGAACATGTTTGCCCTGCTCGGCAAACCCGGTTATGAAGACGAGCGCGCCGCGCTGGAGGAACGCTTGGAACGGTAAGTCAATAACCGTCTGCGGACGGTAGAATATATGGGAGGTTTATGTTATGGTCACTTTAATTCTCGGCAAAAAAGGCTCCGGCAAGACCAAGAAACTGATGGATCAGTGCAACACCGCTGTTGCGCAGTCGAAAGGCAATGTGGTGTTCATCGAAAAGGACAACACGCTGACCTATGATCTGAGCCATCAGGTGCGATTGGTCTCTGCCGCTGACTTCGGCATCTGCGGCTTTGAAAAGCTGTACGGTTTTGTTGCCGGCATGTGTGCGGGAAATTACGATATAACCGATATTTTTATTGACTCTACCCTGAAGATCGGCGGCACCGACATGGCGGCGCTGGATGCTTTTGTGGAAAAGGTGGCACATTTGGAAGCGAACATCATTCTGTCTGTTTCCGCAGACAAGACGGAGATCCCGGCGCACATTGCACAGATCGCGCAGGAGATCTGAACACATAGAACAAAAAGGCGACCGGCGTTCCCGTTTGGGGGGCGCCGGTTGCCGTGCCGTTTTCGGCGGCACGGAAAGGATGTGCGGCATGGCGATCTGGTATGAGGGCAACCGTAACAAGAAGGAAAACGAGCGCCAAAAGGACGGCGTGACCTATTATGTGCGCGGTCTGCGCGAGGTGGACGGAAAGCGCTATGAGCGCTACGGTGTGAAAACGCACTTCATCGAGCGCGGCGAGTCGTATGTCGAGGTGCTGCGGCAGTATGTGTCTCCGCTGTATCAGGCGGGGGACATCGTCACCCTCGGCGAAAAGGTCATTTCCATGTGCCAGGACAACACGGTGGAAAAGCAGACCGTGCGACTGGGCTTTTGGGCGAAGTTTCTGTCAAAGTTTGCCACCAGTAACCATAACGGTATCGGCATGGACGAACCGTATAAGCTGCAGCTTGCCATCAATATGAAGGGCTTGCCGCTGATTTTGTGGGCAGTCTTTTGCGGCGCAATCGGCAGGGTGTTCGGAAAGCGCGGCATTTTCTATAAGATCGTCGGGCAGGATGTCGCCGGCATCGATGGGTTTTATAACCATTCCGCCTTTGAGACCTACCACACGCTGGCGGTGCTTAACCCAAAAGAGCCGGACAAGGTCTGCAAGGAGATATATGACACACTCGGCATCAGCTGCGTGGTGGTGGACGCCAACGACATCGATGTGGAAATCCTCGGAAAATCCCCCGACCTTGCAGATAGGGAGGATGCGGAACTGGCGGAGCTGATCCGCGACAACCCCGCCGGACAGGATGACGAGCTGACCCCCTTCATCATCGTGCGCGACATCGGCGATGCGCCCGAAGAACCGTATGTGCCGATGGAGGCGGTGGACGGCCCGGTGGACTGAGCCGCTTTTTCGGAAAATTGCCGAAGAAGTGCAAAAATCTATTGACAAATACGCCCAAAACCATTATAATATCATGCGTGACACTTGAGGTGTAATATGCTTTTACAATTGCGACCGTTGTTTATGGGTGAGCTTTCAACGCTTCCCGTGGACGCAGAACTGGATTTTTCCGCAGAGACGCTGGGAAACGCGAAACCGTTTCTGACGCCTGTGCGTGTGCAGGGAACGGTGACTGCCTCGGCAGATGTCGTGGTGCTGCGCGCGGAGATTTCCTTCATCTATCACGGACAGTGTGATCGATGTCTGCGCAATTATGAAAAACGGTACACGCTGCCGATCGAGCATATTCTGGTGGACACTCTCAGCGATGACGAGAACGACGACTTTGTTCTTTTGCAGCAGTATCAGTTGCCGCTTGACGACCTTGTCATGTCGGACATGCTGCTCGAACTGCCGTACAAAAGTCTTTGCAGGGAGGATTGCCGCGGACTCTGTCCCTTTTGCGGGAAGGATCTCAACGAAGGTGCCTGCGGCTGCAAACCGGATACCAGTGACCCTCGTCTTGAGGTGTTGAGACAACTCATCAAGTAGTCTTGTATTTGTACTAAGGAGGTGCTGACATGGCGGTACCCAAGAGAAAATCTTCGAAAGCTCGGCGCGACAAGAGACGCAACAATCTCTGGAAAATTTCTGCTCCGGCATTGATGAAATGCCCCCAGTGCGGCGAATACAAACGCGCTCACCGTCTCTGCAGTAACTGCGGTTACTATGACGGCAGACAGGTTGTTAAGACCGAGGGCTGAGTCGAATACATGGAATAGAGAAGGAGCGCATCCTTCTCTATTTTTATGTTATCATCGGTTGACAAGGGCAAACAAGCCTGCCGCCGCGACTTTTCGGCGCTTTTTGTCTTTTCACCTTGGTGGGCGCCGGCCCGCCTGCGGTTCAAAAACCAAAACTCACGCAAAAATGCATCGGCGGCAGGTGCAAAGCAGTTTTGCCGGAACAGAAATGTGCTCAGACAAGGAAAGGCGCGCAGGAAATACTGTTCGTATTTTCAAATGCCTTGACGCAGTATGCGTGCATTTATGCCCGTCAAAACCTTGTATCCCCTTGTCAATCGATGGTATGCTGTTTTTTAGGAGGTAAGTGAATGGGACGCGCGGTAGTGGCGGTGGTCGGCCGTCCGAATGTGGGAAAATCCACACTGTTTAATAAGCTGATCGGTCAGCGCTTGTCTATCGTGAAGGACACCCCCGGCGTGACGCGCGACCGTATTTTTGCTCCCTGTGAGTGGTGCGGACGCACCTTTATGCTGGCGGATACCGGCGGTATCGAGCCGCGCACCGATGATGTGCTGCTTGCCGGCATGCGGCAGCAGGCACAGCTTGCGATCGAGCAGGCGCAGGTGATCGTTCTGGTCACCGACATCAACGCGGGCGTCACGGCGACCGATATGGAAATTGCCGTCATGCTCAAAAAAAGCGGCAAGCCTGTGGTGCTTTGCGTCAACAAATGCGACCGCGCAGGCGATCTGCCGCCGGAGTTTTATGAGTTTTATAACCTGGGACTGGGCGAGCCGGTCGCGGTCTCTTCCGTGCACGGTCACGGCACGGGCGATCTTCTCGATGCTGTTTTGGCGCATCTGCCCGTGGAAGAGGAGGAAGAGGCCAACGACGACATCATAAGGGTCGCCGTCATCGGCAAGCCGAACGCCGGAAAATCCTCGCTCATCAACCGCGTGGCGGGGGAGGAGCGCGTCATCGTGTCCGACATTGCGGGCACGACGCGCGACGCCATCGACACCGAGGTCATCAACGACAGCGGTCACTTTGTGTTCATCGACACGGCGGGATTGCGCCGCAAGAGCAAGGTGGACGACGACATCGAACGCTACAGCGTGTTGCGCGCGCAGATGGCGGTGGAGCGTGCGGATGTCTGCGTCATCATGATCGACGGCGTTGAGGGCTTCACCGAGCAGGACAGCAAGGTCGCCGGCATCGCACATGAGCAGGGCAAGGCGTGCATCATCGCCGTCAACAAGTGGGATGCCGTAGAAAAGGACGACAAGACCATGGACGCCATGCGCAAAAAGCTTGCAAACGACTTTTCGTTCATGCCGTATGCACCGTTCATTTTCCTATCCGCCAAGACAGGGCAGCGTGTGGAAAGGCTGTTTGAGCTTATCAAAGCGGTGGCGCAGCAGAACGCGATGCGCATTTCGACCGGCATGCTCAACGATGTGCTGGCGCAGGCGACCACCCGCGTGCAGCCTCCGACAGATAAGGGCAGACGGTTGCGCATATACTATATGACGCAGGCATCCACCAAGCCCCCCACATTCGTGTTTTTCGTCAACCGTGCCGACCTGTTCCATTTTTCCTATCAGCGGTATCTCGAAAATCAAATTCGCGATACCTTCGGACTGGAGGGCACACCCGTGCGGTTCATCGTGCGGGAAAAAGGGGATAACCCGAAAAAGTAAACGGCAGGAGAAAGGAGAGCATGCCGATGTTGCAAACATTGCAGGCGGCAGTTCCGAACAGTTGGCTTTCGGTGTTGCTGGCAGCCGTCGCGTCCTATCTGCTCGGCAGCATCAGCAGCGCAGTGATTGTGTCCCGTTGTCTGTACCGCGAGGATGTGCGGGAAAAGGGCAGCGGCAACGCAGGTGCTACCAATATACTGCGTAACTACGGCGCCAAGGCGGCGGCCTTTACAACGCTCGGTGATCTTGCCAAAAGCATCGTGGCGGTGTTCATCGGCGGATGGCTGCTGATGCATTTGCAGCTGACCGGCACGCCGGAGATCAGCGAGACAGGGCTGCGCATCGTCGGAAGATACCTTGCGGGCGTGTGCTGCGTTTTGGGGCATCTCTATCCCGTCTATTTCGGTTTCCGCGGCGGCAAGGGCGTCATGACCTCGCTCGGCATGATCATCATTCTCGACTGGCGCGTGGCGCTGTTGTGCCTTGCCGTGTTCGGCATCGTGCTGGCAATCAGCCGCATGGTATCGCTTTCCTCAATCACGGCGATGTTTGCCGCACCGTTTCTCGTGTATGTGTTCACGGGCTGCGTGGATCGCCAGTCGCCGGAGGCAACCTGGTTCTGCACACTGGTGATCGCGCTTATTGCCGTCATCGTCATTGTGAAGCATCGCTCGAACCTTGTGCGCATCGTTAAGGGAACGGAAAGCCGCATCTCCTGTCATAAAGAGAAAAAATGAAAATGAAAATCGCCGCCGCGGAAATTCTCCGCGGCGGCGATTTTTTTGTGTTATTGTGCTTTGACGGTATCCAGCTTCTTTCCGCGCAGATAGACGGTGTAGCTGTGCGCCGGAACGCCGTCCCGCATGGTGACCTGCAGTGACTCTACCTTGTCGCCCTTGATCGTTGCCTCCACGATCGCGCCGCCCTTCGCGGCAAGGCGGAAGGAGACGGGCTTTTCGGTCATGGGGAATGCCGGCATCAGATAGAGGTTTTCCTCGTCGGATTGCAGCAGCATTTCGTTGACGGTGGACAGATAGATACCGGCAGCGGTTGTGAACCACGGACGATAGAGGATGCCCGGCTCGTTGATCTCGAACATTTCGTCGAACTCACCGGTGGAGGGGAGTGCTTGCAGCAGCGCGGCATAGGCGTCGCGGTCGCTGGGATCGACGTTGCCGCCGAAGACGAGGTTGCCCACGGAGTAGAGGATGTAGGAATCCTCATAGCGCTCGATGCCCTGCACGATATGCGGGTGATGGCCCACGACGATATCCGCGCCGGCCTTGATCGCCGCGCGGCCGATGGTGCGCTGCTCGCCGGTGAAGTCCTCGCGGTACTCGCTGCCCCAGTGGAAGGACGCGATGACGATCTGGCAGCCCATCTCGCGCAGCGCCTTCACGTCCTTGGTGATGTCCTTCTTGCCGTCCGTGTACGGGAAGCAGTAGCCCGTCATGCCGACCTTCACGCCGTTCTTTTCAAACACGCCGAGCTTGCCGTTGCCGGAGACGACGATGCCCGCGCCTTCCAGGTTGGCGATCGTGTCCTCGCGCCCCTGTGCGCCGTAGTCGAGCGTGTGGTTGTTGGCGACGGTGACCGCCTCCACGCTGCCCAGCGTCAGGATGTCGGTGTATTCCTCCGGGCCCTTGAAGTTGAACTTCTTCTCCTTCTTTTCCGTCTCCTCGGTCAGCGTACCCTCGAAGTTGATGAGCGTCAGGTCGTCCGTGGCGAACAGGTCAGAAAGGCCCGAGAAGAACCAGCCGTAGCCCTTCTCCTGCGCCA
>SFCS01000033.1 GCA_004558485.1 Ruminococcus sp. | reverse complement strand
AGAGTCGGGTAAAAATGACGGAAAAACAACAAATTCCTGCAAAAACGCATTGACAGGCAGAGTCGATTGTGCTATCTTGTATAGGTAATGAGCAAAGGCGTTCATTCCGAGAGGGGTCGTTTCCCCTTTTTTCGGAATGAACGCTTTTTTGCGTGAAAAAGGAGCTGTGAACGATGCTGCGAGAGGGGGACGTGCGTATCCCGTCGGGGTGCGCCATATCCGCCGTCATTTCCCGCGAGGGAGAGCGCATGAGCGGCGAGGGGATCATCAAAAGCATGATCCCCATGCACGACCGCTCCAACGGACTCGGCGGCGGCTTTGCGGGATACGGCATCTATCCCGACTATAAGGACTTTTATGCGCTGCACATTTTTTATGACGACAACGACGAGCGCGTCGCCTGCGAGCGGCTGCTCAAGGACCGTTTCGAGATCGTCAAGGCGGAGACCATTCCGATCAGGCGTCACCCGCGCATCGTGGATGTCCCGCTCATCTGGCGCTATTTCGTCGCGCCGCTTTCGTCTGTTTTGATGCGGCTGCAGCTTGACGAGCGCGCATATGTCGCCCGCACGGTCATGGAGATCAACACCCGCCTCAAAGGGGCGTATGTCTTTTCGAGCGGCAAGAACATGGGCGTTTTCAAGGCGGTCGGTTTTCCCGAGGATGTCGGCGCGTTTTATGCCCTCGGGGACTACGGCGCATACTGCTGGACGGCGCACGGGCGCTATCCCACCAACACGCCCGGCTGGTGGGGCGGTGCGCACCCGTTTGCCCTGCTTGACTACACCGTCGTGCACAACGGCGAAATTTCGTCCTATGACGCCAACCGCCGCTATATCGAAATGTTCGGCTATACATGCACGCTGCAGACCGACACCGAGGTCATCACCTATATCGCCGACTATCTCCTGCGGCGGCAAAGGCTGACGCTAGAAGAAACCGCCGCCGTCATGGCAGCGCCCTTCTGGAGCACCGTCGAAAAGCTCCCGCCCGCCGCAAAGGAGCAAATGACCTTCCTGCGCACCGTCTATGCGGGGCTGCTGGTGACGGGGCCTTTCTCCATCGTTTTGGGCTTTGAGGGCGGGCTGATGGCGCTTTGCGACCGTCTGAAGCTGCGCTCCATGGTGGTTGCGGAAAAGGGTGACCGCATATTTGTCGCAAGCGAGGAGGCGGCGATCCGCGCGCTGGAGCCTGCGGCAGAGAACCTGTATGCCCCCGCCGGCGGCGAGCCGGTCATTGTGCGGGTGAAGGAGGGACATTTCTGATGGTACGACAACCGATCGATTATCTCCCCGCCGACTTTGCGGTGCGGCGGGATATGTCACTTTGCACAAGCTGCCGCGTGTGCGAAAAGGAATGTGCAAACGGCGTCCATTTCTATGATGAAAAGCGGCGGCTGATGAAAAGTGACGCCAAAAAATGCGTCAACTGTCAGCGCTGCGTCGCCGTCTGCCCGACGGGCGCTTTGCAGATCACCGATGCGCCGCCCGCCTTTCGGCAAAACGCCAACTGGCAGGATGCCACCATAAAGGAAATTTACAAGCAGGCGGCGACGGGCGGCGTGCTCTTGTCCTCCATGGGCAATCCGAACCCGCTGCCGGTCTATTGGGATCGTATTCTCATCAACGCCTCCCAGGTCACCAACCCGCCCATCGACCCGCTGCGCGAGCCGATGGAGACGCGGGTGTTTCTCGGCAAGAAGCCGACCGGCGTTTCCCGCCGTGCGGACGGCAGCCTTGACACAACCCTCCCGCCGCAGCTTGTGCTGTCCATGCCGGTGATGTTCTCCGCCATGAGCTACGGCTCGATCAGCTATAACGCGCACGAAAGCCTTGCGCGCGCGGCAAAGGAGGTCGGCATCCTCTACAACACCGGTGAGGGCGGACTGCACGAGGATTTCTATTGCTACGGCGAAAGCACCGTCGTGCAGGTCGCGTCGGGACGGTTCGGCGTGCACAAGGATTATCTGAATGCCGGCGCCGCCATCGAGGTAAAGATGGGGCAGGGCGCAAAGCCGGGCATCGGCGGGCATCTGCCGGGGACGAAGATCGTCGGCGATGTCGCCAAAACACGCATGATCCCCGAGGGATCGGACGCCATCTCCCCCGCGCCGCACCACGACATCTATTCCATCGAGGATCTGCGGCAGCTTGTCTACTCACTCAAGGAGACCACGCACTATAAAAAGCCCGTCATCGTCAAGGTTGCCGCCGTCCACAACATTGCGGCGATTGCCAGCGGCATCGCCCGCAGCGGCGCGGACATCATCGCCATCGACGGCTTTCGCGGCGGAACGGGCGCTGCGCCGACACGCATCCGCGACAATGTGGGCATCCCGATCGAGCTGGCGCTTGCCGCCGTCGATCAGCGGCTGCGGGATGAGGGCATCCGCGGCACGGTCTCGCTCATCGCGGGCGGCAGCATCCGCTCCGCCGCCGATGTGGTCAAGGCGATCGCGCTCGGCGCGGATGCGTGCTATATCGCAACAGCGGCGCTGCTCGCCATGGGCTGTCACCTTTGCCGTAACTGTCAGAGCGGCAACTGCAACTGGGGCATCGCCACCCAGCGGCCGGAGCTGGTCGCCCGTCTCCATCCCGATGTGGGCGCTGCCCGCCTTGTGCACCTCATGACTGCCTGGCGGCATGAGATCAAGGAAATGATGGGCGGCATGGGCATCAACTCCATCGAGGCGCTGCGGGGCAACCGCGCCATGCTGCGCGGCATCGGACTTTCGGACAGAGAGCTTGCCATTCTCGGCATCGCCCACGCCGGTGCATGATACACACCGGTGCATACATTCGATTTTTTTGCAAAACGCGGTGGAAAAACGAAAAAAGGTGTGATAAAATAGTATGTTCATTGATGCAAGCGGCATGGATTTTGCCGCGCTTAACGAAACGCTGCGCCGTGCCGACCGCCACTGTCACATCGGCGGCTGCCTCGGTCAACGGTTTATCGCCGCCGGCATGAGCGACCTCTCGGTCGAGATCGACGGCGTGCCGGGCAATGCGCTCGGGGCATATCTCGACGGCGCCGTCATCACGGTGAACGGCAACGCGCAGGACGCGGTGGGCGACACCATGAACGCGGGCGAGATCGCGGTGCACGGCGGCATCGGCGACGCGGCGGGCTATGCCATGCGCGGCGGCGCTTTGTATGTCAAGGGCAACGCCGGCTATCGCGCGGGCACGCACATGAAGGCATACGGCGACACCAAGCCCGTCCTCGTCATCGGCGGCAGAACGGGTAGCTTTCTCGGCGAATACCAGGCGGGTGGCTATATCCTCGTTCTGGGACTGCACACCGACAAAAAGCCCATCGTCGGCAACTTCCCCTGCACGGGTATGCACGGCGGCAAGCTGATCCTGCGCGGCGACGCGGCGGGCATTCACTTCCCGCACGGCACGGCCGTCCGGCACGCGACGCCGGAGGATATGGCGGAGATTGCCCCCTTCATCCGGCATTTCTGCGCCCTGTTCGGCGGCGATGCCGCGGCGCTTCTGCAAGGCCCTTATACGGTGGTCACACCGGACAGCAAGACCCCCTATAAACAAATGTACATCACCAACTGAGGAAAGGCGGAGACAGTATGCGCTATTCTGAGGAAGAAGTCCTGCAATATGTCGCGGAGGACGATGTGAAGTTCATCCGCATGGCATTTTGCGATGTTTTCGGGAAACAGAAAAACATTTCCGTCATGCCGGAGGAGCTGCCGCGCGCGTTTCGCGACGGCATTGCCATCGACGGCTCGGCGATCGCGGGCTTTTCCGGCGTGGTTCATTCCGACCTTCTTTTGCACCCCGATCCCGCGACGCTGTCGCTGCTGCCGTGGCGACCGGAGCACGGGAAGGTCGTGCGCCTTTTTTGCAGCGTCACCCTCCCCGACGGCACGCCGTTTGCGGCGGATACCCGTGCGCTGCTGAAAAAAGCGGAGGAAAAGGCGGAAGAAAGGGGGCTTTCCTTTGCGTTCGGCAGCGAGATGGAGTTTTATCTTTTCAAGCGGGACGAAAACGGCGAGCCGACCGCCATTCCCTATGACCGCGCGGGCTACATGGACATTGCCCCCGAGGACAAGGGCGAAAATGTGCGGCGGGAGATTTGTCTCACGCTGGAACAAATGGGCATCCGCCCCGAAAGCTCCCACCATGAGGAAGGTCCGGGGCAGAACGAGATCGATTTTCGCTATGCCGCGCCGCTCACCGCGGCGGACAACGCCGTCACCTTCCGCGCCGTGGTGAACACCATCGCCGCGCGCAATGGGCTTTTCGCGGACTTTTCCCCGAAGCCGCTTCCCGACGCCCCGGGCAACGGGATGCACCTCAATTTTTCAGTCAGGGCGGCAAACGGCAGGGACATACTGCCGCAGGCGATTGCGGGCGTTTTGGCGCACATTCGGGAAATGACCGCCTTTTTCAACACGACTGACGCCTCGTTTGCCCGTTTCGGCAGCAACAAAGCGCCGCTTTTCCTTTCCTATTCTGCGGAGAACCGCTCCCAACTCATCCGCATTCCCGCCGCCGTCGGCGAATATCGGCGCGCGGAGCTGCGCTCCCCCGATCCGCAGTGTAACCCGTATCTGGCACTTGCGCTGCTGATGTATGCCTGCATGGACGGTATCGAAAACGATCTGCCGCTCCCCGCCGCCGCGGACATCGACCTTTTTGCGGCACCGCAGGCGGTGACGGAAAAGCTCGGGACGCTGCCCCAAACGCTCGATGAGGCGAAAGCCGTCGCGCACGACAGTCGGTTCATCGCCGCCTGCCTGCCGCAGGAGATCATCAAGCACTATACCTGAAAACACACACCGAGAAAGGGGGGAAGGCCTATGGCGCTGGCAATACACCGCTACCGTGTACTGCTGGTCTCGTCATCCGAAAAGCTCACCGCGTCACTTTCGGCGCTGCTGCCCGAAGGCCTTTTCTCCCCCGTCACGGTGAAGACCGATGTGTCGGGGGCAAGGCGCTTTTTGGCGGAAAACACCGTCGACATTGTCATCATCAGCGCACCGCTGCCGGACGATTTCGGCACGCGGCTGGCGCTCGATGTCTGTGCGGACAGCACGGCGGGCGTGCTGCTTTTGGTGAAAGCGGAGCAATTTTCCGATGTGAGCGCCCGCGTCTCCCCCTTCGGCATCCTCACGCTGTCAAAGCCGACCGCACCGCAGCTTTTTTCCCAGTCGCTGCTGCTGTTGTGCGGCACACGGGAGCGCCTGCGGCGCATGGAGCAAAAGACCGCCTCCTTGGAGGAGAAAATGGAGGAGATCCGTCTTGTCAACCGCGCCAAATGGCTGCTGATAGAGCAACTCAAAATGACCGAGAGCGAAGCGCACCGCTACATCGAAAAACAGGCGATGGATCGCTGTGTCACCCGTCGCGCCATTGCAGAAAATATTTTAGCGACATATACATAAAATGAAGGAGAGAATGACCATGACCAAGTACATCTTTGTGACCGGCGGCGTGGTGTCCGGTCTCGGCAAGGGCATCACGGCGGCATCCCTCGGCAGACTGCTCAAGGCACGCGGTCTGAAGGTCGCCGCGCAAAAGCTTGACCCGTATATCAATGTCGATCCCGGCACGATGAGCCCCTATCAGCACGGTGAGGTGTATGTCACCGAGGACGGCGCAGAGACCGATCTCGACCTCGGACACTATGAACGGTTCATCGACGAGGATCTCAACAAATACTCCAACCTCACCACCGGCAAGGTCTACTGGAACGTGCTCAACAAGGAGCGCCGCGGCGAATATCTCGGTTCGACCGTGCAGGTCATTCCGCATATCACCAATGAGATCAAGGACTTTGTCTACCGCGTCGGCAAGCAGACGGACGCCGATGTCGTCATCACCGAGATTGGCGGCACCATCGGCGACATCGAGTCGCAGCCGTTTCTTGAGGCGGTGCGTCAGATCTCCCTCGAGGTCGGCAGAGAAAACAGTCTTTTCATTCATGTGACCCTCGTGCCCTTCCTGCGCGGCTCGGATGAGCACAAGTCAAA
Organism: Ruminococcus sp.; assembly: GCA_004558485.1. Lineage (GTDB taxonomy): Bacteria > Bacillota > Clostridia > Oscillospirales > Acutalibacteraceae > URNF01. The sequence continues at coordinate 6,215 of SFCS01000033.1, read as the reverse complement.
GCCGACGCAGCACTCGGTGCGTGAGCTGCAAGGCATGGGCATCCATCCGAACATCATCGTTCTGCGCTGTGACGAGCCGCTCGAGCCGTCCATCTTCAAGAAGATTTCGCTTTTCTGCAATGTCAGCCCCGACTGTGTGATTGAAAACATCACGCTGCCCTATCTCTATGAGGCACCGCTGATGCTGGAAAAGGCGCATTTCTCCGAGGTGGTGTGCCGCGAGCTGCACATCGACGCGCCGGCACCCGCGCTTGCCGAATGGGAGGATATGGTAAAGCGGATCAAAAACCGCGAAAAGGAAGTGCACATCGGCCTTGTCGGCAAATATGTGCAGCTTCACGACGCGTATCTCTCGGTGGCGGAGGCGATGCGCCATGCGGGCTATACCCTCAATACGCACATCCGCATCCACTGGATCGACTCGGAGACCTTGACGCCCGAGACCGTAGACGGTGTGCTTGCCGGTCTTGACGGCATCATCGTCCCCGGCGGATTCGGCGGCAGAGGCATCGAGGGCATGATCCTTGCTGCAAAATATGCCAGAGAAAACAAGCTGCCGTATTTCGGCATCTGTCTCGGCATGCAGATCGCCGTCATCGAATTTGCGCGCCATGCGGCGGGCATCCCCGACGCCCATTCCGGCGAATTTGACGAGCTGTGCAAGCACAAGGTCATCGATTTCATGCCGGGGCAGAGCGACGACATCGACAAGGGCGGCACGCTGCGCCTTGGCGCCTACCCCTGCGTCATCACGCCGCACACCACGATGGAGCGCTGCTACGGCACGACGCAGATCTCCGAGCGTCACCGTCACCGCTATGAATTCAACAACGACTTCCGCGAGGCGCTCACCGCCGCAGGACTGACGCTCTCCGGCCTGTCGCCGGACGGCAGACTGGTCGAGACGGTGGAGCTGTCCGACCGCCCGTTCTTTGTCGGCGTGCAGTATCATCCGGAATTCAAGTCCCGCCCCAACAAGGCGCACCCGCTTTTCTGCGGCTTTATCAAGGCGGCACTCGAACACCGCGAGAGCTAAGGAGTGATCCTCATGAAATTCACCAAGATGCAGGGTCTCGGCAACGACTATCTCTATGTCTTTGCCGCGGCGCTGCCGCCGCATGTCAAAGCTCTTTCAAAGCGGCTTTCCGACCGCCATTTCGGCGCGGGCGCGGACGGCATGATCTTCATTCTGCCGTCGGATCGGGCGGATTTCATGATGCGCATTTTCAACGCGGACGGCAGCGAGGCAAAAATGTGCGGCAACGGCATCCGTTGTGTCGGCAAATATGTCTATGACAAGGGCTACACGGATAAGACCCGCCTGACGGTCGAAACGCCGGCGGGTATCAAAACGCTCCTACTGCACACGGCGGGCGGCAAGGTGCAAACGGTGACGGTGGACATGGGGCGTGTCGCCGTCGGCGCACCGCAGACAGTCACGGCGACAGAAAGCACCGTTCGGCTGACGCCGGTGAACATGGGCAATCCGCACGCCGTCGTGTTTGTCGACGACGCCGAAAAAGCCCCGCTTGCGACCCTCGGCGCAGCGCTGTCCGTTCATCCCGCCTTCCCCGACGGGGTGAATGTCGAATTTGTTTCCGTCACCGACAGCACGCATCTGCGCATGCGGGTGTGGGAGCGCGGCAGCGGCGTGACGCTGGCGTGCGGCACGGGCGCGTGCGCCGCAGTCGCGGCGGCGATTGCGACAGGCTTTTGCGCAAAAAACACCGCCGTCACGGTGATGCTGGACGGCGGTGCACTCACGGTACAGGTGGACGGCAACGGCGAGGTGACCATGGAGGGCCCCGCCGAAACGGTTTTTGAGGGAGAAGTGGCAGACGATGCGACCTAATTTACATTATGACGAGCTGAAAAGCTCCTATCTTTTCTATCACATCGAGCAGCGCGTCAACGCCTATATGGCAGAGCACCCGACGGCACACCTGCTGCGGCTGGGGGTCGGCGATGTGACGCTGCCGCTGTGTGATGCGGTCATTACCGCGATGCACAAGGCGGTGGACGATCAGGCGCAAAAGGCGACCTTTCACGGATATATGCCGGAGTGCGGCGCACCGTTCCTGAAGGAAGCGATCCGCGGACACTATGCGACGCGCGGCGTCGCTCTGGACACGGACGAAATTTTTGTTTCGAGCGGCGCGGGCGACGATCTCGGCGCCATACTCGATCTGTTTTCGGGTGTCAACACGGCTCTTGTGACCGAGCCTGCCTATCCCGCCTATGTCGACTCCAACATCATTGCGGGACACCGCGTCGTGCATCTGCCGTCCTCGCGCAAAAACGGCTTTCTTCCCATGCCGGACGGCAGCATTTTTGCGGACATTGTCTACATCTGCTCCCCCAACAACCCGACCGGTGCGGTATATAACAAGGAAAAATTAAAGGCGTGGGTGGATTATGCCAACGCGCACGATGCGATCCTCATTTTCGATGCGGCATATGAGGCATTCATCGAGGACGCGGATGTGCCGCACAGCATTTATGAGATCGAGGGCAGCCGCACCTGCGCTATTGAAATTTCCTCGCTGTCCAAGACGGCGGGGTTCACGGGCGTGCGCTGCGGCTACACCGTCGTGCCGAAAACGCTGCTGCGCGCGGGCATGTCGCTGCACGACATGTGGGTGCGCAACCGCACAACCAAGACAAACGGCGTTTCCTATATCGTGCAGCGCGGCGCTGCCGCCGTGTTCACGCCCGAGGGGCAAAAGCAGGCGATGGCAAACATCGCCGTCTATAAGCGCAACGCCGCTGTGCTGATGGCGGCGCTCGATGCCTGCAGCATCTGGTATTGCGGCGGCAGAAACGCGCCCTATCTCTGGATGGCGTGCCCGCGCGGCATGGGCAGCTGGGAGCTTTTCGACTATCTCCTGAACGAGGCGCAGATCGTCGGCACGCCGGGCGCAGGCTTCGGCGACTGCGGCGAGGGCTATTTCCGCCTTTCCTCCTTCGGCGACACCGCCGACACAAAAGAGGCGGCAAAGCGAATAGAGAAATTGTTTGTGTGAACGCGCCCCTCTCGCGGAGAAGCACGCATGATGCATGCGTGCAAGCGGAAGCTTTTCAGGAATACAAAAAAAGCGCCCATCGCTTTCGCGATGGGCGCTTTGTTTTGGCTGCGGAATAGGGACTCGAACCCCAACAAGCAGATTCAGAGACTGCGGTGCTACCATTACACCATTCCGCAATATTTGAGACGCTCTATATAATATACCCATTTTTTTCGTTTGTCAATACCATTCTTTGAATTTTTGCAGTCGTTCCCGAAAGAAGTTTTCTCCGTTCCCGTTTGCGGCACAAAAATCCTTGACAGCGCAAAGCGCAGACAGTATAATAATTTATGTATGTTTTTTAGCGTATTACGCATTGAAAGGATGAGTATTCATGATAAAAGAACTCGTTATGAGCCGCGAAGGTCTTAAAAAGCTGGAGGCAGAGCTTGAAGAGCTGAAAACCGTTCGCCGCAAAGAAGTGGCGGAAAAGATCAAAACCGCGCTCGGCTACGGCGATTTGTCCGAAAACAGCGAATATGACGAGGCGAAAAACGAACAGGCGATCGTCGAGGGGCGCATCGCCGAGATCGAGGCGCAGCTGAAGCATGTGCGTATCCTGGACGAGAGCCAGCTCTCCGACGAGACCGTGCACATCGGCTCCAAGGTGTGCATGCGCAACGGCAAGGGCGACAAGGTGGAATACAAAATCGTCGGCAGCACCGAGTCCGATCCGTTCAACGGCATGATCTCGGACGAGTCGCCGGTCGGCAAAGCCGTTTTGGGACATGCGGCAGGCGACAAGGTTCTGGTCGTGCTGCCCTCCGGCGCAGAAGCAACATTTGAAATCTTGAGCATTTCCAAGTAAGGATGGATAACATGAGTGAAGAAAGAACCGCTCCTGCGGCGATGACCGAGAAACAGCGCTCCGAGCTTTTGCAGATACGGCGGGACAAGCTTGCCGCCCTGCAGGCAGCGGGCAAAGACCCCTTCAAGATCACCAAATTTGCTGTGACGCATCACAGTGACGAGATCAAAAACGGCTTCAAAACGCTCGAAAACACCGAGGTGACCGTCGCCGGCCGCATGATGGCCAAGCGCATCATGGGCAAGGCGTCATTCTGCCATGTGCAGGATCTCAAGGGCACGATTCAGGTGTATGTGGCGCGCGACAACATCGGCGAGGAGAGCTATGCCGATTTCAAGAAAATGGACATCGGCGATCTTGTCGGCGTACGCGGCACGGTGTTCCAGACCAAGACCGGTGAGATTTCCGTTCACGCCGAGGCGGTGACGCTGCTGTCCAAGAGCCTGCAGCCGCTGCCCGAAAAGTTTCACGGCCTCACCAACACCGACACCCGCTACCGTCAGCGCTATGTCGATCTCATCGTCAATCCCGAAGTGCGCGACACCTTCGTGAAGCGCTCGAAAATCATCAGCACCGTGCGCCGTTTTCTCGATGCGCGCGGCTTTATGGAGGTCGAGACCCCCATGCTGGTCGCCAACGCGGGCGGCGCGGCGGCGCGACCGTTTGAGACACACTTCAACGCTCTCGACGAGGATCTGAAGCTGCGCATCTCCCTGGAGCTGTATCTCAAACGCCTCATCGTCGGCGGCATGGAACGGGTGTATGAGATCGGGCGCGTGTTCCGCAACGAGGGACTCGACACCCGCCACAACCCCGAATTCACCCTCATGGAGCTGTATCAGGCGTTTGCCGATTACCGCGACATGATGGATCTCACCGAGGATATGTACCGCTATGTGGCAAAGGAAGTGCTGGGCACGACCACCATCACCTACAACGGAGTGGAAATGGATCTCGGCAAGCCCTTCGCCCGCATCACCATGGTGGATGCCGTCAAACAGTACAGCGGCGTGGACTTTAACGACATTCACACGCTCGAAGAGGCGCGTGCCGCCGCCGATGCGCACGGTGTGGCGTATGAGCCGCACCACAAGAAGGGCGACATCCTCAACCTGTTCTTCGAGACCTTTGCCGAGGAACACCTCATTCAGCCCACCTTCGTGATGGATCATCCGGTGGAGATTTCCCCGCTCACCAAGCGCAAGCCGGATGCACCCGACTATGTGGAGCGGTTCGAGTTCTTCATGAACGGCTGGGAAATGGCAAACGCCTATTCCGAGCTTAACGACCCCATCGACCAAAGAGCGCGCTTTGCGGCGCAGGAGGAGCTTTTCGCCCAGGGAGACGAGGAAGCCAACCACACCGACGAGGATTTCCTCAACGCCCTTGAGATCGGCATGCCGCCCACAGGCGGCATCGGCTACGGCATTGACCGCATGTGTATGCTGCTGACCGACTCCGCCGCCATCCGCGATGTGCTGCTGTTCCCGACAATGAAGTCGTTGGACTCTGACAAGAAGGTTTCCAAGGAAGTTTCGGCTCCTGCGGAGGCTGCTCAGATGGCTCCCGTTGTGGAAGAAAAAATTGATTTTTCCAATGTTCAGATCGAGCCTTTGTTTGAGGATCAGGTGGATTTTGACACCTTTTCCAAGAGTGATTTCCGTGCCGTAAAGGTCAAGGAATGCGAAGCTGTGAAGAAGTCCAAAAAGCTCTTAAAGTTCGTTTTGGACGACGGAACAGGCACAGACAGAACCATTTTAAGCGGTATTCACGCATTTTATGAACCCGAAGAACTCGTTGGCAAGACTTTGATTGCAATCACGAATCTGCCTCCGAGACCGATGATGGGCATCGACTCTTGTGGTATGCTTCTCTCCGCAATTAACAAGCGCGGCGAGGAAGAAGAACTTCATCTTCTGATGGTCGATAACCACATTCCGGCAGGTGCAAAACTCTATTGATTTGGGTCAAAAAAAGGCTAAAATCTCCGTTTTAGTCACCAAAAATCACCAACCGTTCTCCAATTTGGAGCAAATCAATGTGTGATTTCCCGTATAATCACTTAAAATCACATAATAGCTTATAGTTTCCCACAAGACTCACTATCGAAAGGTAGTGGGTCTTTTTTTATTTCCTGCGTTTTGACCAACTGACCAATTTGTCTGTGAAGATATAACAACATATATAAGGTACTTCCCGCTGTGAATTTCACGGCGGGATTTTTTGCTTTCTGGAGGTTTTACATGAGTCCAAAAAAATTTTTTGAAAAAGTTTCAAAAAGTGTGTCGTTTTTCGGCCTCAAAAGTTGCTGTAAGGGATTGTGGGGCAAAACCCCGCGATGC
>SFCS01000032.1 GCA_004558485.1 Ruminococcus sp. | reverse complement strand
GTGGTGCGACTGCACCGTGTCCATGCCGCCCTGGCGCTCTGCCTTTCCGAGAACCTCCATATCAATGAAAATACGGTCAACGCCCGCATCGACGGCAATTCTTGCCACCTGCGGGTCGTTGGTTATGTACATCAGTTTCAGCATGTGTATTCTCCTCAGACCGTTGTGCCGACATTAGCGTTGTCGTCGTTGCGCAGCACCTTGAAAACCGTCATGAACAGGATCTTCACATCAAGGCGGAAGGAGACATGCTGCGTATACCAAACATTCAGGCGGATGCGCTCGTGCCATTCCACCGTTTTGCGGCCGTGCACCTGCGCCCATCCGGTGATGCCGGGACGCACGCTGAACATCTCCATCTGCTCCTCCGTGTATTGATCGATCGGCCACGGATGATAGGTGAGCGGGGGGCGTGGACCGACGATCGCCATGTCGCCGCGCAGGATGTTGATGAGCTGCGGCAGCTCGTCAATGCTGGTGGCGCGGATAAATTTTCCGACGCGGGTGACGCGCGGATCGTTGTCGTCGCTGTAAACGCCGCTGCCGGTGTGCTCCGCATTGACGGTCATGGAGCGAAATTTCAGAATGAAAAACTCCTTGCCATGCAGCCCGAGACGCTTTTGCTTGAACAGGATCGGACCTTTCGAGTCCAGCTTGACGGCAATGGCGACGATGAGGAGCAGCGGGGACAGCAAAACCAGTGCCAAGGCCGAAAGAATACAATCTATAGTACGCTTGCCGAATTGTCGATACATACACTCTCTCCCTCGTATATCATATACCAAATCAGTATAGCATAAGAATAAACAAACCACAATACCGATAAACAAAAAATCCTACCACCGGGTGATAGGATTTTTCAGTGTGGTGGAGCATACCGCACAGCACCCGAACTTACGTCCCGTGGTACAAACTTGAGATTTGCACGAGCTTGGGTGGATTGGGTGTGGCAGCTTGCCACTGGTGGAGGCGAGGGGAGTTGAACCCCTGTCCGAAAACCGCTTGACATCGCTTTCTCCGCGTGCAGCCGCTCTATATCATTCCCGCAACCGACTGCCGAACGGCAGGCAATCGGTCTTGGTAGTCACTGCGTCGTGGCAGCGCCTGTGACGAGGCGCTGCTCATGTTCACCGCTAATCGACGCCCTTATCCCGCGCGCGGTACAGCGGGTAAGGACGGCAGCCTAATTAGGCCGCGAGGGCAACAGTATTGTTGTCAGTTAATTTTAAAGGTTGCAGGTTTTAGAGTGGGCCCGCACCACTACGCGCTTACGGTGCCTTACCGTCCCCGTCGAAGCCATTACGCCCCCATAGAGAGATAGGCTATTATCAGTATAGCCGATTTTTGCAATTTGTCAACAGAAACCGCTTTTTTGAAAATTATGCTTTTCTTTTTGAAAAATGTATGCTATACTGCACCTTGTATCAGGAAAGGACGGTGAACGGTGTGACAAATGACGGGTTTTTCGGTACGGCATTTCGCGGTTTTCGCAAGACCGATGTGCTGGAATATATCGATGCGCTGAATGCGGCGCACTGTGAGGAGCTGGCGGCCATGCAGCAGCAGCTGTCGGCGCTTTCCGAGGAGCACGACGCTTTGCAGAAAAAGCACGCGGCGCTCGAGGAAGAGGCTGTCGCCCTGCGGGAAAAGGAAAAAGAGCTTGTCGGCGTGCGCGAGGCACTGACAACTGCCACGGGGCAGATCGCCGTCCTGACCGAACAGACAAGAGAACAAAAGGAGAAGCTCAACGCGCTGCAGGCAACGGCGACGCAGGTGAATGCGCTGCGCGCCGAGACGGCGGTGCAAAAGCAGCAGCTCACCGAGCAGGGAGAGCGGCTCGACTTTTTTGAAAAGATGTTCGGCGACAGCAGGGATGCCGCCTCCTATGTCCGCAAGACCGTCAAAACGCAGCTTGCGCAGGAGCGGCAGCGCACCGAGGAAGTCCTTTCCGCCACCGAACGCATGGCGGCACAGTTGACGGAACAGCTCGAAACGCTGCGACGGGAGACGGCGGCGATCCGTCAGAGAACGGCTGTGGGGGCTGCCGCGGATGAAAAACAGTTGAACACATGGCTGCAGCAGTTTGAAAACCGTCCGCAGAAAACGGACGATGTGCACTTTTTTCGATCGGCCGCCGGTGAACCGTAAAGGGCATACACCGCAAGGCGGCGGATCCGTCAAGATTTCCCCCGCGAGGGAAACAAACACCGTGGGGCAGCTGCTCGATGCGATCGGCAGATGGCTGTGCGGAAAACAGTAAGCATGGCGCATGCACTTTGTGTCATATAGTTAAAAGGAGAATGAATTATGCCTGAACTGAAGTATGAGATTGTGAAAAATTGCGGCGTTCTTTCCGAGTCCGCCAAGGGCTGGACGAAAGAGGTCAACCTGGTGAGCTGGAACGACCGTGCGCCGAAATATGACATCCGCGAATGGTCGCCCGATCATCAGAAGATGGGCAAGGGCGTGACACTGTCGCCGGACGAGGTCATTTTGCTGCGGGATCTCTTGAACGAAGTCGACCTGTAAAGGGGTAATACTGTATGGCACTGATTGAATGGCTCAAGGCGGTTTTGCAGGGTGTCCTGCAAGGCATCACCGAATGGCTGCCGATCAGCAGCACGGGGCATATTCTGCTGCTCGACGCTGTTTGGAAAATGGATGTATCCGCCGACTTTTTTGATGTATTCAAGGTCGTGATCCAGCTCGGCTCTATCATGGCGGTCGTCGTGCTGTATTTCCACAAGCTCAATCCTTTTTCGCCGCGCAAGACAGCTGCGGAAAAGAAGTCCACATGGACGCTGTGGGCAAAGGTGCTGGTCGCCAGCGTTCCCGCCGCGATGGCGGGACTGCTGCTGGATGACATCGTGGACGAAAAGCTGTCCACGCCGCTTGTGATCGCGATCGCGCTCATTGTCTACGGTGTTGCGTTCATCGTGATGGAGGCGCGCCCGCATCAGCCGCGCATCAAGGAGCTTTCCGACATCCGCTACAAGGATGCGCTTGCGATCGGTGCTTTCCAAATGCTGGCGCTCATCCCCGGCACCTCCCGTTCCGGCTCGACCATCCTCGGCGCGACGCTGGTCGGGACATCGCGTCCGGTGGCTGCGGAATTTTCGTTCTTCATGGCGATTCCCGTGATGCTCGGTGCGAGCCTGCTCAAGTGTGTCAAGTTCGTTGCAAAGGGACTCACCTTTACAGCTATGGAGTGGGTAATCCTGCTGATCGGCACGGTGGTGGCGTTTGCGGTCTCGCTCATCGTCATCCGTTTCCTCATGAACTTCATCCGTAAGCACAGCTTTGCGCCGTTCGGCTGGTACCGCATTGCGCTCGGTGCCGTTGTTCTGCTCTGCTGGGGCTTCCGTCTTATCTGATCTTTACCCGACGCGCACGCGTCGGGTGTTTTTTTGTGAGGAATTATGAAACGACTGTGTATTATCGGTATCTGTCTGTGCCTGCTTGTCGGCTGCGGCGGTGTTCCCGCAGCGCCGTCATCATCTGTTGCTGTGACTTTGACCGCAACAACGACGGCAACGACCGCGGCAACAACTGCCGTGTCCGTCATACCTGCGACGACGGAGACCACCGCTGTCGCAACAACGGCGCCGTCGCCCACGGTCAGGGAGCTGCTGACGACGGGACATGTGGCGGATATCTATCGGACAAGCTATCAGAGCCTTTTCGGCAGGATGCAGCAAAACGGCTTTTTGCAGGAGTCGCTTTCCGGCACCTACCGCGGGGAATATGTTCGCTCGATCGGTGCGCTGTCCGTTCTGGCACACACGGTGGGAGAAACGGAAAAGGCGGGACGCGCCCTGCGGTTTGTTACCGATGCGATGCAAGATAAAAACCTGTCGTTTGTACCGTTCACGATCTCCGCGGACGGAAAGACCGTGAAAACGGCGGACGAATTGGACGGACGCGCGCAGTTCGTGCTGGGATGGGCGTTATATATCGCGGACAGCGGTGATGCCGCCTATTTTAATGAGACCTATGCACTCATGAAACGCGAGGCAGATGCCTTTTGCAGCGATGCCTATTTTTATGCCGATTGGAATTTGGTGCGCAATCGCCGTTTCACGCACACGCGGGTGCGCAACGGCAACGACTATCACGATGCGTTCGACCTGCTCACCAACACCTTTACGGTGGCAGCGCTGCGGCAGTTGGCGACGGTCGCGGCGGCAAACGGGCACGGCGAGGACACGGCGCTTTGGACGCAGACGGCGGAAAAGCTGTGCGACGGCATGCGGAAAAACCTCACCCGCACCGTGGACGGTAAAACGGTCTACCTCGAGCTGCGGGATTTTGACGGCGGCAAGGGAACGGCGGAAAACGGCGTCAGTTGGGTGTGCTTTGCACCCTTTGCCGCGGGAAAGAACGGCGTCGAGGACGACATTTTGCAAAACACTGTGGCGCTCTGTCGCAGTAGGCTGTTCAAAACGGCTGAAACCGGCGGCTATCTCGCTGCAGAGGCGGCGGCAAGCGGCAAGGTGCGCGACCTGATCCTCGGAAAAAGCGTCGGCTGGGACATTGCGGCGGCGGTGGAGAAAAAGGATGACGCACATCTTTTGGCAACATTGCAGTTTCTGGAGACCTACCACACGGCAGATCTGTATATGGAAAAAATGCAGCCGTCGGGGAACGGCTATCGCACGATCGACAACGGCAACGCCGAACAGGTCATTTGGTTTCTTTGGGGCATGGCGCAGCTGCGCCTGTCTGAGGGATTGTCGGCAAAACCGTGATTTTTTCACCGCCTTTTTGCGCATACTAGCCGAAAGGGCGGTGATGCTTTGTGCTGAAGAGCGGGTGGGCGTGTCTTGCGGGACATCGCATGGAAATGATGTGCATTGAGGCGTGTCGGCTGCTGTGCTGGCTGCTGCCGATCGCAGCAGAGCTTTTGCTGCGGCGGTTTTTGCCGACGGGTCTGCTCACGGAAACGAAGTGGCAGGCTGCGCTGCTTGCCTCGGGCGTTATCGCCAACCGCTTTTTGGTCGCTGCGGCACACGGCGGGTATTATGCCTGCTGCTATCGCCTGGCGTTTCGGGAGACGGGCGACACCGCCGCCACCCGTGAGCTGGTCGGCGTGCGGAACGGGGTGTTGTCACATTCGCTGCTTTCCGTTTTCTTTCGCGCATTTCGGCATCCGTTGCGCGCCTTGAAACGACAGCTGCGGTGGGATGCTTTTCGCCTGTTTTTCTATGCCCTTGCCGCTTTTCCGGGGCTTCTGGTGCTGACGGTCGGCGGGCGTGCCGCCGACGCTTGGCAGCAGGCGTTTTTTGCGGCGGGCGGGGGGCTATTGTTTCTGCTCGGCGTGACCGTTTCCTTTTTGTATCTTTGGCGGTTTCTGCCCGCTGTCTACCTGTGGGAGCAGTATCCGACGCTGTTTGCAGCCCTCTGTGCAGGCATGTCCCGCGCGCGCGGGCGGCGGGCGGCAGCATGGGCAAATGCGCTGAAAATGCTCGCAGTGTTGCCGCTGTCGCTCTTTCCGTTTTTGCTTGTGCGCACGGCGGCAGATATCCAATGCGCCGTTTTTTGGCAGCGCCTTCCGGGAAAAGTGCCGAAAAAGCGCCGTTTTTTGCACACACGCGTTCTGAACTCTTGATTTTTGACGGGAAATACGGTATACTTTGACCATCCCATTGCGGAGGTTACGGTATATGGCTTTGAAAAAAGACTCCTTGGAAGCATTGCGTGTGTATAAGATTGTCCTGGTGGTGTTTTGCGGCATCGCCGTGGTGTTGCCGTGTCTTTTCGGCATGACGCGGTTTTGGACGCCGCTTTTGTCGGCAGTGCTCGTGCTGTTTCCGGCGTTCTGCTGGAAAAGCGCGGCGGCGCGCGGATGCTTTCGCGTGGTGAACATGCTGCTGACGGCAGCCGTGCCGCTCTTGCTGCTCGGACTTGCCGTTGCGGGCAGTCTCGCAGATGAATATGCGGCGCTGTTGTTTTTCTCGGCACTGCCGCTGCCCGCTTTCGCGCTGGCAACGCTGCCGGACAGGAAGGCGGACATCATGCTCATGCGCGTGGCGGCAGGAATACATGTTGTCCTGTCTGCGCTGCTGATCTATTACATATTTCCGCAAAACTCCTGGGCAAAAAGCGTATTGTTCGGTGCAACGGCGCTCGTGATTGCCGTGCTTTCCGTGATGATCCGCCCGCCCGTCATCGGCAGAAAAGAGAAAACCGACGATTGTTAACCAACCGTCGGTCTCTTTTTGACTTTGTTTATTTTCCCTGTATCCGCGTTTCGGCGTTGCGCAGCAGATTGAGCAGGGAGTTGGCAAACATGGGATACTGGCGGGCGATATCGTCCGGCAGGATGGCGGGGAGGTTCTCCGCCTTGACGCCGTCCGCGCCGCCGACCGCCTTTCCGCGCGCGAGCTGTCCGCTGTTGGCGATGGCCTTGGCGATCTCACCGGTCGCCGCCGCCTGGAAGAGATAGGCTTCTACCGAAAACATGGCGGTGGGATTTTTGGTATTGGCGGCATAGATCTGACGGAACAGGGAATAGACCGTCATGCTCAGCGCTGCGGACACCTCGGTGGTGAGCGCTTTGTTGTTGCACCTTTGCAACATGTCAAAGAGGACATGCAGAGAGTTCACCACCAGCTTTTTGTTCAGAACCGGCAGAACGCCGCCGCGCAGACGGTTGTCCTGAATAGCGGGATCGTTTTCGGGAATGTCGTCGACGGCGATCATGGCGCCGCTCTTGTCGGCGGTACGGCCGAGAAGATAGTCACAGGACACGCCGTAATAGTCGGCGGTGCGCACAACAAAGTCCAATCCGCATTCACGGATGCCCTTCTCATAGTGCGAGAGCAGCGCCTGCGATATGCCGAGATCGGCAGCCGCCTTTTTTTGGCTGGTGCCCTGCTCTTTACGAAGAAGTGTGATCATCCGCGGAAAGGTTGTGTTCATGCCTCTGCCCCCAACAAGAAAATGAATTTTAGACTGCGCGTTTAATTATTATATCGCAGTTATTACCATTTGTAAATCGTCAAATTGCATCATTTGGGAGGAAATTTTAATGAAAACTTACAAAATTCATCTTATTCGCCATGGAAAAACGGCTGCCAATCAGAATGGCATCTATATCGGTCACACGGATATGCCGCTTTCCCCCGAGGGACTTGCGGAGCTTTTGGAGATGAAAAAGGAATATGTCTATCCGGGCGCGGCACGATTTTTCACAGCACCGCTGTCGCGATGCCGCCAAACGATGCAGGTGCTCTATCCCGATGCAAAGCCGGAGATCGTCGAGGGACTGACCGAATGTAATTTCGGCGATTGGGAGAACAAGAGCATCGTGCAGCTTAAAAACGATCCCGCTTTTCTCTCGTGGATGGAGGGGACAAAAACGGAAATTCCGAACGGCGAGTCGACGGTCGATTTCCAAAAGCGCGTGACAAAGGCGTTTGAGGGCGTTGTGGAGGAGCTGATGCGCAGCGGAGACACCGAGGCGGTGGTGTGTACGCACGGCGGCGTCATCATGATGCTGATGATGACCTATGCGCTGCCGCGGCTGCAAATGGGCGATTGCGTGGTGAACCCCGGCAACGGCTTTACGCTGCGCATCACGCCGTCCGTCTGGATGCGGGAGCCGGTCGCAGAGGCGTTGTGCATGATCCCGTGGAAACGGGAGGCGTGATATGTACACCGTATTATTGGTAGCGGGGGCATATTTCCACATCCTGCGCCGTCATCAGAACGCCTAAAATATACAGTATAAATGTATATATGCGAAAAATCATGAATATTTTTACAAAAATGCTTGACAAATTTGCATAAACGGTGTATACTCCACGCATAGTCAATCACATTTCGCATAGATATTCATGGAGGCGCAGTGCAATGGACAAGAAAAACATCAAAAAAGTGGTTTTGGCGTATTCGGGCGGACTGGATACATCCATCATCATTCCGTGGCTCAAGGAAAACTATAACAACTGTGAGGTCGTAGCGGTCTCCGGCAATGTGGGGCAGGCGGACGAACTGGAAGGACTGGAGGAAAAGGCGCTGGCGACCGGCGCATCCAAGCTGTATGTGCTGGATCTCTCCGATGAATATGTGGAGGAATATATCATTCCGACCATGAAGGCGGGCGCTGTGTATGAGGAATACCTGCTCGGCACGAGCCACGCGCGTCCCTGCATTGCCAAAGGGCTTGTGGAGATCGCCAAGAAGGAAGGCGCGGACGCGATTGTGCACGGCTGCACCGGCAAGGGCAACGATCAGGTGCGTTTCGAGCTTGCCATCAAGCATTTCGCCCCCAATATGCCCATCATCGCGCCGTGGCGGGAATGGGAGATAAAGTCCCGCGACGAGGAAATTGCCTATGCCGAGGCGCACCATGTGCCGCTGAAGATTAACAAGGAGACCAACTACTCCAAGGACAAGAACCTCTGGCATCTGTCCCATGAGGGCTTGGATCTGGAGGATACCGGCAACGAGCCGCAGTATGAAAAGCCCGGCTTTTTGGAAATGGGCGTGTCGCCGCTTGACGCGCCGGATAAGCCGACCTACATCACGCTGGAGTTTGAAAAGGGCGTGCCGGTTGCGCTCGACGACGAAAAGCTGTCGGCGAAGGACATCATCCTGAAGCTCAACAAGCTCGGCGGTGAAAACGGCATCGGCATCATCGATATCGTGGAAAACCGGCTTGTGGGCATGAAGTGCCGTGGCGTGTACGAAACGCCCGGAGGCACGATCCTCTATAAGGCGCACAGTGTACTCGAGACCCTGTGCCTCGACAAGATGACGATGCATGAAAAGCAAAAGCTGTCCATCACCTTTGCGGAGCTTGTGTATAACGGTCAGTGGTTCACGCCGCTGCGGGAGGCACTGTCCGCCTTTGTGGACAAGACACAGGAGAAGGTCACCGGCAAGGTGAAGCTGAAGCTGTATAAGGGCAACATCATCCATGCAGGCGTGTGGAGTCCCTATTCGCTGTACAGCGAGGAGATCGCTACCTTCGGCGAGAGCGACTATGACCAGACCGACGCGACGGGGTTCATCAACCTCTATGGACTGCCCATCAAGGTGCAGGCGATGGTGGACGGAAAATAAAAAACAAAAAGGGCTGTTGTGCATTTGTGCAACAGCCCTCTTTAAGGAGTGGCACAAATGGAAAAAATGTGGGCAGGCAGAACGGCGGGACTGACCGACGCCGTCGCCGACGATTTCAATTCCTCCATCCGCTTTGACTGCAAAATGTTTGAGCAGGACATCACCGGCAGCATGGCGCATGCGGCGATGCTCGGCGCACAGCACATCATCACCGAGAAGGAGGCACAAACGCTCATCGACGGACTTTCGGAGATTCTCGATGAGCTGAAAAGCGGCAAGCTCGCGTTCGATATGCAGTGTGAGGACATCCATATGTTTGTCGAGCAGGAGCTGACAAAGCGGCTCGGCGATGTCGGCAAAAAGCTGCACACCGCCCGCAGCCGCAACGACCAGGTGGCGCTGGATATGCGGCTGTATCTGCGGGACAAAACGGGGGAAATAGCGGAAAAGACGGAGGCGCTCATCCGCGTCATCTGCCGACAGGCAGAATGCCACAAGGCGACCGTTCTTCCGGGCTATACGCATTTGCAGCGGGCGCAGCCCATTACCTTCGGTCATCATCTCATGGCATACTCCATGATGCTGCTGCGGGATCTCGGACGGCTTTCCGATTGCAAAAGGCGGATGAATGTTTCCCCGATCGGGAGTTGCGCGCTTGCGGGCACGACCTATGACACCGACCGTTTCTTTGAGGCGCGGCAGCTTGGCTTTGACGCCGTGTGCCAAAACAGCATTGACGGCGTTTCCGACCGTGATTTCTGCGTCGAATTGCTCGGTGCGCTGTCTATACTGATGATGCACCTGTCCCGCATGGCGGAGGAGATCGTTTTGTGGTGCAGCTGGGAATTCCGTTTTGTGGAGCTATCGGACGCCTACACGACCGGCTCCTCCATCATGCCGCAAAAGAAAAACCCCGACATGGCGGAGCTGATCCGCGGCAAGACAGGAAGGGTATACGGCGATCTTTTGGCGTTACTCACCACGCTCAAGGGACTGCCGCTTGCCTATAACAAGGACATGCAGGAGGACAAGGAGGGCGTTTTCGATGCCGTGGAAACGGTCCTTATGTGTCTGTCCGTCCTGACGCCGATGCTGTCGACGATGCAGGTGCACGCCGACAACATGCTGAAAGCGGCAAGGGAGGGGTTCATCAACGCGACCGACCTCGCCGATTATCTGGTGCGCAAGGGACTGCCGTTTCGCAGCGCCTATAAGCTGTCGGGGCAACTGGTCGCCCGCTGCATAAAGGACGCATGTGTGCCGGAAACGCTGCCGCTTTCCGTCTATCGGGAGTATAGCCCGCTTTTTGACGAGGATGTCTATACGGCGATCGATCTTGCCGTTTGCGTGGAAAAGCGCAGCTCCTTCGGCGGCACGGCGGTGCAGTCGGTGGAAACGCAGCTTGCCTTCGTGGAAAAATCGCTTGCGGCGCTTGAAAACTGATTGCAAATTTCGATGGGGTGTGGTATACTACTCTGTGGCGCTTTTGCCGATTACACGAAGGGAAAGATAGACTATGAAGTATGATGTAGCAATTATCGGCGGTGGCATCGGCGGCCTGATGACAGCATACCGCCTGCATGAAAAGAAACCGGATTGCCGTATCATTGTTTTGGAAAAAGGCCTGGCGCTTTCGAAACGCCATTGCCCCGCGGGAAAGGATCGCTCCTGTCTGCACTGCGGCATTTGCAGCATCACAAGCGGCTATGCCGGTGCCGGCGCGTTTTCCGACGGTAAATTTAACCTCGGCACCGCCTACGGCGGCAGCATGGGCGAGGAGCTCGGTGAGGACACCGCGATGAAGTATATCAACGAGGTGGATCATGTGCTCGAGAGCTTTGCGGACGACTATCCGCCGATGTATCGCTCGAACGAGACGCTGAAGCTGAAATGCCTGCAGAACAATCTGCGCCTGCTCGACATGAATGTCCGCCATCTCGGCACGGACAAGAATTTCCACACCATGCACCTGCTTATTAAGCATTTGGAGCAGGTGGGTGTGACTCTGCGCACCCGCACCGACTGTAAAACGGTGGAGCGGGTCGACGGGGAATACCGTGTGTATATCGAAACGCCCGACGGCGCGGACACGGTGGCGGCGGACAAGCTGGTCATCGCCACGGGACGCAGCGGCGCGGACTTTGTGAAAAAGATCTGCAACGACTTCGGTGTCACGATGGAGGCAAACTCCGTGGACATCGGTGTGCGCGTGGAAATGAAGGACATTATTTGGAGAGAGTTTTCCAGTCAGATCTATGAGCCGAAGATCCTCTATCGCACCAAGACCTTCGAGGATCGTACCCGCATGTTCTGCTTTAACCAGGGCGGTCTTGTTTCCGCGGAGAATAACCACGGCGTCATTACGGCAAACGGTCACTCCTTCGCACAGCCGGAAAAGAAGACGGAGAACTGCAACTTTGCCATTCTTTCGTCCATCCACTTCGCGGGAGACTTCAACAAGCCGACGGAATATGCCGAGAATATTGCCAAGAACACCAACTTTGCCGCGGAGGGCAATGTGATGGTGCAGCGCTTCGGCGACCTGGTGCGCGGCAGACGCACGAACGATCACCGCCTGGCGGCGAACACCGTCATTCCGACCCTGAAGGCATTTCCGGGCGATCTGTCGGTGGTGATGCCCTACCGTGCGCTCACCAACATCATCGAGACCATTTATGCGCTCGATAAGGTCGCGCCCGGCACGGCGAACGACGACACCCTGCTGTACGGCTGTGAGAATAAATACTATTCCATCCGCCCCGTGCACAACGGCAACTTTGAAATTGCCGAGGGAATGTACCTGATCGGTGACGGCAGCGGCATCACCCGCGGTCTGTCGCAGAGCGGTGCTATGGGCCTTTTTGTGGCGGATCACATGATGTAAGCATAAAAAATAAGAGGTTTGCATTTTTGCAAACCTCTTATTTTTTTTATGCATTTACCGTTTTCGGAGCGTTGCCGGTATAGAGCTGATAGTATTTTCCTTCCTTTTGCATCAGTTCGTCGTGCGAGCCCTGCTCAAAGATCCTGCCGTTTTCGAGAACGACGATACGGTCGCTGTTGCGCACGGTAGACAGCCGGTGTGCGATGACAAAGGTGGTGCGCCCATGCATGAGCTTGTCCATGCCCTCCTGCACGATGCGCTCTGCTTATGGTCAAGTAGGACCCATTGATCTGTAAAAATATTTACAAAAAATCAGCGGCGTGGTACAATAGTCGTATCGTTTTGTAGGAGCGTGATATCAGTGAATTTTGATAGATTCGTATTTCAACGTGTTTTTTCAAAGTCGATGTATAAAGACTTAAAATTACCACTGGCTGAAATGACCTTTACAAAAGATTTTATAAATGATAAACGTGGAGATCTGTACCCTGTCATTACAAAGGGTACCGGGTGTA